>JAEEXJ010000107.1 GCA_016291475.1 Lachnospiraceae bacterium | reverse complement strand
CTTATGGGTGAGCGTTATAAGATGGCTACCGGTGAGTTCAAGGATCTCCTTCGCGGTAACTATGGTCAGACCGTTAAGCCTATGAATCAGGAAGTTATCGATAAGGTCATCCCCGGCGAGAAGCGTTCGACTGCAAGAAGTGCAGAGGCTACCGGACATACCGAGCCTGAACTTGCTTCCATCGAGGCTGAGATGAAAGAGTGGAAGAAGCAGGATGAGGACGTGCTTTCATACGCACTGTTCCCTCAGGTTGCTACTGACTTCTTCAAGTATCGTCAGGCTCAGGAGACCGGTGTAGATGTAAAGATCGCAGATAAGGACAACAAGGCTTATCCTGTTTGATGACCGGAAATGATCATTACCCCGGGCAGATAAAGCCCGGGGTTTTATTTTGTCACAATATGTTTGAAAAACATTGCGTGAAACCTTGACTTAGTAGCCTTTTATGGTAAAATAACAATCGTCACTTTTCTGTGGCGACACTTCAAGATAATCTGTAAATCAAAGTTAGGAAAGAATCTACATGGCACGTAAAGAAAGTATAACCATCGACCGGATCCTCTCAGTAGCATTTGAAATGACTAGGGAGCTTGGTGCAGACTCCATCACCGCTCGTCACGTCGCAGAAAAGGCAGGATGTTCCACACAGCCCATTTTCAGGGTATATAAGAACATGTCGGAACTCCAGGCTGCAGTTTATGATAAGTCCGTACAGTTCTTCAGAGATTATTATGCGGCATTCGATCGCGTAGGCAAGGTTCCTTTCACCAATCTGGGAATGGCTTATATAGCCTTTGCGAGAAAAGAAAAGAATCTTTTCAGACTTCTTTTTGTTGATGCAAAACCCGGCAGGATTTCTATGTATGAGCTCTTAAACGGAGCGGAAGGAAATGTAGTTGCGGAGATCAACATGGCGAAAGAACTCGGATGTAGCGATCCCGGCAGCATGTTCATGAAGATGTGGATCTTCATACACGGTGCGGCATGTATGACTCTTTCAGGTGATTATGATCTTACCGATGAAGAGACGATGTCCCTTCTCGAGAAAGCATATAATTCATTCTTAGTATAATTAAGTGAGTCAGTGGGACACATCTCACTGACTCTTTTTGAGTTAAAGGAAATTTTATGGAATTAAAAGGTGATGTGCTCATCAGGATCAAAGACATGATCCCTCGTATGAGTAAGAGCCAGAAAAAAATTGCATTTTATATACAGAACGAATACGAGACAGCGGTATTTATGACCGCAGCAGAACTCGGCAAAGAAACCGGGGTGTCTGAATCTACCATCGTAAGATTTGCTTCAGCTCTGGGTTATGACGGCTATCCCGATTTTCAGAAAGCTCTCGTAGAATGTGTTAAGAACAAACTCTCTTCTGTTCAGAAGATCGATGAGAAGTATGGAAGATCATCTCAGTCCGAGATACTTACATCTGTTCTAAATGCTGATATGGAGAAAATCAAGGATACCATCAAGACACTTAATCCCAGTGCCTTCGATCTTACCGTTGATATTCTTCTCAGAGCAAGAAACGTTTATATCATGGGACTTCGTTCCAATGAACCTCTTGCGGCATTTCTTCATTTTTATCTCAATATGGTCCGTCCCGGATGCGTACTGCTCAATACCACATCCGTTACAGAGACCTTTGAGCAGATGATCAGGATCAACGAAGAGGATGCGTTTGTCGGAATCAGTTTTCCCAGATATTCTATGAGAACTCTTAAGGCAATGGAATTTGCCAATGACAGAAGAGCATCGGTGATAGCCATCACAGACTCGGCTCATTCGCCTATGACCCTTTATTCGACCTGCAATCTTTATGCACGTTCGGATATGGTTTCCATCGTCGATTCCCTTGTGGCACCTCTTTCCGTTATCAACGCTATAGTTGTCGCTCTCTGTATCAAAGCTCCCGAGCAGATCAGAAAGAACCTTAAGATGCTTGAATCTGTTTGGAATGATTATCAGGTATATCTCAATGATGAGATTGACTTTATCGATGACGATCCCATTCTCAATTACTCTTTGAGAAAACAGGGCGGAGAATCCGCAGATGAATAAGATAATTGTAATCGGGGGCGGTCCTGCAGGAATGCTGGCCGCCGTTTCAGCATCAGGAGATAATACGAAAGTAATCCTCCTGGAAAAAAATGAAAAGCTGGGAAAGAAACTGTTCATCACCGGAAAGGGAAGATGCAATATCACCAATTCCGCTGATACTTCGGTTATCATGAAAAACATAATGACTAATCCGAAGTTTATGTACAGTGCCCTTGAGGCTTACGATAACAACGACATTATTCGTGATATTGAAAGCGAAGGATGCAAGGTGAAGGAAGAACGCGGCGGAAGAATGTTCCCCGTAAGCGATCATTCATCGGACGTTATCAAAGCCCTATCAAATATGCTGGATAAAGCAGGTGTTGATGTCAGGCTTCGCAGTGAAGTTAAACGTATTGAAAAGTCAGGCGAAAGCTTTGATGTTATATTTTCAAACGGAAAAAAAGAAAATGCGGATGCCGTGATAGTTGCTACCGGCGGAGTGTCCTACGCTGCAACCGGTTCTACAGGTGACGGATTTGAATTTGCGAGAGGCTTCGGTCATACCGTAACTGATCTTAAGCCCTCACTTGTTCCTCTTGTGACTTCCGAAGGGTGGTGCAAGGATCTTCAGGGACTTTCGCTTAAGAACACGGGCCTTAAGATGTACAGTGCGGGAAAGCTGATATATGAAGACTTCGGCGAGATGATGTTTACTCATTTCGGAATCACCGGTCCCATGATCCTTTCCGCAAGTTCGTATTATTACAAGAGAAAATCGGATGATTGTATAGTTCATCTTGACTTGAAACCCGCATTATCGGAAGATGTTCTGGATGAGAGGATTCTCAGAGAAATTTCGGATAACCACGAGAAGCATTTTATCAATATGCTTCCTTCGCTTCTTCCCGCTAAGATGATTCCTGTCATTGCAAGATTGTCAGGTATCGAAGAGCATAAAAAGTGCGGTGATATCAAAAAAGAAGAACGTAAGAAATTGGTTCATCTCCTCAAGGACCTGGAAATTCATGTTACGGGAACAAGGGGATTTGAAGAGGCCATTATTACAAAGGGCGGTATCAGCGTAAAGGAAGTGTCCCCCAAAACAATGATGTCGAAACTTTGCGACGGTTTGTTTTTTGCGGGAGAAGCACTTGATCTTGATGCACTTACCGGAGGCTTTAACCTGCAGATAGCATGGTCTACCGGATTTTTGGCCGGAAGATCCTGCAGAGAATATTTAACAGAAAACGGAGAATTATCATGAATGTTGCAATCGACGGACCTGCAGGTGCAGGTAAAAGCACAATAGCAAAACTTGTTGCCAAAAAACTCGGACTTGTCTATGTGGACACCGGTGCAATGTACAGAGCAGTTGCTCTTTATCTGCTTGAAAGCGGTATAGACGTTAATGACAAAGCGGCTGTTGCGGATAAATGCAAGGGTGCAAATGTCGATATCAAATACGAAGACGGAATTCAGAATGTATATCTGAACTCTGTCAATGTGACCGGAAGACTTCGCGAAGAAAAAGTCGGTAATACTGCATCGATCACAAGCCCGGTGCCTGAAGTAAGAGCTCAGATCTTTTCACTTCAAAGAGGCCTTGCGGAGCGCGGTGGAGTTATCATGGACGGCCGTGATATCGGTACCGTTGTTATGCCTGATGCCGATGTTAAGATCTATCTTACTGCCTCATCGGAGGTGCGCGCCGGTCGCCGCGTTAAGGAACTTCTGGAGAAGGGCGAGGACGCGAACTTTGAAGAGATCAAGAAGGATATCGAAGAGCGCGACCACAGGGACATGACACGCGAGATATCGCCTCTTAAGCAGGCAGAAGATGCAATTTTGGTAGATACATCCGACATGACAATTGATGAAGTTGTTGAAAAGATCTGTTCACTTTGTAAATAAGTGATTGCGGAAATCATATGGAAGTAAGATTAGCGGATCCCTGCGGCTTTTGCTTCGGTGTAAAAAGAGCCGTGGACGGTGTATATGAACAATTGAAGAGCGGAAGACCGATTTATACATACGGCCCCGTGGTTCATAACGAGACAGTTGTATCGGACCTTGAGAGCAAAGGAGTTAAGGTTATTCCGGATAAAGAATCACTTGTATCTTTGAATCTTGAACCTGATGCGGTCGTTGTGATCAGGGCTCACGGAATCGGAAGGGATATTTATAAGATCCTTGAAGAAAAAGGCTGTGAAACTGCGGATTTTACCTGTCCTTTTGTTCAGAGAATACATGACATAGTACTCAAAGAAAGCAGAGAAGGCAAATATATCGTTATTGTCGGAAATCCCGCTCATCCCGAGATCATCGGCATATGCGGATGGTGCGACGGACCATACAAAGTCATCAAGACCGATGAGGAAGCCGGGAAGCTTGATGTTGTGGGGGATATCACAGTTGTCGCACAAACAACATTTCAACACAGAAAATTTTCACAAATTGTTGAAATAATTAATAAAAAAGGTTATAATGCTAACGTTGTGAACACTATATGTTCCGCAACGAAGGACAGGCAGGATGCAGCCGAAGTCCTTTCCAAAACGGCAGACGCGATGATAGTCATAGGGGGGAGCGCGAGTTCCAACACTCGAAGACTTTATGAAATAGCATCTGAAAACTGTCCGAATACGGTCTGTATACAGAAACCGGATGATCTTGTAACTTTTAAACTACCTGAATCTGTAAATCTGATCGGCATCACCGCGGGGGCTTCCACTCCGCAAAATATTATCGAGGAGGTTCAAAAATATGTCAGAGGAAATGACTTTTGAACAATTACTGGAAGAGCAGGAATCAAAGAAGATCATATTACATACAGGAGAGGTAGTCGAAGGCACAGTATTTGATGTTAAGCCCGAAGAGATCATTCTTGATCTCGGCTGCAAGTCAGACGGTATCTTAAGCAAGTACGAATATACCAACGATAACAGTGTCGACCTTACAAAGGCTGTAAAGCCCGGAGATAAGCTTGAGGTTAAAGTTCTCAAGGTTGACGATCGTGAAGGCCAGGTTATCGTATCCTATAAGAGAGTTCAGCAGGAGAAGGCTAACCAGCGTATCGAAGAAGCTTTCAATAATCAGGAAGTTCTTACCGCTAAGGTTACCGCTATCCTTAAGGGCGGAATCACCGTTGAAGTTGACGGAACCAGAATCTTCATCCCTGCAAGCCTTGTTTCCGACAGCTATGAGAAAGATCTCAGCAAGTATCTCGGACAGGAAATCGACTTCGTTGTTGTTGAGTACAACCCTCACAAGAGAAGATGCATCGGTGACCGTAAGCAGCTTCTTGCAGCTAAGAAGGAAGAGATGCAGAAGGCACTCCTTGGCAAGATCAAGGTTGGCGATATCGTAGACGGCGTTGTCAAGAACGTTACCGATTTCGGCGCATTCGTTGATCTCGGCGGAGCAGACGGACTTCTTCACATCTCAGAGATGAGCTGGGGAAGAGTTGAGAATCCCAAGAAGAACTTCCACATCGGAGATAATCTCAAGGTTCTTGTTAAGGATATCAACGGAACAAAGATCGCACTTTCACTTAAGTTTGATGATGAGAATCCCTGGAAGGATGCTAACGATAAATTCGCCATCGGCAAGATCGTAACCGGTAAGGTTGCTCGTATGACCGATTTCGGCGCATTCGTAGAGATTGAGAACGGTGTTGATGCACTTCTTCATGTTTCTCAGATTTCCAAGGATCGTGTTGAAAAGCCTTCAGACGTTCTTAAGGTTGGTGACGAAGTTACCGCTAAGATCGTTGATTTCAACGAAGCAGATCACAAGATCTCCCTTTCAGTAAAGGCTCTTACCGCTCCCGATGCTGACGAGAACGCAGATGAGGTTCCCGTTGATATCGAGGCAGCAATCAGCGAAGAGCAGTAATTAAGCGAAAAAATTGGGTGTATTTCCAAATGGAGATATGAAGACCGGGTAGGCTGTCAGCCTGCCCGGTTCTTTGTTGTAGCGGTAAAATCTATTTCATGATATGATTATCTATATTATATGAAAGGGGAAGCTTTTGCTTCGAAGGTTTTGAAGTATGGCTGTCGATTACGAATATTTTAAAAAAGAAATTCTTAAGATGACCTCCATTGATCTGAATTCCTACAAGGAAAAGCAGATGAAGAGAAGGATCGACAATCTTATCATGAAAAACAAGATCGTCGGATATGATAACTATGTCGCAGCTCTAAAGTCTCAAAAACCTCTTTTTGATGAATTCATTAATTACATTACAATTAATGTATCCGAGTTTTATCGTAATCCCGATCAGTGGGAATATATGGATAAGACAGTTATCCCTGCACTGGTTAAAAAATTCGGTACCAGGTTAAAGATCTGGAGCGCTGCCTGTTCAACCGGTGATGAGCCCTATTCGCTTGTTATGGCCCTTTCAAAACATGTTCCGCTCTCCAATATAATGATCACTGCTACCGACCTTGATAAGACGGTTATTGCCAAGGCTAAGGTCGGTCTGTACGATGCAAAGTCCATCGCAAATGTTCCTGACGAGTTTAAGAAGAAATACTTCACTCAGGTTGGACCTTCTTATAAGATATCCGATGATATCAAGGCTCATGTTAAATTCAGTGAGCATAATCTTCTCAAAGACAGATATGATACCAATTACGATATGATCGTTTGCAGAAATGTTCTTATCTATTTTACCGATGAAGCTAAGGACGAGGTATTCAGAAAGTTCTTTACATCAATAAAGCCCGGCGGATTCCTGTTCATCGGTTCCACCGAGCAGATAGTTAATTACAAAGATATCGGTTATACCAGAGAGAATTCTTTCTACTACGGAAAACCTTGAGAGAAAAATAAAAAGAGTCGGCAGTGCAATCCCTGAATTACTTGAACTTAATTCTCAAAAGCCTGCAAAGGTTATACAGCTAATGCAATCATGAAAGAGATTGGCATAGATTATCATTTCTAAGTATTAAGGAGCGGTTCAGATGAACCGCTCCTTTTGAATTCTAATATGTAGATGCCAGCATGGCTATGATGTGTGCCGCATATTTGTTGAATGCGTTTCTGTCACGCTTAAGATCATCCGTAAGTTCAAAGAACTGATCAGTACTGTGGTATTCTCTTCTGAATAGGGGCTCGAAGAGGGTATCCCACTGAGGCAGATAGCTGGAAGTCTTTCTGGTGTAGCAGGTTGCTGCGGTTGCCTGAGTGCGGTGGTCCTTATCTACAAAAGAAGCGACTGATTTATGAAGCGCCGTATCTTCTTCGGGAAGATAATAATAATCATGATATCCCGCATAGAAGTATTTCATCTCTTCGTTATAGAGAGGAACTTTTATCTGAGCATCTTCGCCATCTGCCTTGATGTAGCACCCGTGAGCAAATGAAGCGATGGCTCTGGGAATAGGAGATTCCAGTTTAACGCTCATGATTATCTCACTTTGAGTCTGTCCGTTGTAATCAGTGTAGGTATCGGCATGAACCTTGCTTACCCTGATTTTTCCGGATACCATATCGCAATATGAAAGCATCGGAAGGATCCGGATCATTCCCTTTAAATCATCCTCATTGTGGAGGAGAAGAGAATTGCATGCAAATTCCGAAGGATTATTTACATAGTCGTGATAGATTCCGATAAGATCTCCTCCGGAAAAGACGTCGGCTCTGTCTATCCCTAAGAATTTCTCGATGGATTTTTGCTTAAGCGAAGTAAGCCCCAGCAAATGCTTTAAGGGGCTTATTCTTTTGTACAGATCGATCCCGTTAAAAGAATCGATCGAAAGGTCAAGTTCCAGTGATGCGATCTTCT
This sequence comes from Lachnospiraceae bacterium, assembly GCA_016291475.1. The sequence continues at coordinate 1,976 of JAEEXJ010000107.1, read as the reverse complement.
GAGTCAGATAAGGAAGATCAAACTGATTTCCGTTGAAATGAATGAAGGTATCATATCCGCCCTCTGTTGCAAAATCGAAGAAGGCTTCGATGATATCTTTTTCTTCTTCATATTTTTCGGCAAACCACTGCTTGGTGCACCATTTATTATCCGATCTGTATGCACAGCCTATCAGATACAGGTAAGAAGTTCTCGCTGTAAAACCGGTAGTCTCTATGTCTATGAAAAGAAGGGAATCGGGATTGGTTAACTTACCGATATCATAAGATGACTGGAATTCTTCAAGAGTCTGGGTAGTTTCTTTCATGATAGCCTCTTATACGGAAAATGGTGATTAAACTAACTAAAACTATATCAAAAATGCCCTTATTTATCAATTCTACGCAAAAGAAAACTGACCTGTGAAATCATATAAATACAACGCTCTTTTTCAACATCCGAGTATGGAAAAATGGCATATTTTGCGGTATATTATCTATGTGTGTAAAAATACCTAATCAGGTGGGTTGAAATGGCAAAATTTACTTTCAAGGGCGGAATTCACCCTTATGACGGCAAGGACCTCTCCAAGGACAAACCGATAATCGATGCGGTGCCCGGCGATGAGATGGTATTTCCTTTGAGCCAGCATATAGGAGCTCCCGCCAAGCCCCTCGTTAAGAAAGGGGATCTGATCTTAAGAGGACAGATGATCGCCGAAGCGGGCGGTTTTGTTTCTGCTCCCGTCTATTCATCCGTTTCAGGAATAGTCAAAAACATTGAAAAAAGAAGAGTCGCAACAGGCGATATGGTAGAGAGCATCATCATCGAAAATGATGGTCTCTTTAATGAAGTCGAATACGAGACTGCCGAGGATTGGGAGAAGCTTTCCCGCGATGAGATAATCGCAAAGATCGCTAAGGCAGGAATCGTCGGAATGGGTGGTGCCGGATTCCCCACAAGCGTTAAGCTTTCACCCAAGGAGCCCGACAAGATCGACTACATAATCGCAAACGCTGCGGAGTGCGAGCCTTACCTTACTTCCGACTATCGCAGGATCATCGAGGAAGGAGAGAAGGTTGTAGAGGGACTTCGCATTATGCTCTCTCTTTTCCCGGATGCGCACGGAATTATCGGTGTTGAGGATAACAAACCCGAGTGCATCGGACATCTCACTAAACTTACGAAAAAAGATACCATCATCAGCGTCAAGGAGTTGAAGACAAAATACCCCCAGGGTGCTGAGAGGCAACTTATATTTGCAACGACAGGAAGGAAGGTTAATTCCAAGATGCTTCCCGCAGATGTCGGTTGCATAGTTAATAACGTAGATACCATCTGCGCTATTTATAATGCGGTTGTTCTCGGAAAGCCTCTGATGGAAAGAATCGTCACCATAAGCGGTGATGCGGTAAGAAGTCCCGGTAATATGAGAGTTCCCTGCGGAATGTCTTATACCGAGCTCATTGATCAGAAGGGCGGATTTAAGGTTAAGCCCGCTAAGATCATCTGCGGCGGTCCTATGATGGGATTTGCGATGTTTACCACGGATGTACCCGTAACCAAGACATCGACCGCACTTCTTGCTTTCAGAGAAGACCAGGTAGCCGAATCGGAGACCACTCCATGCATCAATTGTTCCAGATGTATCGAGGCTTGTCCCGCAGGTCTTATGCCCGGTAAGCTCTCCGACATGGTCGAAGCTCATGACAATGAGAGATTTGTTGCCAACGGCGGTATGGAATGCTGCGAATGCGGATGCTGTTCATTTGCTTGTCCCGCAAAACAGCCCCTTACCCAGAACATCAAGTCCATGAGAAAGATCGAGCTCGCTAAGCGTAAAAAATAAATTCCAAAGAAGGATACATATATGAGTCTTCCCAAGGTATCATCAAATCCACATATAAGGAGCGCGGCCACTACGCAGCTGATCATGCTGACCGTAATTCTGGCTCTTATGCCCGCATTCGGATACGGCATTTACAACTTCGGAATCA
>JAEEXJ010000106.1 GCA_016291475.1 Lachnospiraceae bacterium | reverse complement strand
AAGGCCATAATAAAAACTATGGCCGTGAACATGATAAAGCAATACGAGAAGTAGTCTATTATCTTTTTATACTTATTTCTGTGCTGCCTCATACCTGACCTTGTATGTTATCAAGCTCGATAATATAACCCTGTTTTCTGTTGGATTTGTTGCGGATAACACCGATGTTGTAGAAAAATCTCTCATTCTTCATTAGGAAGTTTCCGGTCAGAAGATCATCGTCTTCATTTTCCAGATATTTTGCAAAAGGCTGGCGCAGGTAGGTATTGAACCTTCCGCCTTTGCCGGGGATCTTCCTTTCAAGTTCCCATTCATTAAGCTCCGGGAAGAATTCGTAAGCCTTCTCGTTACATCCCATGAATCGCATCTTCCTGTCAAAAAAGATATAGCCCTTTTGTTCAAGACGATTCCGGATGATCTCATTGTTTCCGGTAATGGAATAGGTATTCAGTTTTGTAATAGGGATCATGAGAAGAACCAGCCCAAGATCAAATGCAAAAGGCATCAGTTCAACCTGAAGCCCCACCATACGCTGGGCGATATAAACCGAAATGGTAAAAAATTCCAAGAAAAAGATAGCGGTCGAATCCGCCGTGGAGATCCTTCTTTTGTGAGGAAATACTCCCGCGGAAACAAGGATCAAAAGTGCAAAATAAAGATACATTGTAATTATCTCGACCGTATGCATGGGACCATAGACTTTGGTCAGATAGACGATGTCGCCGTTTCTGTGAAGTTCGGCTGATCTATAGAAAAGATCAAGACGTCCGATAGTCATGACGCAGCAGTATATTCCGAACTGAACCGCATACATAATGCAGAGGATCCACCCGGGGATCTGAACCTTGTAGATCTCGCAGGCAATGGCAAACATGAGCATCGGCGCAAAGCATCCGCTGACATAAGTGATCGTAGTTGAGAGAAGTGCTTCCGGTAAAGTATCCGACAAAGACAGCGGAAAATACCCTGCATTACCCACGACTATGACAACTACAAGCAGGATCTGGTTTACACTGTAGCCGTCACCGTAGGTGATCATAAACAGCAGGACCGTCATCGCGATCAAAAATGTAAACAGATAAGCAATACTTATAGACATGCTGCCCCTCTTTGCATCAGTAAAAGCGGGACGCTTCATTTTAGTCATCCGGTGACAAAAATGAAGCGTCCCCGCTGTCACATTAATTATTTATATCTCTCTTCCGCAACGCTCCAGTCAATGATGCTCCAAAGAGCCTTGAGATAATCCGCACGGAGATTCTTATACTTCAGATAATATGCATGCTCCCAGACATCAATTGCAAGGATGGGAGTAGAATCCATCTTTAAGCTGTAGCAGTTGTCCTGATTGGCGGTCTTGTAAGTTACAAGAGTGCCGTCGGCTTTCTTGCCGAGCCATCCCCAGCCCGATCCGAACTGAGATGCGGAAAGTGCATTGAGCTCTTCAATGAGCTTGTCAACGCTTCCGTACTGTTTTTCGATCTGAGCAAGAAGTGCGCCTTCGGGAGCCTTCTTAGCCTCGCTTTCAGGCTTGAACTGTCCGAAGAATATGTTGTGATTCAGGTATCCGCCGCCCTGGTTTCTGAGGCCTGCACGAAGTGCTTCATCAGCTACGGAATCAAGACTGCCGAGAACTTCCTCAGCGCTCTTTCCCGTAAGGCCTGCCTTCTCAACAAGCTCGTTAAAAGTCTTGGTGTAAGCGGCATGGTGCTTGCCGTAATGAGTTTCTACAGTTGCGGTGTCCATAACGGGCTCAAGCCCATTAGTCTCATAGCTTAATTTGATCTGTTCAAACATAATGCACCTCCTGATATTTGGTTATAACGTGACATATATGGATTATACCATAAAGGCGACAATGGGGACGCTACTATTTTGTCACCTATCACAAACCCGAACCAGTCCCAGCGTCACCAGGGGAAGCACGAGGTTTCCGGCCTGTGCCATAGCCCACACTTTCATATCGGCAAACACTACTCCGCTCAAGGCTTCAAATTTAATGAAATTCACCTGTCCGAGGAGGCCTTCCGCGAACCCGAAACCGTTGATGATACCTAGAACGCCTGCTACTACAGCCGTGCAAAGGATCGAGCAGGCAATAACGCCCGCCTTCTTCGATTCCTTCTTATAACAAGCCACAATCCCTTCGATGCAGAAAGGGATTATAAGTACGGGGGAAAACAGCAGTGCCAAAACATACGCCAAGGTGCGAGCTGCAAGTGCACACTTCCCGCTCTTACTTCTGCCATGTGCCTTAAAAAGAAGCGTCCATAGCAGCACACATGCAATTCCCAAAGAATCCGTAAGTCCCCATACAATGCCTCTCATCAGTGTAAAAGGCATTATCAAAACCACCGCATAAAATGCCAAACCGCGCACGGAAGAGTTCTCAACAGTTTTCTTGCCCAAACCTCTCCCTGGGGTTTTACCCGTTTTCTTTTCAGAGACATTCCATGCACTCCTGCTTATCAGTACGGCCCCGATTCCGGCCATGGCAAAATCCCCAACAGTTGCCACCCACTTCATAAAGTGAACCGGCAATATGGGAAACAACATCCCAAGCCTCATGATCAGCCACCACAACTGCCCCTGGACCATGTGAGAATGCCCGTCGTAGTAACACTCGATACCTTCTGAGTTCCACCAAACCGCAACCTTTCTCAGATACAGGTTAAGTACGGTGATGACAAGATACGCCAGAACCACCCTGTGATCTTTAAGCCAGTCCAGGATTTTCTTTTCAAATTTAGTCATACGCCCGCTCCTTTCTCCGGCTTGGAACGAAGCGTCCTTATCACGCCAAAACACAGGCAGGCATACACGAAAATATTAAGTACGGAAAGTCCGTAAAACTCACGCTTTCCCCATCCGTAATATGACATTCCGTTGCACAAAAATCCGGAAAGCACAAGGACTGCGGCAGGGATCCTGTATTTTTTTTCAAAGACCGCAAGTACCGGCAGCATTACCTCCGCAGGATAGTTGTACCTCTCATGCATGGCAGGAAGGAACATTGCGCAGGTCATCAAAGACCACACAAGAAGCTCTAAATCATTAACAAGCTTCCAGCCCTTCTCCCTGCACTTTGTGGCAAATCCCACTGTTACCAGCGCAAATGCCGTGATCATCATTCCGATGCCCACTTTTCCGAACACATAATAAGGAAGATCCCTCATCCAGATCCAGATGTTGGGATAATAGTAATAAACGAAGGGATAGCGCCCCTGCTGCCCCAGGAAGTATTTCCAGAAATAGAAAAACGAATTTCCCGCAAGCATTGAAGGAATGCTGAGAACCTGGATCACAGCGGGAACGATGAGAAAATGAAGCACCGAGAATGACCTCGACCTGTAATAATACAGCAGGATAAACGGAAGGAAGAAAACGCCCTGAGGCTTCATGGCAAAAGAAACCGCCCAGAAAACCATGCCCCATGCGGGATGCTTTTTCCAGAAGAAGTAAACTGCAAGAAATCCGGTAAAGGCCCACATAGCTTCAAGCTGTGCCTGATAGCCCGCATTTCCAATGGTGATGGGAGAAAGCCAAATGAGCGCCATTCCCAAAAGCCCGAAACGATTAACGGATGCGCCCGTCTTTCCGGCTTCCCCGGCAAGCTCCGATGCGATAAGGTATCCTGCAACAGGGCCCAAAAGGTCAAACATAAGTGCAACCAGCTTCACGCATACAAAATCGGAAAAAGGAAGCTTAGTGACAAAATACATCACAGCGATGTAAGGCACGTTGTAGTCACCCAGAAAATCCCTGAACACCGACAAGCCGTCCGCCTCCCGAACCGACTTAAACCACAGTTCGAAGGCATAGGTATCCGCAGAACCGGAATTAAAAAAGAGTAAACGAAGCACAAGGCCCGTGACAAATATCGCAAGGCCTATGCATATATCCATATATCGTTTTTCCTGTTTAGCTTTCTTATCCATTATCTTTACCCGGTTCCCCGCTTAGGACAGTTCTTTTTGCATCCCTGATGGTTCCAAGCATCATCACATATCCCGTTATCAATACCGGCAGCATATTAAAGAGCTGCCGGTTGTTGGCTTCCCAGAAAAACAAAAATACAAAATAACCTATAAACGTCAGTTCAAGGTGCCTGACCCCATAAACTATTTCTTTACGGTGCCTGACCCCATAAAATGCGCCCACAGCCATTACCAGATATATCTGAAACATAAAGATCATGTTGTACTTGCACGCATACCAGTACAGATCCCCGTCGTAATTAAACATCCGGTTCAGCAGGTTATCTTCCCCGTACGAATATCTGGCAAAATCCCCTGCTCCCAGATTTCCGCTGGCATAATTGGCCCTCACCTTGGCTGCGATATGACCTGCATCCCACAGCCCCGAAATATTCTCACGGATATACTCTCCGGTAAAAGCCGCCTTATCCTCAGAATAAGTGATCTCATCAAGTGCGATCCTGAATTCTCTGTTTTCATAATAAGTCCCGTCGTTACGAAGCCCCATTGCCACGTACGCCATAACCGGCTCGCTGTAAAGCTCCTTGTCCCTGTACCATGAACACTTCAAAGATGCCGCCTCCATGGCAAAAGAAAACAGACAAAAGCCCGCCGCAGCCAATAACACACCGGGCAAAACCTTCTTGATACTTTCCTTCAGCTTACCCGAGAAAACATAAACAAGTATCGCCGCGATAACGCAGATGATCCCAGTGATCTTCATGGTCTCGCCCATGCTTATCAACATTCCTGCGAAAATAAACAGGCAAGCCTTCACCCATTTGGAAGCTTTCCCGCCTAAAGCCCTGTGAAATACCGCCAGCCCCATAACCGCAAAGGGCATTGAAGCACCGTCAGTATAGAAAGTCTGGGCATAAGCATAAACGGGCAGACAGCTGCCGAAAAGAAGCAGCAGCATCAAAGCTCCCGGATTCTTTTTACCCGTAAAAACGTTAAGAAAATACTTGCAGGAAAAAAGCACTCCCTCCAACAAGATCACATTTACGATCAGCAGAAAATAATACGGATCCTTAAATCCGATCCCCATTCCCGTCTTCATGATAAGAGATAGAACCAGTACGCATTTCCAGTTATGAGGATTCATGGAAAAATACATCCCGTCCGTTACAGTCCCGCTCAATGCATATTCATAAGCCGACCTGTAGCAGATCTCATAATCATAGAACGACACGGATGAATTCCTGCAAAACACCCCGGCAGCCAATAGCACCGCTCCCCAGATTATCGCAAGGACAACAAACACCTTATCCGAAAACAGAACCTCAAACTTCCTGCCAAGAAAGGTAAGAACCGCATAAACACATGCAAAAAAGCATGCCGCTGCCACTACCAAAACCGTAGTCTGACCGGGGATCAGATTATGCTGTGGCTTTGACAGGCTTAATGCCATAACCGTCAAAACCATGCACAGGAAAACAATTCCTATTATGCGGTTTATTATTTTGGGTATTTTTTTCATAGATACGATTTATGTAATACAAAACTTATTTATTTTCAGAGGAATAATAATATCTCCAATATTTCCCATCAACATAATATGCCGGTTTAAACTCATCTTCAATCCAGCTCATCATCCAGGAGTCCTCATCTACCTTCAATTCACCATACCAGCAACTTACCACGATCACATCCGGATACTTCTCAGGGTTAATCTCCCAATACTCCGCTATAAGATCATTATATCCGGGTGTAGGTACCAATGATGGTGCCGCAATATTAACATCGGAAAATAAATAAGGTATCGAATCCACGCTGTCTCCGACTATATAGATGTTACTTCCCTTCGGAACATATTCTCTCCACTCCTTAAGAGTTTCATTTTGCATATATGCTCCCATGTATTCCGTTATAAGCCCTACACCGGGGCCACCCTTTACAATTCCCCTTATGCTGAAAATCGTATTTACATCTCCGTTGTAAGGCCTGATCAAAAGACCATTCCTTCCCAGCAGAAAAACAACCGATGAGGCGATCACTATCTTCCTGATAATCTCGCCGGTACCCGCTCGATCACAATCCTTAAATCCCTCCGAAATCGGGATAAACGCCATGACGGCTGCAACAAGTAAATAAGGGAGAGATGCTATCAATCCAAGATTCGTAAGCATTAGAGTTCCGATAAACTCAGCGCAGGAAAGTAAAGAACACAGCGAGTAAAACAAATAACGATTTTTACTCAGCTTCTTGCGATATTTAAAGCCAATCGCCATTATCGCAAGGAAGATCACTGCATAAGCATACCTGTTGTAAATATTGCTTCGAATTGTAAGCCATATGCTCACACACAATATTATTCCCAGAAAGCAAGCGTCTATAACAGCCCTTCTTACCTTACCGAGGATAATATAAAGTATGCCATAAATCACTGTAAAGGCCACTATAATCTGACATACACTCTTCGAATACCATATAAGCTTATCCGCAGTGCTCATAGAATGACTCGTTTCAATCCCGAGCATGTAATGAATGTCGGTGAAGAGTTCATTAACTGAAAGTCCCCGCGCAAAAAGCATCCCCAGAAAAGCAAGCCCGATTACGGCACATATAATACTGAAAAGCACAAATCCTTTAGCCTCTTTCCTGCAAAGCATCAAAACAGCCACAACGAGATAAAGAATCAGACAGGACGGATATGACAATACCGCACAGCACAAGCTTAAAGCCCCCAAAACGAGCCATACTTTTCCGGACTTCTGAAAATAATAAAACAAAAACAGTCCCAAAAGCATCGTAAACCAAACCTGCATGTTGGCATATTCAGGAGTAGGAACATCCTTGGGAGAAATCATGAAGAAAACCCAGGCCATTGCAAATGCTGTATTATCATCAGCTACCGAGAATTTGCGAACCGTTTTGTATAAGAAAACAGATACAGACAGATCTATCATTACGCCAATGGTCTGAATAAATAAAACAATTCCTGTGGTGGTACGAAAAATAAGTGTATATAGCTTGATCAATAAAGCACATATAAACACAGAAGTCTGATACGGCTCCCACATTTCCCTGAACATCAAATCTCCGGCAGCATACCGATACGACATTGTAATTTGAAAAGCCGCATCTATACCGAAATCAACCACTATATACTTTATTGCATACAACACACTTACGATTATCAGAAAAATACGTATTTTCTTACCTGATTCAATCGCCTGCATTATTAACCTCTCAATAAACAAAGCATTGCCCGAGTTTTATATGTAAATCCGAAAAAAAGCAAATGCATACATCCGCATAACTCATATAGTCTTGTGCTTTATCTGTATTTGACATAGAATTCATATTGATTGACATCTTTCAAAAATAATTACACCCAGAGTATATGATTTATAATTCCGAGAAGAAAAACAACTACATAACTTATTTTTCTATAATTCTCCTTGTCACAACCGCAGGAATGGTAATCCGTTTTCTTGGAAGAAATGTAATCTCCGGGGATTTCAGAGACTGTCTTGAGCCCTGGTATAAAGATATCATAGCAAGCGGAACCGGCATTTCATCACTCAGAGCTTACAAGGGTGACTACGCCCTTCCTTATGTCTTCCTGACATGGCTCATAGGAAAGCTTCCCATACCTTACCTCTATGCCTGCAAGATCCTCAGCATCATCTTTGATGTACTCATGGCAGTGTTTGCCGGCATGATCTCCGCTCTGTTAACTCCAGAGAGAAAATACTCTTTTCTCTTCGGATACTCCATCGTACTGCTACTCCCCAATGTTATCATAGACAGTGCTTATTGGGGCCAGTGTGACAGCATCTATACTGCATTTGTTCTCTTAAGCTTGTGGCTCTATCTCAAGGACAGATACGCCGCCATGATGCTCGTGTACGGAATAGCGATGGCCTTTAAGCTTCAATCCGTATTCTTCCTGCCCTTTATCCTGATCGTTTACTGGTGCGAAAAGAAATTCTCCATCCTTCACTTCCTGCTCATCCCGATGGGAATGATACTTTGCAACATCCCCGCTTATATGGCGGGCTTCCCGTTCTCGATAACTTTCAGCCAATACGTCTCGCAAACAGGAACATATCCCTGGCTGTACTATTTTTATCCGAACCTTTATTTCTTCTTTCAGGCGCGCCCCTACTATTTCTTCAGTATAGCACCTATATGCTTTACGGTAACCATGCTTTTGATACTTGTGTTTCTCCTTCGAAAGCATAAATTGCAGCTTTCCGGGGAAAATGCTTTAAATATTGCTACGTGGATCTGCTACACCTGCGTATTCCTGCTTCCCTCAATGCATGAAAGATACGGATACTTGGCTGAAATACTTGCAGTTTTAGCAGCCATTAAGAACAAACGGCTTACATGGCTGCCCATATTGATGATAGCCTCGACCCTGCCCAGATTTCTCTTTGCAATTTCCTTAGGATCAGGCTCCCTCATACAACAGGGTATATGCTCCGTGCTCAATACCGTATCTTACACCGCATTCACATATATCATTTATTTGAGACTGAAAGATGTTAAAAGCTGAAGAAAAGATCAGAAACTATATAGATAAAATGATCCCCCTTATGGGAGTTATATTTGTGTTGCTTGCAGCGCTTCTTATCCGCTGGACGGGTAAAAACTACGTGGGCACAGATTTCCACTATACCATTTACGATATAGAAGAGAACGTAGGCCCTTTATTCTACAGAACTATTGCCATATATCTCGGGGCAAGAAGCGAGCACGTGATCATGCTCATGAAATTTTTGATCTACTTCGGAGATATATGTACCGGATCACTTGCCTTGATATACCTGAAGAATCATTCAAGCTTAAAGGGATTGGAACTGATATTCACCGCATCGGTTTTATTCCTGCTGAATCCTGTCATCTTAATGAACGGAATAGCAGCTATGAAACCCGATTCATTATGCATGGCGCTTCTTCTGTGCGGATTGCTGCTCGCAGATAAAGAAAAATATCTTCCCGCTCTAGGGATTGCTTCTATGTCCATCTTCATATCGCACCTTTACCTGCCGGTGATAATCGCCGCAGCTTTGTGGTTATGCGTTAAGAAAAAGAAGTTCCTTCCTGCGGCTATTTCCATCACTATAATATCAGCCGCAATTCTGCTCGAGCAGATCAATACCGAAGACTTCTACTACTTCGGCAAAGTGTTTGTAAATTACAAGTTCACGGGATGCCTTCTCCTATACGGATACTTCATACCTGTTGCTTCACTCCTCCTTGCCATCAGGAAGGAAAAATACAGGCTTCTGTCTCTTATGATTCATCTCGCGTACATCATGTATTCAGGATGGATGATGACCTCACACTTTGCATTATAAGTGCGTAGGGCTCACCTTCCACAGATCAAATCTCTCCATTCCCATGAATCCCATTCCGGGATTATGTTCAACAGCCAGATCATACTTGTCTATATCCTCTTGCGAAAATTCTGCACCCGCAAGATTGATTACCCAGAATGTCTGCCCTTCCGTCGTAGACAGATCCAGATCATCGAAATATACAAACTCATGCCCCGGCATGTAATACTGCCATATCAGTTTAAAACCTCTGTCATAGTCATATACGATCACCGCATCCGGATCCACATTTGCTTCGATAAAAGAAACCGTCTGAGGCATCAAGGGAGTCGTATCATATTCATATGCCTTCTCCACAAGAAAACTTGATAAACAAAGCTCCGTACTCCACAAAAGGAATAGTACATTAACGGCTGCGTTACATCTCGAATAAACAATCGCCAGAAATATCCATACAAACATCAGACAAAAGATAACATATCTTGATGCGAAAAAATGCCCGTTCAGACTTCCCAGCCACTGTGAGAAATACCAGCAAAAAACCGTATTAACAAGAAGCATCACAAGGAAGCCCTTTTCAGCTCCCGAATACTTTTTTCTCAAAAGTACAAATACAACAACGGCCACCGCAAAAAGAACCATTGCCATGATCCCGCCGTTTTCCAGATTCGTTCCGAAAAGTTCTTCGAAAATGTCCGCAGGCCTAAACAGGAATTCATAATTCTCACGAGGTCCG
>JAEEXJ010000105.1 GCA_016291475.1 Lachnospiraceae bacterium | reverse complement strand
CATATATAGATTGGGATATTGATTTTATCAAAGTCGACAATTGCTATTACCTCTGGGACAACGCTACGTTCTCAAATTCCGAAAATGCAAAATATACATACGCTCCCGCTATAAAAAGTATATGCATAAAAGGGTGCGGTTTGGAGCTTTCATATGATGCGGTATCTGACGGAGAGCTGTTCGGAAACGGAGCGTTTACTGCGGAAGAAGATGGTGTTGATTTCGTAAAGGGAATAGGAACATACGATGGAACGGGGCCTGATAATACCCCTGTAGGAATTTTAAGCAGTGAACTCAGATTTAATATATCCTCATATGAAGCAGGTGAAGCGGATCTGACCGTTATGTATGCGGCCGGAAGAGAACCGGACGTGGGATGCTGGCTTCAGGTTGCAATGGGTGAAGGAGAAAACGCCGAGTATTACTATGATGATCTCCTTCCCGAGTCGGAAAACAAAACAACTTTTATACAGTCACCTGTAATAAAGATCAAATTGAAAAAAGGTGAAAATGTTTTACGTCTTATGAATCACAGACGACAGGAGAATACTCTTTGCTCATACGCGGAACTTGTCAAAGGGTTTGAAGAAGCTTTCAGGAACGGTTCTCCGAGAAAGGATATATTACTGTCTATCTGTGAATGGGGAAAGACTCAGCCGCAGAATTGGGGATACAAAGTAGGTGATTCATGGAGGATACTTAACGATATTACTTTCCAGGTTGGATCCGACGGAGATCCGGGACATGCAAACTGGTCAGGGGATTATACAACAGGGGTTACAAATCAGTATAACAAAGCAGTCATCATGGACGAGTATGCAGGACTTACCAAAGGGTGGAATGATCCTGATATGATGATGATCGGAATGACCGGACTGGATGAAACCATGTGCAGGAGTCATATGGCAATGTGGTGTATGCTCAATTCTCCTCTTATGCTTGGACTTGATCTGAGACGAGTTGAGAAAGGAGATCCTATACATAAGATCATCTCCAATAAAGAGCTGATAGATCTAAATCAGGATCCTCTGGGAGTTCAGGCTAAGAGAATCTTCTCCACACTTGAAAGCGATAATCCCGATAAGGTCTATCTGCGCGATAATAAGCGAATTGATGTACTGGCAAAGCCTCTCTCGGACAAAAGCGTGGCGATTGCATTTATAAATCTCGATACAGAAGATTCTCATGAGAAAATCTGTATTGATAAAAATCTCATTATAAAATTTCTTCGCGGTAAGATGACAGATCCCGATGTATTTGAAAATGCATCGTCATATTCGGTAAAGGATCTTTGGAGCGGAGATGAATACGCAAACGAATGCGGACAGTTCGAAGTGGCTGAATTAAAAGCATGTGACTCGGTTGTATGGAGAATAATTCCTCAGTGAAACTTGATGAGTTCGTAAACTATTTATATGGAGAAAAAATAGCCGGCAGTATTGAAAAGGCACATCAATCCGGAATCATAGATGGATATGAATCAGAACACTCTGAGTTAACACTTTCACGTAAAGATGCCGCAAGGATTCTTCATATGTATATGAAAAATGTATTGAGTATCAGAGATATAGAAGATATTACCCCCGCATCGGTTTTAAAAGACCTGTATGATTGCAGAGTATGCGTCAACCATATAGCTCAGGTTTATCTCAGAGGGATTATGAACGGGCACGAATATCCGAACGGATTATTGCTGTTTGATTCCGATTCGGAAATCTCCGAAGAGGAAGTTAAAGAAGCAATCAGCAAGATCATCTGTATGAAATAACATATTTGTAAGAAAGGATGAAGTTTATGGAAAACAGATCGGACGTATATTTATTTGGCCAGATTCTCGGAACTCATTCTTTTCTGTTAAAAGATGGATTTTTAAAACCGGATGAATATTCGGAAATAGGAGCACAGTATTTTCTTCCCGGAGGAGAAACCGGAACTGCTGCAACGGTTCTTGATTCTCTCGGGGTCTCCGTAAAAATGGACGGAACTTGGCTTGGAAGAGAAGTTGCTCCCATGCTTAAGGAATTCTATGCGGATAAAAAGGTAGATCTGTCATCGGTTCATATATGGGAAGAGGATCCCGGAGTAATGGATTATGTTGTTATAGCCGGACTTGTACGTTCTCCCATGGGCAGATTCCAAACACTTTTTTCCGAAGGTAAGCGGTGGTGGAGTATTCCTAAGGAAGAGGATATTACGGCAAGTAAAGTAGCCGCGATCGATCCATTCTTCCGAGATGAAACACGGATTGCTGCAGAACTATGCGTTAAACACGGAATTCCATACGTGACCATTGACACGAGACATGATTCATATCTTCATAAACACGCAGCCATAAATGTTGTATCCAAAGAATGCACGGAAGGCAGCTACAAGGGAATGGAGTCGGAGGAGATCATGAAGCTGATGCAGGGAGAAGCAGAAGGACTTACCATAATAACCCGTGGCGGATCTGAGATGCTCTATGCAAGGAAAAATGAAGAAATTCATTATATGAAAACATTTGATGTGGAGGTAAAATCCACACTCGGTGCCGGTGATACATTCAAAGCCGGATGTGTTTATGCACTTTTACACGGGATGAATGATGAAGAGACTGTAAGATTTGCAAGTGCCTGCTCGGCTATAGCGATATCACGCTTTCCACTTCCTCTGAATCCTCCGACACTTGAAGAAGTAAATAAACTTCTCGGAAGGTAATAAAATCGGTAAAGTAAGTCGATATATAAGATGAAACGGAATTCTTTGTTGATACACGGAGGTATCATATGAAGATAGGTGAAGCAAAGCCGATATATTATGCCAACAGACGTGAGCTTGTGGATCAGACACGCGATCTGATCTCACGTAAAGAAAAAGCAGAAAACAGTTATATAGCAACAGGTGATAAAAAATTCTCTGAACAGGCTGCATCACTTGAACTGTCCCTAGAAGCAACGCAAAAAGCATTCGAGGAGAATCAAAAGGTTCTTGATTCGCTTGTGGAACAGGAAGTGGCTGTTTTTAATATGGAGGTTTCCAAACAGCAGGGCGATGCCATGGCTGAAGAGATGGAGAACATGGGCAAGATCATGACGGTCTTCAGGAGGATGGCCAAGGGTGATATTGTTCCGTTAACCGATGAGAAGAAGTTGATGGAATACGATGATAAAATGTATCAGATGGCTAAGAATATGCAGACCATGGCTCAGCAAATGGAAAGGGAGCATGAAAAGCATAAATCGCTTTGGGAAGATGAAGAAAAACCCGAATATCCTGATCCTCAGGAAGTGGCCGATAATACTGAATATGGAGGGGAACTGCCGGATATAGAAATTCCGGAAGTCTCAGAAGAATGATAAAGAAATCTTAAACAAGCCTCAATTGTAATTAAATAGAGTAACTGATACCATGCACAGGTATTGGTGGTATAGCGAAGAATACACCGATATTCTTCGCTATTTATTTGTAAGGAAGGTGTTTTTTATGAAGTTCTACAAAGCAGTATCAATCTTTTTAACGGCAGCGGTTTTGCTAACCGGTTGCGCCAAATCAGATAGCGTCGAACCGGAAAGTGTCAAAACACAACCTCGTGAATTTGTCGCTCATATTAAAGGCGAAGAAGATTTGACGGGATCGGAATCCGGTTACGAGGTTGCGGAAGAAACTGTTACAGAAATAGCTTCGGAATATTATTCTTTTGAACCTCACGTATATTCAGGCAAATTATCCGAGATTCGCGATGAGAACTACTGGTCATCATTATATAATCTGATAGATGCGATCCGAAGCGGAGAAGATACTTTCGAATGCTGTGACGAAGAAACCTATCATCTTCTGTTAGATGGCATTACCATGAATCATCTCTATCCGATTGCATGCATGTTTATCACAGAATACAGCGGCGATGATAAACCGGCCTATGAGAATGGTATCGGAAGAATAGAGTATGCCATATCCAAGGAAGAATTCGAGGATAGAAGAATCAAATTCGAAGAGGACATCGAAGAAATATTGAGGCAGACTGTCAGAACCGATTATTCCGATTTTGAAAAGTGTATGGCTCTTTATGAATATATGTGTTACAACTTCACGTATGAATATGATGAAGATCCAATGCGTGATAATGAAGGATCAACTTATCATACGATCAAAGAAAGAACCGGAATATGCTGTGAACTCGGATCCGCATATGCATATCTGCTTCTTCAGTGCGGTGTAGATGCATTGGAAATTCAGAGTAATGACGACATATATCATGCATGGACATATGTAACCATAAACGGTGAGGGATACCATTGTGATCCGACATGGGGACTTACAGAAAAGGATGATCCGATAAGACTTTGGTATTTTATGGAAACGGAACAAGCCAGAACAAATGAAGGATTCGATATGACTACGTTGGATGTACCGTTGTATCTGGATGTAGATTTACATTTCCCTGAAAATATTTCTTTTCCCGCGGATGATGATAAGTTCTTACTTGCCTGGAGCAGTACCTATGACAGTATAGACATTGAAAACAATACTTTATTCTGTACGGACTTTTTTACGGATGAAAAGTATGAGATCAAGTATGATATCTGAAACGCAACAGGTATATTAATAAACTATTGACATATTTTCAGCTCGGATATAAAATCACCATAATATTTTAAGGAGATACACTCTTGAATAATAACGCTATGAGATATTCATACATTTCTATTATTTCCATGTACGCTGTATATGGTCTTAATGGTGTATGTAAATATCCGGGTAGCAGATAAGAGCAGTTTTCCAATATCAAGATGTAGATGATAACCGCTTATCCTGCAGGATGGGCGGTTATTTTATTAAGGAGGTATGTTTATGGATCTGATACTGATAATAGGAAGCGGTGCGGTCGGAAAGATGACAGTCGGTCAGGAACTTATGAAGATCACTGACTTCAGGCTCTTTCACAATCATATGATGATCGAACCCGTGCTTGAGATCTTCGGCAAATTTGAAGGAGATGCTGTCAGCAGACTTCGTGAAGTGGTTTTCGAAGAATTTTTGAAAACGAATTATCAGGGAATGATCTTTACCTATATGTGGGCTTTCGACATGAAGGAAGATTGGGATTATGTTAAATCCGTTACGGATAAATTCGAAGCTACCGGAGGAACGGTATATTATGTAGAACTGGTTGCAGACAGAGCGGTCAGACTTGAAAGAAACAAATCAGAAAACAGGCTTAAGAATAAAGCATCCAAGAGAGATATCGTTGCATCTGAGGGAAGAATGCTCAGGGAAGAGACAAAATACCGAATTGTCAGCAATGACGGAGAGATCCCTTTTGCTAATTATATCAAGATAGATAATACAAATCTCGAACCGGATGTAGTAGCACGAATGATAAAGGAAAGATTTAATCTTAAGGATAAAGGAAATGCGGATATGGTGAACAGGATCAAACTGGATGAAGTTAAAGAGCACGAGATAGATATTCTTCATGAAATGCAGGTAAAGAGTTTTATGCCTCTTTATGAGAAATATCATGATGAAGGGTCTCCTGCGATTGAACCGACCGAGAGGATCAGAAGAAGATTTACCGTCGCAAACAGAAAGTACTATTTTATCCTGTTGGATGGAGCAAGAGTCGGAGTTATCAATATAGGTCATAATGATCCCGATGAGCATGAGGTTTCTTTTATCAGTCCGCTCTTCGTTCTTCCGGAATATCAGAACCGCGGAATAGGGTATGTAGCGATCCAAAAAGCATTTGAACTTTTGCCGGATGTAAAAACTTGGAAGCTGGAAACTATCCTTCAGGAGCCTGCTAATTGTCATCTGTATGAGAAATGCGGATTTGTAAGAGTAGGTGAGGAAAAGCCGGTGAATGATAAAATGACACTTATAGACTATGTTTTGAATAAATGAGAAAACCTCAATCTCAATAAAACCTTAAAGAAATATTTGTTGTATATAAAAGTGCACCGGTGATATTATGCATCGGTGCACAGGGGTACATATTATGAAAAAAGGATGGTTTTATTGATGAAGTTCTACAAGTCTTTAGCTGCGGTTCTGGCAGCGGCGATCATGATTTCCGGTTGTGCGACAAAAGGAGGTACAGGATATCCCGAAGAAGATAATCACGCAATTGATCGAATAGTATCTGAGGAAATTGAAGAGGATGAGGATGATACAGGCGATGATACATCCAAGATTGATGAGTCTGATATCACAGAGACGGAAGAAACAGACTCTGTATCCGAGTACTATTCTTTTACCCCTTATGTATATTCCGAAAAACTTTCGGAGATCCGTGATGAGAAATTCTGGCAGGCTTTCTATAATATGCTAGATGCGATTCGCGCCGGAGAAGATTCTTTTGAGTGTCCCGATGAGGAGACATATTGGCAGGTTATTGATCCTTATACATTAAATAATCTATATCCTGTTGCCTGTGTGAACATCAGTCCCTACTATGGAGATGGACTGTTCTATGAAAATGGCAGGGGTTATATATATTATGCCATACCCAAAGAAGAGTTTGATAAAAAACGTTTAAAATTTGAGGAGGAGATAACGGCTATTCTTCATGAATGTGTCAAAACCGATTATTCCGATTTTGAGAAGTGTCTCTCTCTGTATACTTACATCGCAGATAATTTTACGTACGATTATGAAAAATATGAAACAGGCAGAATTGATCTTGATGAGGGAGGCGTCTACAGCGCGTTTTCCAAAAAGTGTGGAATATGCAATGAAATCGCTTCAATATACGCATATCTTCTTCTTCAGTGCGGAGTGGATGCATTAACGACTGACTCATCGGAGGATGGTCATTCCTGGACATACGTCATTTTAGACGGACAGGGATATCACTGCGATCCTACATGGGCATTGAGAGATGAGGGTGAAGATCTGTTTCTTTGGGATTTTCTGACGACATCGGAATACAGGGCTGAGGAAGGGCTTCATCCCTATCAGATAGGTGCATTCCTGTTTTATGATTATGACTACAGTTATAATGAGACGGATTTTTCCGCTGATGATGATAAATACTCTGAACTGTGGCCGTGTGCCTTTGACAGTCTGGACACTGAGAACAATATAGTTTATTGTCATGAATTCCCGGATGGAACGCCATTTGAATACAGATACTAAGACTATGAGTCAGTAGGGACGGTTCCTACTGACTCATTTTAATATATTCTTAAATATTCTGTCATTGAAGAAATTACTTTGAAAGTGATATTCTTAAAGAGGCGTATTGAGGTAGGGGGTTTTATCATAAGGAGATAATTTATGATAAAACCAATGGGGACTATTTTTTCTGATAATCTTAAATCTGTTTTTCTATCCTGTATTACAGGACTTCTTTTGGATGCCGGTCATATCCCAATAGTATTCTCATCAGATTAAACTGAATATGAAATTAATATATTCTTGTCACTATTGATTCAGTGACCTTTTGGGGTACAGTTTTTGTCTTTGGGAGTATGTGTATGAGAAAAAATCTTTTTTTTAAATAGGCAGTTTATCGCCTTCTTGGTTGTAAGACTATAAGTGACTGGTATATGTATCTAAAATATACCTGTGAGATACCAAATATGTGGAATGCAAGCATTTATGAGACACCCTCACCATATATGATTCTTCCGCCATGGAAGTCGTGAATGATGATCATGGGGACGATGGTGTGGACACCACGGATGATGGGACTGATAGAGATGGGGATGGACTGTCGGACTACATGGAATATTACTTGACGTGGACCAGTCCAGTCTTGATTGATACGGATGAAGATGGGATAAGTGATGCAGATCCAAAATCGATAACAATTAAATAGATTATGATTACTATTTGATAGTGGAAACGAATACGTTTATATATTATGTAGATTATAACTGCTTTTCAAACCAATGGACTAGTGTTACGAATATGTTATATTACGAATTATAAAGGGAGATTATCTTACGTGAAGAAATTTGTAATTGTTTTTATTTCTCTTATTACAATTATACTAGTCATCTCTATAATTTGCTTATTGATTCGAAATAAAGAAAATCAGAAAGAAACAGAAGAAGAGATAGAAAGATTCATTCAGCATGAAATGGATCCGGTAGAGACGGATGATGAGTTTTCCGAGAATATTATAAATAGAGTAGGGGACGTAGTCATATATCGAGGAAAAATAGTTAGTGATAACTTAACCCAGTATGAATTTGTTTTTGTTGATAATTGGACAGAGGATGACACTGGAAAATTATCACATGCCATAACAGAAAATGCTGATATTGTAAAAGGAAATACAGAAATTTTGATTGGCATGGCAGCCGGGAATCAGCCGATTTGGCTTTTTACATTGGATAATACTTCTGACGCTTCCTGTGAAGAACCAGATTATGAAGGTTTCTATCGTTTGCATACATATAATAGATTGTGTGTGGGTTCTCCATATTATATACAATGGATATCATCTATGGAAGGAATTAGAAAACTGGAGACTAATGAAAGTTTTATGAATGACTCTGAAACATATGGCATAGATTGGTATGATGTGTGGCCGGACTTGGAGGAAATTGTAATTATAGAAGGTGAATAGCAAAACTCATCTTGACATCTTATTTTTCACTATGATACATTCAGATAAACCGTTGAGGAAGAGTAAGTAAGTTAGGACCTCCTTTTAAGAGAGAGCTTCGGATGGTGTGATCGGAGCAAAAGTGTTTTAACCGAATGGACTTCTGAGGGCGATCAGAAACGCGATACGCGGAGTATGAGAGACGGAGGTGAATCTCCGTTAACAAATTCGGCATATGGTCGTATGCGCTAAGTGGGTGTGAGTTCACACCAAGCCGGGTGGCACCGCAGGTAAACATTCTACCTGTCCCAGCAGTAACTATTACTGTGGGACAGGTATTTTTTTATCCCTGTCCCGAAAAGGAACCGACAGGTTCCAAGCCAGGAAAGGAGAAAAATATGGCTGACAAGACAATTCCCTACAAGATCTATCTGTCCGAAGAGGATATGCCCAAGGCATGGTATAACCTCAGAGCAGACATGAAAAACAAACCCGCTCCTCTTCTTAATCCCGGAACAGGAAAGCCTCTTACCGCAGAGGAACTTTCTCCCATATTCTGTGAGGAGCTTGTTGCACAGGAACTGGATGATACCACTCCTTTTATCGAGATTCCCGAAGAGATCAGAAACTTTTATAAGATGTTCAGACCTTCACCTCTTGTCAGAGCATACTGCCTTGAGGAGAAGCTGGGAACTCCCGCCAAGATCTATTATAAGTTCGAGGGAAACAACACCAGCGGAAGCCACAAGCTTAATTCCGCCATTGCTCAGGCATATTATGCCAAGAAGCAGGGGCTTAAGGGTGTAACCACGGAGACCGGTGCGGGTCAGTGGGGAACCGCTCTTTCTATGGCTTGTTCATATTTCGGACTGGATTGTAAGGTATATATGGTTAAGGTTTCTTATGAGCAGAAGCCTTTCCGTCGTGAAGTAATGCGTACTTACGGAGCGTCTGTTGTTCCCTCTCCTTCCGAGACTACAGAGGTTGGAAGAAAGATCCTTGCCGAGTTCCCGGGAACTACCGGAAGTCTCGGATGCGCTATTTCAGAAGCGGTTGAAGTTGCTACCAAGAATCCCGGATACAGATACGTTCTCGGAAGCGTACTTAATCAGGTTCTTCTTCATCAGTCAGTTATCGGTCTTGAGACAAAGACCGCGCTCGATAAGTATGGAATAAAGCCGGATATCATCATAGGATGTGCAGGCGGAGGATCAAATCTCGGAGGACTTATTGCTCCTTTCATGGGCGAGAAACTTCGCGGAGAAGCTGACTACCGTATCATTGCAGTCGAGCCTGCATCTTGTCCCAGCTTCACAAGAGGAACTTTTGCTTACGATTTCTGCGATACCGGAATGATCTGTCCTCTTGCCAAGATGTACACTCTCGGAAGCAGCTTCATCCCTTCAGCAAACCACGCAGGCGGCCTTCGTTTCCACGGCATGAGCTCAACTCTTTCCCAGCTGTATCATGACGGATACATGGAAGCGACCAGCGTAGAGCAGACTTCCGTATTCGAGGCTGCAGAGATGTTCGCAAGAGTAGAGGG
>JAEEXJ010000104.1 GCA_016291475.1 Lachnospiraceae bacterium | reverse complement strand
CTTAGAAAAGAACTTGTAAATCCCACCTCAGAGAGACAGTTCATCATGTATGAGGCTCTCCGCAAGGGAGCAAGCATCGATGAGCTTCATGAGATGACCAAGATCAAGAAGTACTTCATCGAGCAGATGAAGGAACTTGTAGACGAAGAGGAAGCTATCATTGCCTCAACTAACGGAAAGGTTCCCGCAGTCGATGTACTTACCAAGGCTAAGAAGGATGGATTCTCCGACAAGTATCTCGCACAGATCTGCAAGGTAAGTGAAGAAGAGATCAGAAACGCCCGTGAGGCAGCAGGCGTAGTAGAAGGATGGGAAGGTGTACACGTAAGCGGAACCAAGGACAGCGCTTATTACTACTCAAGCTACAATATCGAAGACAAGAGCGTAGCATCCGATAATTCCAAGAAGGTTATGATCCTTGGCGGCGGTCCCAACCGTATCGGTCAGGGTATCGAATTCGACTATTGCTGCGTACATGCCGCATTCGCACTTAAGAAGCTCGGTTATGAGACAGTTATCGTAAACTGTAATCCCGAAACCGTTTCGACCGACTATGACACATCCGATAAGCTCTACTTCGAGCCTCTTACCCTTGAGGATGTTCTCAGCATCTATAGGAAAGAGAAGCCTGTCGGAGTCATTGCACAGTTCGGAGGACAGACTCCTCTTAACCTTGCGGCAGATCTTAAGAAGTACGGTGTAAACATTCTCGGAACAACTCCCGAGACTATCGATATGGCAGAGGACAGAGATCTGTTCCGTGATATGATGGACAGACTCGAGATCCCCATGGCAGAATCCGGAATGGCATCCGATGTGGATGGAGCAAAAGAGATCGCTCACCGCATCGGCTATCCCGTTATGGTACGTCCCTCATATGTCCTCGGCGGAAGAGGAATGGAGGTTGTACATGATGACGAGCAGATGGATGTCTACATGAAAGAAGCAGTCGGTGTAACTCCCGACAGACCCATCCTTATCGACAGATTCCTTCACAATGCAACAGAGTGTGAGGCCGATGCTATCAGCGACGGTGAGAATGTATTCGTTCCCGCAGTCATGGAGCATATCGAGCTTGCAGGTATCCACTCCGGAGACTCCGCTTGTATCCTTCCTTCAAAGCACCTCACCGAAAAGCAGGTTGCCACCATCAAGGAGTACACCAGAAAGATCGCCAAGGAGATGCATGTTGTAGGTCTTATGAACATGCAGTACGCTATAGAGGATGATGTTGTATATGTACTCGAGGCCAATCCCAGAGCATCACGTACCGTGCCTCTTGTTTCCAAGGTATGTGACATCAACATGGTCAAGCTTGCTACAGAGATCATGATGAGCTCTATTACAGGCGAAGCTTCACCCGTACCCGGACTTAAGGACAGAAACATTCCTTACTACGGTGTCAAGGAGGCGGTATTCCCCTTCAATATGTTCCCCGAAGTAGACCCCGTTCTCGGACCCGAAATGAGATCGACCGGTGAGGTTCTCGGACTTTCCGATAATGTAGGAAAGGCATTCTTTAAGGCAGAAGAAGCTACCAAGACCGAGCTTCCTCTTTCCGGAACCGTGCTTATAAGTGTTAACCACGATGACAAGCCTTATCTTATTCCCATCGCACAGAGCTTTGCCGATGACGGATTCAAGATACTTGCAACAGGCTCTACCTATGAGAAGATCGTTGAAGCAGGAATCAAGGCTGAGCGTATCAACAAGATCTTTGAGGGAAGACCCAATATCGTGGATGCGATCAAGAACGGAGAGATCGATCTCATCATTGATACACCTTCTACCAAGAAGGATGATGTAAGCGATTCATATATCCGTCAGAATGCTATCAAGCATCACGTTCCTTACATCACCACCATTGCCGGAGCAAGAGCTACCGCAGAAGGCATTAAGGCAGAGCTTTCCGGTGAAGGTGTACATGTACGTTCACTTCAGGAATATCATTCAATGATCAAATAAGCACAGAGCATTGAGATAAGAATATTCTGTACCGATAATATTACCGGTGTCTCTGATCAAAGGCACCGGTATGTTTTTTTAAGGAGGCTGCGATGGATGAACAGGAAATAATGACAAATGCATCCGAAGAAAGAGATTATGAGCAGGAGATAATCGAACTGCTCCAAAGCAGTCTGCCTGACGAAGAGATTGCAGAGAAACTCTCGGACTATCATGATAATGATATCGCGAGCGCATTGGATGATCTCGATAAAGATGCTCTTAAGAGAGTATATGAAATACTCGGAGAAGAAAAATTTTCCGAGATTCTTGCATATGTGGAAACCTCTCATGAATTCCTGGCAGGTCTCTCCGCAGATCTCGCCGCTAAATTCCTCGAGAACATGGATACGGATGATGCCGTAGATATTCTCGAGAACATGGATGATGAGACTGCACAAACGATCGTCGATCACATGGAAAAAGAGACCGGCGAAGAGATCCGAATGATCCAGTCTTATGAAGATGATGAGATCGGTAGCCGAATGACTACGAATTATATAGTCATTCAAAAGGATCTGGATATCCGCTCCGCCATGAAGGAGCTGGTAAAGCAGGCCGGTGAAAACGACAACATCATGACCATCTATGTTGTGGATGAGAATGATTCATTTTACGGTGCGATCGATCTGAAAGATCTGATCGTGGCCAGAGACACCGCAGATCTTTCGGATCTGATAATCACATCCTATCCTTATCTGACAGATCATGAGATCGTTTCGGATTGCATCGAAAGAATTAAGAGCTACGCAGAGGACTCCATTCCCGTTCTCAATGAAGAAGGTCATATCCTCGGTGTCATCACCTCTCAGGATATCGTAGAGGCAGTAGATGATGAACTCGGTGAAGACTATGCAAAGCTGGCAGGTCTCTCCGAAGAGGAAGATTTAAACGAGAAAACTTCGGTTTCCATCAGAAAGCGTATCCCCTGGCTTATAGCACTTTTATTACTCGGAATGCTGACTTCAACACTTGTCGGTGCATTCGAAGGAGTCATTGCCGCAATTCCCGTAGTAATAGCATTCCAGTCACTTATCCTTTCCATGTCCGGTAATGTGGGAACGCAGTCACTTGCGGTTACCATCAGAGTTATCGCAGACGAAGATCTTACCATGGCGGATAAGGTCAAACTTATATTCAAAGAGGGAAAAGTCGGATTCGGAAACGGACTTATCCTGGGCATTATATCGGTCCTGGTAGTGGGATTCTATATTCATTTCGCGAAGGGCGAGGCGTGGAATTATTCCGTTACCGTATCGGTTTGCGTCGGTTTTGCCATGCTTGTTGCAATGCTTGTAGCATCAATAACCGGAACCATCATTCCTTTATTTTTCAATAAAATAAAAGTGGACCCTGCAGCAGCATCGGGTCCCTTTATCTCAACTCTTAATGATATTTTGGGTGTAGCACTTTATTACGGCCTTTGCTGGTTCCTTCTCATAAAGGTATTCGGCCTCGGCGGTATCTGATCTATTGAACGAAGGGTTTTATTTTCACGGAGGTGCGATCCTTCTCCAGTGAATCATAATATCTGTAGAGAGTCTGTGTTCCGTTTTCGAGAATGTAATAATGTCTGATGTACGGAACAAGGAGGATCAAAAGAAGCACCATAAGTGCTGCCAGCGGCATATATCCGGTGATGCATATACCCATAAGGGTCATAACTGTCATCAGTGCGAAGGTCATGGTTACGATAAGATGGATGAATCTTTCGTGCTGGAAGAATCCGATCTGTACCAGAGCCTGTTTCCTGAGGACATCAAGCTCTTCCCCGGAAAAAACACCGCTTTCCGCTTTTTCCGAGATTTCCTTAAGGTATGCCATATAATCCAGTAAACGTTTTTCCATTTTTCTTACCTCTCGTGTTATCATTATAGCACTTTCGGAAATGATCAAGTATGCAGATGAAAGGGAACGGGATTTGTTAGAAAAACTCTATCCGACCAAAGAAAATGATTCCGCATATACAATTCCCTACGAAAGCCTCTATGCTCTCGGAAAAAGAGGGATTATTTACGATATAGACAACACTCTTGTCATGCACGGAGCACCTGCGGATGACAGGAGTAAAGAGCTTTTTGAAAAACTCAGATATATCGGGTTCAAAACGGTTCTTTTATCCAATAACAAGGAAAAAAGAGTAAAGCCTTTTGCCGATGCCGTCGGATCCGAATATGTGTATAAAGCCGCCAAGCCTTCCAGAAAAGGCTATGAGGATGCGATGAAGATAATGGGCACAAAGCCCGAGACCACAATCTTTATCGGAGACCAGCTTTTTACCGATATATGGGGTGCAAACCGGGCGGGGATAGAGACCATCCTCACAAAGCCCATCGATAAAAAAGAAGAAATTCAGATCGTATTGAAAAGAAGACTTGAGTGGTTCGTTCTTAAGGCTTACCACAGAAAGAACAGGCATAGAAAATGAGACCGATAGACGGAAAAACGTATATATGCGGACTGATAGGAAATCCGGTGGCACATACCAAGTCACCTGCCATCCATAATTTCCTTGCCGAAAAAACAGGTTTTAACCTGGCTTACGGAGCATTTCACGTTGACACCGGAAGGCTTGATAAAGCCATACCCGGGGCATTTGCTCTTGGTATCAAAGGACTTAACGTAACCGTTCCTTATAAGGAGGAAGTTATTCCATTTCTTACGGATATCGATCCTCTTGCTGAGAAGATCGGCGCGGTAAATACTCTTGTAAGATGCGATGACGGATATAAGGGATTTAATACCGATATGCCGGGACTTTTAAGAGCACTTGAAAGAGACGGCGTAGATATAAAGGGTGAGGATGTCCTTATCCTCGGAGCAGGCGGCGTTGCAAGAGCGGCTGCTATGATGCTCGAAACTGCAGGCGCTTCCACCGTTACCATTATGAACAGGAACACGGACAGGGCTGAGGAACTTGCCGGAAGTATTAATGAGATCTGCGGAAGAAGCTTTGCTCATCCTCTTCCCATCTCGGGATATGACAGACTTCCCGGATATGCGAAATATATCGTGATCCAGGCAACAAGTGTGGGCATGCATCCCGATACCGAAAAAGCGGTAATTGAAGATCCGGAGTTTTACAAGAGGGTTAAGGTCGGGTATGATCTTATCTTTAATCCTCCCGAGACAAAATTCATGAAGCTTTGCAAAGAGGCCGGTGCAAAAAGCTTCAACGGTTCAAAGATGCTCCTTTATCAGGGCATTATTGCCTATGAATATTGGACAGGGCTTTCAATAAGCGATGACCTTGCGGACAAATGCTACGCGGAAGTTTTCTGATGAGTAATAAGAAACATAAGAAAAACAGTGAATACCAAAAGGGACAGCATCTGGTTCTTATAGGATTTATGGGAAGCGGAAAGACCTCCATAGGCAGGAGCCTCTCCTATAAGCTTAAAAGAGCATTTTATGATACCGATAAGATGATAGAAGACCTCGAGGGTGTTACCATATCGGATATTTTTGCCGCAAAGGGAGAGAAGTATTTCAGGGAACTTGAGACTGATGTCCTAAGAGAAATAAGGGAAGACAGGATTCCCAGGATATACTCGCTTGGCGGAGGAACACCTGTAAGTCTTCAGAACCAGCCTCTTATTAAGACAATAGGAACCGTGGTATATCTGAGACTTAAGCCCGAAGAAGTATGGGAGAGACTCAAAGGAGATACCACAAGGCCGCTCCTTCAGTGTGAAGATCCTCTTTCAAAAATAAAGAACCTTATGAAACTCAGGGCTCCAGCATATGAAAGATGTGCCGATATCATAATCGATAACGGGAGTAAGGACAGGGATGAGGTCATAAGCGAGATACTCGGAGAACTCGAAAAACGCGGATGGGAAATCCCGCCCGAAAGCTACCTTCAATCCAAGTCGGACATTACGGAGAATAAAGAATGAAGATCCTTGTTATAAACGGTCCCAATCTAAATTTTCTCGGGATCAGGGAAAAAAATATATACGGCAATCAGGATTATGAATATCTGATCCGGATGATAGAGGAGCATGCGGCTGAAAAAGGCATGGAAGTTACATGTTTTCAGTCCAACCACGAGGGAGCCATAATTGATAAGCTTCAGGAAGCATATTTTGACGGAACGGACGGTATTGTGATCAATCCCGGCGCATATACTCATTACAGTTACGCCATTCACGACGCACTCAAAAGTCTTGAAAAGCCTGTAAAAGTCGAGGTTCATATCTCGGATATATCATCGAGGGAAGAGTTCCGCAAGGTGTCCGTAACGGCACCCGCATGTGACAGGCAGATATACGGAAAAGGTCTTGCAGGTTACATTGAAGCAATGGATTACATAGCAGCCGCCCAAAAATAGGTTGAAATCCCGATTTTTTTAATGTAATATATTCGAGGATTATTTTGGTTGGCAAAGATATTAGGAGGTTTTTTATGATTTCTGCAGGAGACTTCAGAAACGGTATTACTATCGAGCTTGATAACTCAGTTTATCAGATCATCGATTTCCAGCATGTTAAGCCCGGAAAAGGCGCGGCTTTCGTCCGCACCAAGCTTAAGGACATCAAGAACGGCGGCGTTGTAGAGCGTACTTTCCGCCCCACCGAGAAATGCCCTCAGGCTCATATAGACAGAAAGGATATGCAGTATCTCTATAAGGATGGCGAGCTTTATACCTTCATGGATACCGAGACCTACGATCAGGTTCAGCTTGCAAGCGACCTTGTCGGTGATGCTCTCAAGTTCGTCAAAGAGAATGAGATCTGCAAAGTTTGCTCTCACAACGGAAACGCATTCTCAATCGAGCCCCCTCTTTTCGTAGAGCTCGATATTACCGAGACTGAGCCCGGCTTCAAGGGTGACACCGCTACCGGCGCATCCAAGCCCGCTACCGTTGAGACAGGTGCTATGGTTCAGGTTCCTCTCTTCGTTAACACCGGAGACAAGATCAAGATCGACACCAGAACCGGCGAGTATCTCTCCAGAGTATAATCTTAGTCCTTTCATAGCAATGTGACTGACAGCCATGCGTGTTCGCATGGCTGTTTTTGTTTACCCGTTAACCCTGTTATGAAAGGAAGAATATGACTATCAAAGAATTTTCCGGAAATATGAAAAAAGCGGTCGAGAATATTCTCGGCGATGGATATGTGATCGAAGAAGCTATAATTGACAAAAACAACGGAGTCCGTTTGGATGCTCTTGTGATAAGATCACCCGGTATGAACATAGCTCCAACCATATACCTGAGATCCTATTATGAAAACTACGAAGACGGAGAGAGTCTTCAGGAGGGAGCTGCCCGTCTTGCGGAGGATTACCGAAGATCCGTCCCCGAGGAAGGGTTCGATGTTTCTTTTTACGAAGATTACGAATGTGTCAAAAAAGGTCTGTCCTATAAGCTGATCTCCGCAGAAAGGAATAAGGAGCTTCTTACCGGAATCCCCTATGTTCCTTTTCTGGATCTTGCCATTGTCTTTTATTATGCTTTTGAAAAGAAAGGGCTTCCCGACGGTTCGATCCTTATTCGGAACAAACATATGGAAATGTGGGGCGTATCAACAGAGCAACTGATGAAGGATGCCGGGGAAAACTCTCCCTTGGCCCTTCCCGGTGTCTGCAGGGATATGGGAAGCGTTCTGGAGAGGATCTGCCCCGGAAAAGCGGAAGAGATCTTACCGGAGGATGAGCCGATGCTTCCTATGTATGTCCTTTCAAATTCCAGGATGGTCAACGGTGCTGCGGTAATGCTATACCCGGATATCCTTCATAACCTGTCCGAAGTTCTTAAGTCGGATCTCTATATAATTCCCAGTTCAGTGCATGAAGTGATAGTATTTGCAAGGAATATGGCCGGTGACGAAAAGTCATTAAAGGAAATGATCCATACAGTCAACATGACTCAGCTGGAACCTCAGGATGTACTGTCCGATTCGTTATATTTTTACGACAGAATAGATGAAAAAATATCGATCGCATAGGTAACGATAGCTATAAGAAAATGCAGTAAACAAAAAGGTTTGACGGAGGCTCAAAACTTTACACTATCCTCTATTTATGGTAAAATCGCCTAGTTGTAATAAATTTGTAACATATAGTTACACCATGAAACGTGCAGCCGTAGTCTAATGGATAGAACGAAGGCCTCCGACGCCTTTAATGCAGGTTCGATTCCTGTCGGCTGCATACGGAGATTTTGATGAACAAGGATATATACAGTAAGATAGTCCCGTTCGTTAAAAAGAATATAAAGCTCACGGCTCCTATCTTCTTGTTTGTGGTTGCTGCGATCGTTACGTTCGTTGCACTTTCCGCAAGAAGCAGAAGAGAGCAGATCCCCGATCCCGTAGCCGTAGCTAATGTACCTGCGGAGACTCTTACCTCAGAAGAAGTTCCCGTCGAGATTCCCCTTGCACTTACGGAGAATGCCAACGGAGATATTACGAACTTTTTTGTAGAGTATTATCTGTGTCTTTCAAACGGTGACGTAGACAAGCTTGATATTCTTAACGACACGATCGAGATGAAAGACAAACTCGTTAAGGCTGAGCAGAGCAGATATCTTGATTACGCACTTATCAATATCTACACCATGCCCGGTTATGACGAAGCATCTACCATAGTATTTGCCGTTACCGATGTAACTTTCAATGATTATCCCGACAGTCCTCTTCCGGCATATGACGGATTTTATCTGAGACATAATGCTGACGGAAGCTATGTGATAATCAATTCCGAGCTTAACCAGGAAGAAAATTCTTATATCGATAATGCACTTGTTTGTGAGGATGTAGTGGAACTCGGAAACCGTATCACTACAGACTATAACGACATCATCACCGCTCATCCCGAACTTCTGACATATATGAAGGAACTTGATTCCATCGTAAGCCTTGAAGCCGGAGAGAAGCTCGCCGCTCTTAACGCGGGTGAAGAGATCGAAATGCCCGAGATTGAGCAGCCTGTAGCAGACGGTGAGGAGGAAAAGCCCAAGACTGCTACCGCCAATGCGACCGTTAATGTAAGAGTCAGTGATTCCATGAATGCTGACACAATGGGTCAGCTCAGAGGCGGAGAGACCGTTGAGATCCTTGAGACCAAGGGTAACGGATGGTCGAGGATTTCTTTTGACGGAAAAGAAGGATACGTTAAGACCGAGTATCTTACTCTTGATATCGACATTGACAGCGTAGTTACCATAGGAACCGTAACGGCCATTGAGACGATCAATATCAGAGCAAAGGCAGGAACCGATGGAATGATAATGGGTTCATTTGCCAAGGGCTCTACCGCAAGGCTCGTATCAGAATCGGACGGATGGTGCGAAGTTGTTTATAATGGCAAGGTCGTATATCTCGCATCCGAATATCTTGAGATAGTTCTTGATTAATAAAATTGTCGGATCCGGATTAAACCGGGTCCGATTTTTTTATAAAAAAAATTTGTATACATGTATTTTTGTATTTACTTTATTGCTTTAATGTATTATATTAATTTTTGGTTTTTGGAAAACCGATTAAGAATACGATCCAATTTTTTTACAGGAGGAAAGTTTTATGTCTTATGTTGACGAGATCTATGACAGAGTAGTAGCACAGAACCCTGCTCAGCCCGAGTTCCATCAGGCAGTTAAGGAGGTTCTCGAGTCACTTCGCGTGGTTATCGAGGCAAACGAGGAGGAGTACAGAAAAGATGCTCTCCTTGAGAGACTTACCACTCCCGAGCGCCAGATCCTTTTCAGAGTTCCCTGGGTTGATGATAAGGGACAGGTTCAGGTTAACAATGCGATGAGAGTTCAGTTCAACTCTGCAATCGGACCTTACAAGGGAGGCCTTCGCCTTCATCCTTCTGTAAACATTGGTATTATTAAGTTCCTCGGATTCGAGCAGATCTTCAAGAACTCTCTTACCGGACTTCCTATCGGCGGTGGTAAGGGTGGATCCGACTTCGATCCCAAGGGCAAGTCAGACAGAGAAGTTATGGCATTCTGCCAGAGCTTCATGACCGAGCTTCACAAGTATATCGGAGCTGACACCGACGTTCCCGCAGGCGATATCGGAACCGGCGCTCGTGAGATCGGATTTATGTACGGACAGTACAAGAGACTTACCGGACTCTATGAAGGAGTTCTTACCGGAAAGGGCCTTTCCTACGG
>JAEEXJ010000016.1 GCA_016291475.1 Lachnospiraceae bacterium | reverse complement strand
GATGTACCGCATGGGAGAGTCTCTGGAAAGTAACATTCCCGATGGTAAGCTCCATCTTCCTTGTAAACTGGGTTTATACCATCGTAGATTATTGTATGAGATCGGATAATGAAGTAATGGAAAAGATCACCGACACCATGGTCGATCAGCTCAATTACGGTTTATCCTCTGCTATGGCTTGGGTTTATTTTGCGCTGACCATTGTGTTCCTCGCCATCACTTCATTCATCATTTCCAGGAGGGTATATTATTATGAGTAATGCTGCGGTGATGAGTGCTCCTGCAGATATGGGCAAGGCAAAATCCAAAGATAAGCCTAAGATGTCGGCACTTAAGAAAAAGAAGATCGCAACTCAGATGGGAATAAGTTTTGTAAGGTTTATTCTTTTATTCGGGCTTTGCTTCCTTATTATCCAGCCGATTCTCAATAAGGTGTCCATCAGCTTTATGACGGAGGGTGATCTTTATGACCCCGTTGTCATAAATATTCCGGCACACTTTACGACCGAGAATTATCAGCTTGCAGCCAAGATAATGAACTATAAGCTTGCGCTTAAGAATTCATTCATCACTTCCTTTACCATTGCGCTGCTTCAGGTTATTGTGTGCACGCTTGTAGGATATGGATTTGCAAGATACGATTTTCCTTTTAAGAAGTTCTGGTTCGGATGTGTTCTTCTCATGATCATCATCCCTCCACAGGTTGTATCTACTTCGCTTTACCTTCACTTTAAGTTTTTTGATTTCTTCGGTTTGATAAAACTTATAACCGGTTCTGAGATTAACCTAAGAGGTTCGGCTCTTCCTTACTACATGCTCAGTGCGGGATGTATGGGACTTAAGAATGGTCTGTATATCTATCTGATAAGACAGTTCTTCAGAAACATTCCCAAGGAATTGGAAGAGGCAGCATATGTTGACGGATGCGGAACACTTAAGACTTTCATCATCATCATGCTTCCCGATGCGAAACCGATCCTTACTTCATGCTTCCTGTTTGCATTCGTATGGCAGTGGACAGACGGATTCTATTCCAGAATGTTCCTCGGAAATATGAAACTGGTAAGTACATCGATCTCTACCATTGTTGATTCACTTTCCGATTACATTATGAAGTCTCTCGGACTACAGACAGGTACTGTATCAACGGCTTATGCAAACTGTATCCTTGCTACCGGTACTCTGATGATCATCATGCCTCTTATTATCCTTTATCTCTTTGCTCAGAGGGGCTTTGTAGAGTCACTTTCACAGACCGGTATTAAGATGTAATTATTGGACAATCCACGGAAAAATATGGTATAATTTTTCGTGGGTTTACAGCCCGATATATATCCGCAATAAAGCGGGGAATATATATTTTTTTATCAGACCTTTACAGGTCAAAAGGAGGATTATGAAGAGAAAGTTTTTGAACCAGATCATTGCTGTCGGTGCAACTGCTGCAATGGTCGCAGGAATGGCCGGATGTCAGGGCAACACTCCCGTTGAGCCTCAGCCTACCGACACTCCCGCTACTCAGGCTCCCGATGGTGAGGGCGGAACCACCGATCCTGTTGAGCCCGTAAGCGAGTATGAAGTTCTTACTCATGCTGACGGATCCGCTATCGACCTTGGCGGTGTTGAGATCTCTATCGTTAACTGGTGGTCAGGCGAACCCGGTGATCCCATTAACGATTATGAGGAAGCTATGTGGGATTATCGTGAGTGGTGTGAGGAAACTTACAACTTCACCGTTAAAGAGACCACAGAGTATGCAGGCGGATCCCTTACCTGGAACGATTGCATCCAGCAGTTCTCAGATTACGTAACCTCAGGCGGAGATGATAACTATTACGTATTCACCGGACGTATGTGTGCAGCAGCTACCACCGCTGTAGCATCCGGACTTATGTATGATCTTTCTACCATCGAGTGCCTTGACTTCAAGTCCAACCCCATCTTCACCAGAAACCAGGTAGATGAGTTCTTCAAGTCAGGTGACAGCATTTACACCATGTATGCAACCGGTAACGGATTTGCAGAGCCTCGTGAAGGAATTTACTTCAACAAGAGAGTTCTTGAGGATGCAGGTGTTGATCCCGAGAGCATCTATGACATGCAGGCAAACGGAACCTGGACCTGGGATGCTTGGAAAGAGATCATGGAGAAGGTTCAGAGAGACCTTGACAACGATGGTACTCCCGATGTATTCGGATATACCTGTAACTATGATGATGCAGTTGAAGAGTTCGTACTTTCCAACGGCGCATCTTTCGTAAAGAATGAAGCATCAGGCCTCAGAGTTGCATTTGACGACGCTGATACCCAGGAAGCTCTTAACTTCTTCCAGGAGTGCTGTGCTAACTATGATGCACACCTTTACTATCCCGCTGATGCAGCTTGGGACTTCTACAAGACCGATTGGCTTACCGGAAACACCGCTTTCTATATCGGACAGGTATGGGAGAAGGATAACGTAAGAGGTATCGGCGATGAAGGAAGATCTCTTGAGGACGAAGTAGGATTCGTATCCTTCCCTGTTGGACCTTCCGCAGGAAGCAACTTCACCTCTTATGCTTCTGAGAACCTTTACTACATCCCCGGATGCTATGATGCAGATAAGGCATTTGCTTGCGCATTCGCTTATATGTGCTTCTACGGCGACACCCCCGGATACGAAGATTTCATTGAGAACCTCGACGGAATCAAGGCTGGCTACTATGCTAACTTCGATGACACCAGAGCAGTTGATGAGACCATCGACAGAATCATCAGAACTTCAGGCTATGAGCCCGCTGAGTCTGTTCCTCAGGTTGATATCGGACCTCAGTTCAGACATCATGTAGGTGTTAACGTTGCAGAAGGAACTATCAATGATATGTCCGCTGCAATCGAAGAAGCAGCTACTCAGTGGAACACCTTCGTTGACGAAGCTAATGCTAAATAATTAGTTTCTCCAAGGAACACAAATATTGCAGGGCGGCGTTTATGACGCCGCCCTGTTTTTAATAGTAGGGAGCAGAATATGGGTGAAGCAAAATTTCATCTCCCAGGTCTTAGAAATAATTATCCTTTAAATATGATGGTGATCAACCTGTTTGAAACCCATCCCGAAT
The DNA here is from genome assembly GCA_016291475.1 of Lachnospiraceae bacterium. The sequence goes on along the minus strand of JAEEXJ010000016.1, from coordinate 37,359 downwards.
TATTCCGTGACGGAGTTAAAATTGCCAGCTGTTACGGAGAGTTTCCGACTTCACTTTGGAACGGCGGAAGAGGATCATTGGACGATCAATGTTCCGCCGATTATGTTGTTAATGTAATAAAGACACTTAATTCACACGGTATTTCCGTGAGACTGACTTATACGAATATGACACTTACAGAGTATGAGTGTGAGGACCCGTATTGTAATTTTTGTCTCGATGAACTTGCCAAGGATGACAGAAATGCGGTAATTCTCTTTTCACCGATACTCGAGGAATATATTAGAAATAAATATCCGAATCTGAAGATTGTTTCTTCAACCTGTAAGAGACTTACAGGTATCGATCAGGTAAACGAAGAATTGTCCAAGCCTTATGATCTGGTGGTTCTGGATTATGATTTTAATAATGATTATGAAAAGCTTGCTCAGATAAATGATCACGACAGATGCGAGATACTGGTCAACGCAATATGTACTCCCAATTGTCCGAGACGTTCCGATCATTACAAGAACATAGCACAGAATCAAAGACTCAAACTTAAAAACAGAAAAATGCCCCCGGAGCATCAGATACCACTGACACCGTGGAGCTGTGAATACTATAAGGACGGAAACTATTATAAGATCAAGGATTATAAAACCTTTGTTTCTCCCGAAGATATAGTCGGAAAATACAGCGAGGAACTTGGCTTTCACAATTTTAAGATAGAAGGCCGGACGGATAATTATTTTTCTCTTATAGAAACATACAGTAATTATCTTATAAAACCGGAACATCAGGGAACGTTCAGACTTAAGCTTTATACTGCACTTGTAGGAAATAAACTGATCATGGTTCAAAAACCCAAGCCTCAGGCGTTTATACTTCCAACAAAGGAGTAAGAAGTGGAATACACAGACGATAAGATATATTGGCATTTACCCGGATTTTGCGTATTCAGGATCCTTAATCAGGTTGTCATGAATATCATGAAATCCCATCCGGATTATTTTAACGACAAATATACGATCGGCTCTTCATACGGAACATTTCCCGGCGCGATCTGGAACGGCGGAAGAGCTGTTGTGGGTTCTGCCACGAAGCAGCAGATCGAGGGAATACTCGGTATATATTCCGGAAGAGATGTTCCTGTCAGATTTACCTGGACCAATTCTCTTATCGGGGAAAAGGAGTGTTATGACACTTACTGCAATCTCATAATGAGACTTGCGGATAATGGTATTAATCAGGTGCTTGTAAACTCTCCTGCATTGGAGAAGTATATAAGGGAACAATATCCTTCATATAAGATCATCTCATCTACTACCAAGAGAATAACCGATAAAAATAAACTTCTTGAAGAGTTTGATAAGGATTATGCTCTGGTGGTTCTGGATTATGATCTTAATCATGATGAGGAAGCTCTTGAAAGAATAGTATCTTCAGGAAACGCCGGAAGATGCGAGATCCTTGTAAATGAAGTGTGTTATCCGAACTGTCCCAAGCGTGCGGAGCACTATGCTCAGCAGTCTAAATGTCAGCTCGAGTTTGATAACTCAACTCCTTTTCCGTGTCCGAATATAAAAACACCAAGAACATTTTCTGAGTGTATGGAAAGACCTGCATTTATTAAAGACACGGATATCCATTCATACATTGAGAGGGGCTTCAGACATTTTAAGATCGCAGGCAGAGGAATGCCTGAGAGCTATACGATCGATTCTTACATTTATTTTCTTGTAAAACCCGAATACAGGAATCTGGTAAGAAATAAGATCGAAACATCATTAAGAGATATTAAAAATCAGGCGGCTGCGGGGGCTGCAAAGAGGAGAGTATGAGAAAGAAAGTATTGGCGCGGAAAATTTGTGCCGCTGTGCTGGGGATTAGCATGGCAGCGGCAACGGTTTTGTCAGGGTTTGCCGGAACGGTGAATGTTGTCAGAGCCGAAGGGGTAAGTGACTATGAAACAGTCGGTGTATTAAAGGATGTTTATGCCGACAGATTTAAGGTGGGCGTTGCCGTTCAGGCTATCAGCCATTGGGGTGATCAGTCTGCCGAGATCGGTAATGCGAGCAAAGAGCAGTTCATAGTAAGTCAGTTCAATTCAATTACATTCGGTAATGAATTCAAACCTGCGTATAATTTTGACGCAGAGTCCGATTCTCTTTTCACCGTAAACAGAGCTGCTGAAGAACTTCTTGATTGGGCCAAGGAAAACGGAGTTCCGGTAAGAGGTCATACACTTGTGTGGCACTCACAGGTGGATCCTTCAATCTTTGCGAAGGATTTTACCGCAACAGTTTCGGGCAAGCCCACAAGAGATTACAATGCAACTCTTGATGAGGATTGTCTTGTCGGAAGAGAAGAACTTCTCAGCAGGCTTGAGAAGTATATAAACGGAGTTATCGAGTACACTTATGCAAACGGCTATGCGGATGTGATCTATGCATGGGATGTAGTAAATGAAGCAGCCGACGAGAGTCAGGCTGACGGTATGAGAAAAAGCTATTGGTACAAGATAATCGGTCCTGATTTCCTGTACTATGCATTCCTCTATGCGAGAGAGGCTGAGACAAAATATGCGGCTCAGTATGCCGATCTTTACGGTCTTGATCCTGCGGGTGATCTTTCATCCATCACTCCGGATCTGTATTATAACGATTACAACGAGTGGTTCCCTAAAAAGTGTGATGCGATCATTGCTTTCCTGACAGAAACTCAGTTTAATGCCGGACATACAATGGTTAAGAGCGATGTCATCAATCCTGACGGCGACGGAACCATTTACGGCGACGGACTTATCGACGGAATAGGACTTCAGGGACATCTTACCGTATCCGATTCACTTTATCAGTATAAGGATGCTATTGAGAAGTATTCGGCAGCTATCAACAATCTTCAGGTTACAGAACTTGATGTTGGAAAAGCCGTAGCCGGAGAGGCCGGAGAATTTAAGCAGGCTAAATTCTACTATGATTACTTCAAGATGCTCTGCGAATGTCAGGATGCAGGTGCGAATATCAACTCGGTAACCCTGTGGGGGCTTACCGATACCAGCTCCTGGAGAAAAGAGTCGGAACCCCTTCTTTTCTATCAGGATCTTACGGGAAAGCCTGCTTATGAGGCTGTTATCATGGCCGGAAAAGGTGAGGAATTTACTCTTACCGATACTGCCGGAATCGGAAAAGCGGAGGATATGGTGATCGATTTTGAACCGGTCATTGTTGATGGAACTTCAACTCCTCAGGTTCCCGATCAGCTGGGTTTTGTAAGCCGCGGATCCGGACATCAGGCCACTATAATGCTTAAGATCAAAGAGAATCATACAGAGGGAGCAAATCCCGGATTCTCACTTCAGGTAAGACGAGCTGAGGCTGATGCAACTCTCAGATATGACATTACAAGATTCATCGGACATACCATAAAGATCTCATATTATTACAAGTCTGCCGATACCAAGCTCTTCATGGGAGTAGACGGATACGAAGACGGCGGAGTAAGGGAGTACGATATTGCCGGAGAAGACTGGCAGCTTATCGAAGCTACTTTGAAGCTTCCCGAAGATCTGGATACTGCAGCACTGTTCTTTGAAACCGACGGAAGCGGAGAGTTCTTCATCGACGATTTCGGTATCGCACTTGCAGATGATGCGAATGCATCCGACGGATTCGATGACGGCGGAGCAGCTGAGACCGGTTCGGAAGCATCTGATGCAGCTGAAGGAAGCGGAGAGGCTGCAGAAGGCGATTCGGACAATGAAAGCAGCGGCAATCATGGTGCGGGAGCTGCTGCGATAGTAGTCCTTTTACTTTCATCCGTAGCACTTACCAGGCAGAACAAAGCAAAGGAAGCATCTAAGGACGAAGCTGAGAAGAATTCTGAGGGCGAAGCTAAGAAGGAGTCCAAAGATAAAGTTAAGAAGGAATCTGAGGGCGAAGCTAAGAAGGAGTCCAAAGATAAAGTTAAGAAGGATTCTGAGGGCGAAGCTAAGAAAGATTCTAAGAACTAAGCTAAGAAAGAGTCCCAAGAAACTTTCAGGTAATAAATAATAGACTTATTCAATCCCCCCCGGTCATTGATGTGACCGGAGGGATTTTTTTTTTTCGATTGAAAGCACTTAGAAAGCAACCGGGGAGGCTGGTATCAGCCTCACTATGATATCAGCCTCGATATTAAGAATGGGCTGTAAAATGGCGGTTTTTAGGTGAAATTACAGCCCATTCCACGGAAAATAGGGTTGGATTCTGCGGCTGGGGCTGTAAAATGGCGGGTTTTAGGCAAATTTACAGCCCATCCTGAGGAAATGAGGATTGGATTCAGCGGCTGGGGCTGTAAAATGGCGGGTTTTAGGCAAAATTACAGCCCATTCCACGGAGAATAGGATTGGATTCAGCGCCTGTGGCTGTAAAATGGCGGGTTTTAGGTGAAATTACAGCCCATCCTGAGGAAAATAGGGTTGGATTCAGCGGCTGTGGCTGTAAAATGGCGGGTTTTGGGCAAATTTACAGCCCATCCTGAGGAAATGAGGATTGGATTCAGCGCGTTGGGCTGTAAAATGGCGGGTTTTAGGCAAAATTACAGCCCATTCCGCGGAAAATAGGATTGGATTCAGCACGTTGGGCTGTAAAATGGCGGGTTTTGGGCAAATTTACAGCCCGGAATGATTGAATTTAAAGCATGGGAAGTGCATAGGCGAGGAGCATCATAAGGGAGAAGCCTGCCGCGAAAGCTAAAACGACTCTGTCGCTTACTTCTCCGTCTATCATCTCGGGGATCATTGATTCAACTATTGTATAGATCATTGCTCCGGCCGATAGAGACATCACATAGGGTAAGATGGGCGGAAATAGTCCGGCGATAATAACCGTCACGATTCCTATGATGGGTTCAACGCCTCCGCTCATCATTCCATAGAAAAAAGAAGTTCCTTTGCTGCGCCCCTCCTCCTTGACGGGAACAGAGAGAAATGCAGCTTCCGGGAAATTCTGTATCAGCATGCCAACCGTTACGGCAATCATGGAATAGCGGGAGATAATTCCCTCTCCGTACAGAAATCCGGCATAAACCGCTCCTATTGCTATGCCCTCCGGAATATGATGGATTATCATGGCCAGCATCATTTTAACCGGCTTGTCGGCTTCCGATTTCAGACCTTCCGTCTCTCCGGAAAAACCATGAGTATGAGGTATAAGATTGTCCAGACCGAACTGGAACAGGATTCCTACCCAGAAACCGATAAAGACGGCGATAAAAGGTTTCCTGGATCCGAAAGAAGGAAGTGAAAACGAGGGTGTCATAAGACACCATATTGAGGCGGAGAGCATAATGCCTGCAGAAAGAGCTATGAGACACTTTTTTAGCTTGTCCGGCGTATTAATACGGAAGAAAACCAGCAGAGCGCCCAGAACGGTTCCGGCAAAAGGAAGCAGAAGCCAGAAGACGTTATCGTTACCGGCCCCGGTGATATCATATTTATCCATCAGAGCTTTGAGACCGATGAATATCAGAATACTTCCGCCTGCCGCAACGGCACCTGACTTGTATGCCGCCCCGAAGTATCCTCCGATGAAGACTCCCAAAGCAGATATCACATAGGTGATGATGCCTATGCATGCTACTGCAAAGAATGTGTTGATCAGGGCAGACGAGGAAAAGACCCGGACGGGAACTGCCACAAAAGTAACACCGACTGCCATTGCATCAATACTTGTGGCCACGGCTGCACCGAGCATTACTTTAAATCCCAGATCAGGAGTGGCTTCTTCATCCTCATCATCTGCTCCGAAGGCTTCTCTGAGCATATTTATGCCGAGTATGGTAAGAATCAGAAATGCAATCCAAGCGGCAAATCTGTCTATAAAAGAGGCAAATCCGGAGCCCAGCAGATATCCCAGAAGGGGCATGATGCCCTGAAAGAGACCGAACCATATTCCGCATACAGATGCTTCTTTAATAGTTACTTTCTTGAATGAAAGCCCTTTGCATACCGAAACCGCAAAGGCATCCATGGCAAGACCCACGGACAAAAGCAGTATTTCACCTAAACCCATATTTCACCTATGTTTTCGAATCCACTAAAAAAGTCCTGCCTAGGCAAGACTTTTAGTGATCTTAATATGTTCCGCTTTCCAAAAGTTCCTTAATAGTGTATTTGCTGAAAAATTCCTTGAGAGTCTTGTCCAGTTCGGTCCACATCGGCATAGTCCTGCACTCGGACTTCTGAGGACAATTGAAATTTTCCATGGTCACACAGGAAACGGTAACGAAATTATCCTCGGTAGCATGAATTACATCCCAGGCGGTACATTCTTCGGGCTTCATATTGAGCTTATATCCGCCGCCCTTTCCGCGAACTCCTTTCACGATACCTGCCTGAACCAGATCCTTGATGATGGCTTCAAGGTACTTTTTGGAGATTCCCTGTCTGTCCGCAACCTCACCCAAGGGGATAAATTCATCCTGATCGTGTGCCGCGATATCGATTATGACGCGAAGCGCGTATCTACCCTTTGTTGAGATGAGCATAGAGAGCCTCCTGATAATAAACAAAAAATCTTTATCTATAATACAACTAGTTTAGTAGGTTTTCAATAATGAAGACCATTTGGGAGCCTTTTTTTCAAAAGATGATATAATGGAAATATGAATTTTACTGAAGCTAAAAACTATACGGAAAACACCGGTTCAGCCGGAATAATTCCCGGAACCGATGTGATAAAAGCGCTCCTTGGAAGACTCGGAAATCCGGAGAAGGAACTTAAGGTCATTCATGTGGCCGGAACCAACGGTAAAGGTTCCATATGCTCGTATCTGGAATATGCCCTGTCGGAATGCGGACTTAAGGTGGGAAGATATGCTTCCCCCTCAGTGTTTGATTTCCTGGAAAGGATCAGGATAGACCTTCGGAATATCACAGAGGAAGAATATGCCGAAGCGGTCACCGCAGTCAGAGAAGCAGCAGAGGGGATAGAAATACCCCCCACCGGATTTGAAGCGGAGACGGCAGCGGCATTTTGGTTCTTTTATATTAAAAAAACAGATGTTGTTATAGTCGAATGCGGCATGGGAGGACGCGACGATGCCACCAATGTATTTGACTCGCCCCTTGCTACGGTATTTGCTTCCGTAAGTATGGACCACATGAGATTTCTGGGAACTACACCGGAGGAGATTGCGGTTAACAAAGCGGGTATAATGAGAAAAAACACACCTGCTATTATATCTGCAATGCCACATGTTTACTGTGCCGGAACGGATTATGATCCGGCAGGGATATTGGAAAGGGAAGCTGCGGAAAAAGGAGCTGTTTGTATCAGGACGGAGGAGGAGATCATTCCGGAAGGATTCGTTAATCCTCTGTGTGCTTCATACCAGAATGACAATCTGAATACCGCGCTTTGGACACTCAGGATTCTTGAAGGAACTCTTGCAAAATCGTTCCCGGACAAATCGGTAACGCATGATATGTTTATGGCCGGAATCGCTAAAACACGGCATCCCGGGCGATTTGAGAAACTTTCAGAATCACCGGTTATCATAAGAGACGGTGCTCATAATCCCGGTGCTGCAAGAGCGCTGAAAGATGCTCTCGATTCCGATGAAACGCTTCCAAAAAATAAAAGAATCCATTTAATAATGGGTGTTTTCAAGGATAAAGATTACAAAGAGATACTTAGGATAATGCTACCGGGTACCGTATCCTTAGTTGCAATAGATCTTCCCGATCCTGTAAGAGGATTACCCAAAGAGGATCTTCGAGAAGCGGTACTGGAGATCTCTGAGGAGCTATACGGAAAAGGTGCCGAGGTTCCCGAAACGGAACATATTAGTACGGCGGAATGTCTTAATGATGCTCTTGCAGGTACGGAGCATTCTGATCCCGAAGATGTATATGTGGTATTCGGATCGCTTTCGCTGATGCAGCTGTTCGGTGATATGTGACCATAATATGAAATGATTTTCGGATTCCGTGCTTAATCGTTCCTTAAAGCATATTTTTGTAGTTTGCATATCGGTTTCGTGATAGAATTCTTTATAACACATAGGTATTGGGCTCTAAAACGGGGGGTTTATGGTTCTATTCCTTACAAGTTTATTTTTGGAATACAGGCCTGATGATGAGACCGGACCGGTACATCTTTTGGATGACTACGGATTTGTGGATAATCTTAAGGAGTACTGGCGGGATAATTCGTCTATTTTGATAGTTACCTCCGACCCGGAAGCCGACAAGATAAACCGAATTGTCGAAGAACGACTGGATGTTGCCTTCAATCTGGCAGGCCTCTCCTCTTCGTCCATAAAAACCCTTGATAATTCCAATATGGACAGGGCATTTGAGCTTGTTCGCAATTCCGATGTTGTAATACTGGGTGGAGGAAACGGCAATACTCAGAATTCCTTCTTTAAGAAGATAATGCTTAAAAACCTCCTTGTGGGATTCCCCGGTATTATAATAGCCATGGGGTGCGGCAGCACAAACTGTGCTGGGAATGCTTACCTTGTCCCCGAATATGAGGGGCAGGTCGCGAATCTTGATTACGAGAAGTTCACGGACGGCCTCGGGCTTACCGATATATCGATCATTCCCCATTTTTCGAAGCTGAAAACGATGAGTATCAGCGGAAAGAACCTCATAGATGAGGTGGTTTTCCCAGACAGTGTAGGAAGATGTTTTTACCTGTTGGATGACGGTAGTTATTTCCTGATTGACGGGGATGTCACAAAGTTCTATGGGGTCGGAAAAGTGCTTGAAAACGGCACTATTCGTACTATTGATACGGCTGTCAGTGAAAATGACTGGAATGCCGTTATGACACAAGGGTTTATTTCCGTTTTTGAGATAAATCTTGCTACACTTGAGATTGTACCTAAGTTTTCGAGTGGTTTTCTCAATAAATATGACGTCAGTGTTACAAATTCAAAAACCTTCGGAAAATTCATCAATGACTTCACTAATAAGATAGTGGTCGAGAATGAAAGAGAGTCTATGTTCGAGCATTTCACTCCCGAGATCATTAAAGGTGAGATCGAAAGACTCGGCAATTTCTGCAGGACAGTTCACACGGAAAGAGGGGGCTACAGAAGAGCACTTGATGTCAGGATCAAGCATTTGGTCGGAGACACTACCAAAGATATCTGCATCATTCAGGATATCACTGAGATCATTGACAGGGATTGGATGACGGATATCCTATCCAGGACCGGTTTTTTAAGAGATGCGGAAAGAATGCTGAAGAGAATTGATCTCAGCGTCGGTTATTCCCTTATCTATACCAATATCCGAGGATTTAAGACTATCAACGAACTCTTTGGAGAAGAGAGCGGTGACAGTGTTATATTCATGGTAAGGGATAAGATAGTCGAGGTTTTGGAGCCCATCGTTATCGGACGACTGGACAGTGACCATTTTGTTGCCATTGTCAAAAATGACCTTATCAAGAATAACCGTATGCGCAAGATCACCCAGATGACCTTCCGCACCGAATATAAGATGTTTGATTTTACCGTTACCTGCGGTATATATCATATTGACGATACGGGAGTATCCGTGGGCATCATGATAGACAGGGCAAAGCTTGCGGAGGCCAATCTGTCCGAATCCGATGCCGTTTTGTATACTGAATATACGGATAAGATGCGCAAGGATTATGTTAACCACATGATCCTTGTATCCGAGGTGGGAGATGCGCTCAGACATAACGAGCTTATTTCCTATTATCAGCCCATTGTTGATACATATACCCGTAAGATTGTTTCTGCCGAGTCACTTATCAGGTGGAAGCATCGTGACATGGGTATGGTTTCTCCGGGACTGTTTATTCCTGCTCTTGAGGAGTCGGGTAAGGTTTCGAGGGTGGACTTGTATATGGCGGAGAATGTTTTCGGACTTCTTCTTAAGAATGCAAGGGAAGGACTGCCCATAGTTCCCATCTCCATTAACCTTTCCAGAGTGGATTTCTACGATCCTTCGCTTCTTGAAAGGATCAAGGAGATACTTGAAGAGAGGGATTTCCCCGAAGGCGCGGCGAAGATAGAAATCACCGAATCCGCATATGCCAATCTGGAAAGAAATGCCCTTGATTTTCTCAGGACCATGAAGGAAAAGAAAGTCAGGATCATGCTGGATGATTACGGCAGCGGCATGAGTTCGCTTTCGACTCTCGAAAGCTACGAGTTTGATACGATCAAGCTGGATATCGGATTTATCCGTAAAATAGACCAGAGCCCCAAGGCGGAAACCATCATCAGGTCGACCATCAACATGGCCCACGCGTTCGGAGCCGATGTTGTAGCCGAGGGTGTAGAAACAGAAAAACAACTTGCATTCCTCTCAGATGCGGGATGCGACATGATCCAGGGGTATTATTTTTACAGACCCATGTGCGAAGAGGATTTCATCCGAATCATGGATAATCCCAGTAAGACGGACATGCGCCTGACCTGGAGAAAGGACTAATCATTAACAGGATCATAGAAATAATGGCTCCCTGCCATTTCGGCATGGAGTCGGTACTGAAAAAAGAAATAATCGATCTGGGATACGAAGTTACGAATGTATCCGACGGAAGAGTGACCTTTGAGGGCGATGCCGAGGCTGTCGCCAGAGTCAATATAGGTTCGAGAACTGCTGAAAGGCTGCTTATCAAGGCAGCCTCTTTTAAGGCATGTACATGGGACGAGCTTTTTGAAGGGGTTAAGGCTGTTCATTGGGAGGAATTCATCCCTAAGGACGGAAAATTCTGGGTTGCAAAGGCATCCAGCGTTAAATCACAGCTATTCAGCCCCTCCGATATTCAGTCCATTGTCAAAAAAGCCATGGTGGAAGAGCTTAAGGGAGTATATCATACCGACTGGTTTACCGAGGACGGGGATTCTTTTCCCTTCAGGGTATTCATTATGAAGGATGAGGTTACCATAGGGCTTGATACCACCGGGGATTCGCTCCATAAGAGAGGTTACAGGAAGCTTACTGCCAAGGCACCCATTGCGGAAAACCTTGCGGCCGGGCTTATTTCCCTTACCCCCTGGAGAGCGGACAGAATTCTGGTGGATCCTTTTTGCGGAAGCGGAACCATTCCCATAGAGGCTGCGATGATCGCGGCAAATATCGCACCCGGCATGAACAGATTCTTTAATGCCTGTTCATGGGAGCATCTGATTTCCAAGCAGGTGTGGAATGACGCGTATGAAGAGGCAAGGGATCTTGTAAAGATCGTCACTGATACCGACATTCAGGGCTATGATATCGATGAAGAGATGGTGAGCATCGCCAGAAAAAATGCCAAAGATGCCGGAGTTGACGGCATGATCCATTTTCAGGCAAGGGATGTGGCTAATCTTTCGCACCCCAAAAAGTATGGATTTATAATAACCAACCCTCCTTACGGAGAAAGACTTATGGATAAGGAAGCGGTTGCGGATATTTACAGAACTCTGGGTGAGAGATATAAGGCTCTGGACAGTTGGAGTATGTATATCATAAGCTCATACGAAAGAGTCCAGAACGATGTCGGCAAAAAGGCCGATAAAAACCGTAAGATCTACAACGGAATGATGAAGACGTATTATTACGAATTCAAGGGGCCCAAGCCTCCTTCAAGGAAGAAATAAATGCCTGCTTCAGCTAAGCGTATTCCGCTTGTAAAATACGCAGACCCTCAACTTAACGACAGAACGCCGCAGATTCCGGGAAGGGCATATACTTGCTTTTTCTGGGGATTGCTCTTTGCGCTATGCATGGGAGTTTGCGTGTATTATTCAATGACCAAGCCTGTGGTGATAACCAGTGCAAATGTCAGTGAAGTCATGCATTTTGACGACGATGAAACCGTTCCTTTATCTGTGATCGGGACTTTGCCTACGGGACGTATTTCTTTTACGGTACCGGGGGGAGTACAGGCATCCGATATAGTAACGGAAAATCTTTACAACGAGAGGAAATTCCTGGTACATATCAATACGGATTCGGATTCATATTACGGCTCTTTGACGGAAGCGGGTGTTCCGGTTGATGCGGGCAGGATAAGCGGAGACGAACGTTTTGTGGATGGGGCATCCGTTGTTTATGACAAATCGGGTGTACTTCTTATTTTTGATATGGTCCGTATAAGTGAGTATAAGCTCACCATGGATGAAAATGTTGTTACCATGGAGGCGGTGGACCCCCGCAGTTTGTATAAATATGTGGTTGTCCTTGATCCCGGCGATGTGAGCGAGGCAGCAGGCGTATGCAGGGACGTCGCAGACAGAGCGGCACAGCTTTTGTATCAGGACGGGGTCAGGGTATATCTGACCGATCACTCCATTGAATCTGAAGATGCCGTTTCTACCGCTCAGCTCATGGAAGAGACGGGGGCGGATATATACATAGGACTTGACGTATCCCATGACGGTGATGTATACCACGGTATCAGGACCTATTATGATCCGCTGTACTACATTCCCGGTTTCGGAAGCATCGAACTCAGCGAAAGCTGTCTCAACAACACAGCCATCGCCGCATCGAACAGAGCCCTGGGAATAAGTGAAGCACCTGAGGGAAGTGTATTATATGAGATAAATGCTCCGGCAACGCTTATGAGCGTCGGAAATTGTGACAATCCCGACGAATATGCGCTTCTTACGGAGGATTCATACAGAGACCGGCTGGCAAAAGGGATATATGAAGCTGTTTTGGAAGCAGCCGGTATGATGGGAGATACTTAAATGAAAAGACTTGTTTTTGCAACCGGTAATATGGGAAAAATGCGCGAGATCCGTGAGATCATGGAAGGCTCGGGATACGAGATCCTGTCAATGAAGGAAGCGGGAGTGAATCCCGAAATCGTTGAAGACGGTACTACTTTTGAGGAAAATGCCATTATCAAAGCAAGAGCCGTACATGAGCTTCTTCCCGATTCCATTGTACTTGCAGATGACTCCGGACTTGTTGTCGATGCATTGGGCGGAGAACCCGGAATATATTCAGCAAGATATCTCGGTGAGGATACCCCTTACACCGTTAAGAACAATGAGATCATAAGACGTCTCGAGGGCGTTCCGGATGAAAAGAGAACCGCAAGATTCGTCTGTGCCATAGCCGCTGTTTTACCCGACGGTACCGAAAAGGTGGTAAGAGAGACTGTTGAAGGACGCATCGGATATGAAGAAAAAGGAGAGTACGGATTCGGATACGACCCTATTTTCTATTGCCCCGAGATAGGGTGCTGTACCGGTGAGATTCCCGAACTGGAGAAAAACAAGATCTCTCACAGAGGTAAGGCTCTTAGGAAAATGAGAACGGAGTTATTTGATTGAACAAAGCACTTGTAGTGAGCGATACTCACGGAAACAATGAAAATCTGCATAAAATACTGAAAATGCATCCGGATGCTCAGTGTCTGATCCATTGTGGTGACGTGGAATCCGGGGAGGAAGATATCAGATGCACTGTCAAGATCCCCGTATATATGGTTGCCGGAAACTGTGACTATTTTACCGCCCTTCCACGGGAACTTGAAGAGACAGTCTTCGGCCATAAGATCTTTGTGACCCACGGACATCTCTACAGTGTAAGTGTATCTACGGAAATCCTCAGACAGGAAGCGGAAAGCCGCGGATGTGACATTGCATTTTTCGGACATACCCACAGACCGACGGTTAGCTACTCAGAGGATTGCACTGTGGTTAATCCCGGATCCTTGTCCTATCCCAGGCAGGAGGGCAGAAAACCCAGTTATCTCATATGGGAGATTGATGATAAAGGACAGGAACATTTCACCATAGCCTATCTGGATGACGGTATGATGTGACCTAAAAGCTTTTTTGGACCGTCCTTACGGTTGTAGGGACGGTTTTATTTTTCCGATAAGGAGATAGACATGAAAAAGAAGATCATCTTTGGAATAATGACTGCATTTATGATAGGCATATTGGCCGGATGCGGAAATGCATCTGATGACCCGGATGTGACAGTTGCGGCAGCTGATGAGGACGAAAGAGATGGCGAAGGCGGAAATACTGATCCCGTACCGTCAAATGAGGTTAAGCCTGACAACGAGGAAAAAACGTCCGAAGATAAACCGGCCGAGGATCCTTTTGACCGGTCACGTCTCAGTGAAGAATATCTCATCGGGTTTGATTATTTTACCGGTGATTTCCTTGAAGATGCCCCTACAGTCATTGCCAGGATCAGATATGACGGCCGCATAGAGGTCCAATTTGACTACAAACTGGCAAACGGTGAAGACTATGCGGATGTCCGCTATTTTGATCTGAGCGAAGAGCAGTATAAGAACATCGAAGAAGGTATTGATCTGAAAAAACTCTACAACTTAGATCCAGAAGAATCTGACCCTGCCGAAACCATGGACGGCGGATGCAGCTGGCTTATCATCTATGATAAGGCCGGAAATGTGTATAAAACATGCGGAGGGTTCTGCCCTCATAACAGAGAATTTAATGATATGAGGTGCGTGATCTATGATAATCTTCCCTTTGAATTTATAGATTATTGCAATACCTACAAATCATCCTGGCAGCAGGGAGAGATCTTTGATCCTTATGCCGCAGAGGTAGACGAAAACAATGCAAAGTACGGAGTGTTCCTGAATTATGAAGGAAGCCTCGATGCTCTGAGTGATTATAACTACATAGTCATCGATGCCCAGTATCGCACAAGAGAAGAGATCACCTCTTTTAATTCCGGAGATCGTAAGTATGTCTACAGTTATATCAACATAGGATCCCTTGAAGATTTCAGGGATTATTACGATGAATACTGCGATCTGGCTCTGGGCGAATATGAGAACTGGGACGGAGAAGAGTGGATCGACGTATCCGACGAAAGATGGCAAAACTTCATCTTAAATGAGCTTGCTCCAAGCCTTCTTTCAAAGGGAATAGACGGATTTTTTGTAGATAACTGCGATGTTTTTTACAACTATGAATCTCAGGAAATCTTAAACGGTCTTGCTGTCATTATGAAAGGTCTCAGGAGCATGGGATGTGACGTTATCATAAACGGCGGCGATTATTTCCTGAATGCTTATTGTTCATACTTGGGTTCCTGGAGGGATGTCATTACCGGCATAAATCAGGAAAGCGTCTTTTCGAGGATCGATTGGGACACCGGAGCTCTTACCTATGCTTACGATGATGACAGAGAGTATTTTAAAGAGTACATCGAAAGATACGGTGATCAGGGAGCATCTATTTTCCTGCTTGAATATTTGGATGATGTGCCTCAATACTATTCGCTTCGCAGCGATATCAAAGCATATTGCGAAGAACATAATTATATGTATTACATCTCGGATTCAATAGATCTTGGATGAAAAAATAGCCGGAGGAGAATTCCTCCGGCTATTTGAATTATATGGCTGAAACCGAATTGATAAGTTCCTCTTCAAGTCCCGAGTCCACACCGTTTTTGGATGTTGAGATATAAATAAATAGGATCCTGTCCGAAGTGACCTTTATCAGAAAAGTCTGATGATTACCGTCACTGTCGAAGGTCAGTTGTCTGAAGGAAGCTCCGTTTATTGTGACATCTTCGTTGATGATGGTTTTGTAGGTCCAGAAGAGTTTTTCGCTTTGCTGAGCCTCTATATTTTCGACGAATTTATCAGCCGTAAAATCTCCGGGATTGTCTTCGGAAACTACGATCAGGCCTCCGGGAATGCTTTCTAGTGCATATTCAGCCTTAAAAGAATCCTTCTCACCCTGAAGTATGCAATAACTGTATGCGACCGCGTAGTCCGCACATTCTGTGGGATCATCCATGAAGATCATACCCTCAGGTGATTGGATGGTTATTCCAAAAGTTTTGTTGGTATACACCCCGTCTTTGACCGTTCCTGTTTTATAACCGCATCCGGTTATGATCATTGTCAACGCGATGGCGGAGATGATGGAAAGTAGTTTTTTCATATTATTCTCCGATAAATCTGATGTTCAGTATTATAACACCCGGTATAAAGGCATGGAAGAATAATAAACGATTCCTAACCTGAAAACAGTCTGTGGCTTGTTTTGAACAGGTTTTAATAGTATAATCTTACTGTTTTTCGGGGTGTGGCTCAGCTTGGCTAGAGTACCTGGTTTGGGACCAGGGGGTCGCAGGTTCGAATCCTGTCACCCCGATTAAATTAAAAGCTCTTCCCGAGGAGGCATTCCTCCGAGGGATTAGAGCTTTTTTTAATCGGGGTGACCATCACCCCGACACTTTTTTATAGGCTCAGAATGCTGATGAATACTGCATTCTGGGCTTTTTTGCTGTTCGAAAAGACCGTGTCTTTTCGTGACTTTGCCGTGTCTTTCGAGGTTATTCGGGCGTTGCAGTTTATTTCGCAAATTTAAAAATTGATAGTTTTTGCGAAACGGTATACAATTAACTAAAAGGTGGTAACAGTGAAATGAAATTAATTAAAAGAGATTATTATCTGAATAAGCTTTTGGCTGTTAAGAATATTCCGGACATAAAGGTAATAACAGGAGTAAGACGAAGCGGCAAATCCAAATTAATGGACGCTTTCATAGATTTGATATCCGGTGATGATAGGGCTAATATTGTCCGAATCAAGCTGAACTTGAAGAAGTTCGAGAATCTTTTGGATGCAGACAAACTTTATGACTATATAGAAAAGCAATATGTTGAGAGTAAGACTAATTATTTATTTATTGATGAAATACAGTTGTGTGAAGGCTTTGAACGCATAATAAATAGCATTTATGAAGAAGAAATCTATGATATTTACCTTACCGGATCAAATGCATTTCTTTTATCAAGTGATTTGGCTACGCTGTTCGGCGGAAGGGTTTATGAGATAAACTTATACCCATTTTCATTTGATGAATATCTTATGTACTATCCTTCAGATGATATAGATGAAGCCTTTGATTCCTATGTGAAAAAGGGTGGAATGGCTGGTGCGTATTTATATAAAACAGAGGAAGATGCAAGAAAATACGTTAATGGTATATATAGGACCACCATTACAAAGGATATTGTAAAGAAATTTAAGATAGAAAACGAAGATCTTTTGATAATGATTGGAAACTATCTTATGGATAACGTGGGAAATCAAACTTCGATAAGAAATGTGGCTTCTAAGCTGACTTCCGGCACCTACAAGACTAATGATAAGACAGTAGGTGCGTATATGAATTACTTTTGCCGATCGTTCCTTTTTTATCCAATCCAACGTTATGACATAAAGGGGAAAAGATATCTGGAATCGGATAAGAAGTATTATCTGTCTGATCTTTCGTTTAGATTTTCTGAGATAGGAACCAAAAATGCTGATTACGGCCATCTATACGAGAATATAGTTGCAATAGAACTTCTTAGACGCGGATACGAAGTATATGTAGGTAAATTATACGAAAAGGAAGTGGATTTTGTCGCAATCAAAGAAGGTGCAAAGATATACATTCAGGTATCTGATGATATTACCAGGGAGGATACTTTTAAGAGAGAGATTTCGTCACTTTTAAGCATTAAAGATGCTTATCCCAAAATGCTGATAGCCAGAACAAAACATGAGGAAAGTCAGCATGAAGGAATAAGGATTATAGATATCGCCCAGTGGCTTTGCAATTCGCGAAATTAAAATTATTTAAAATTTGCGAAATGAACGCAAAAGCCTGTAACTAGTATATACACTAAAGAAATCGAATTATGATGCTTCTTGATTCCATAAAAGAAATATATATATCGAATAATAAACCAAAGACCTGGGAACATGTTCAGGAAGTTGCAGAAACGGCGATATGGCTGGCTGAAAGGCATAGTCTTGATTCGGAGAAGGTTAAAATTGCTGCTTTGTTACATGATGTAAGTGCCATTATGTCTCCTCAAGAAATGTATGATATTGCAATTTCCCGTAACATGTATGTTGATCCCGCAGAGGAAAAGTATCATTTTCTTTTGCATCAGAGAATATCAAGGATTATAGCCGAAGAACGATTTGGGATAATAGATGAGGACATCCTGAGTGCAATAGAATGCCATACAACCTTAAAAAAGAATGCAGGTATGTATGATAAGGCAGTGTTTATTGCTGATAAAATTTCATGGGATCAAGAAGGCCATCCTCCGTATTATGAAGAATTAAAATCGTTGGCTGCTGAATCATTGGATGAAGCTTGCTATTTTTATATTAATTATCAGTTTAAAAACAATATGCTTTTAATGCCGCATCTATGGATAACCGAAGCTTATGATGAATTAAAGAGGCAATAAAACGCCATCCGAAGATGGCGTTTCCATGATGAAAAATCGTGTCTTTAGCGTGTCTTTTTTTGTAGAGTCCCTTCCAAAGTGTTGATTATACTGGTTTTCCGAAAACCATAATTGGTTCGAATCCTGTCACCCCGATATTTAGAGCCCCTACGCAAGGAGGCGTTCCTCCGCGCGTTTAGGGGCTCTTATTATCGGGGTGACATCACCCACGATCCTCACGAGTTGTCGAACATGGCGACTTAGGGGCTTTTATAATCGGGGTGACACCCACCCCGATTGAGATGGGTATCCATCTCCACAGAATGTATGTTATAATATCCGCGAAGGCAAAGAAGTCTTAATCCAAGGCTTCTTTGTCTTTTTTTGCGTTAAGGAGGAACTTTGAATGATAACGGTTATGGATGTCAACAACCTGAAGCTTGACGGTATGGAACTGATAGCGGGTGAGAGCGGATTAAACCGCATAGTTTCATGGACCTATTATGTCCAGACAAGGCCTTATATAGAGCATATGAACCGGGGGAATTTTGCACTGATCGTTGTGGATTATGTGAGATTCAATTTCAAGGAAGTCAGGAAGAGTATGGATGAACTCAACGACCTTGGAATATCGGGGCTTGCGATATCCGTTGTAGATGATAAGGAACCTATTCCAAAAAGCATAATTAAAAGAGCAAATGATCTTTCACTCCCTCTTTTCTACGTGCGTTGGAAAGGAGCGACATTTGTAGACATAGATCAAAGCATCGGAAACCTGATCCTTGAAACCGGGATAATGAATAAACGTACCGGTGACTATCTGTATAACCTTCTGTTCGGATACGACGTAAACGGAAGATATGTTGAGAAAATCTCAGGCCAGTTCGGGCTTGATTTCAGTAAGCCTTACAGAGCAGGTATCATCGCGGTAGACAGAACATACGGTGTAAACCTCGAGCAGGATGAACATCTATACGAGTATTATTCCAACTGCCTGAATCAGGAGATTGTGAAGATGAAGGGTCATCCAATGTTCATGAAGTTCCTCAACAAATTCGTTCTCCTCTTTGAGGCCAAAGAAAACAAAGAGATTGAGCACGAACTAGAAAAGATGCTGAAAAAGCTGGATGAATCGCCCATGTTCAAAGGGCATATAAGCAGTACCTGCATTCTCGGAACGCCCTACAAAGATCCCGCAAAATACGGCCAGAGCTATCAGGAGGCAAAGAGTCTGATACCCAAGAAGGATCTCCTTCCGAATCCTTCAGGCAAGAAGGTACTCAGCTCAAGTTCCATGGGCATTTATAAGTATATGTTCCGTGGAAACGATCAGAGAGAAATACTGAATTATTGCAACAACAAATTAAACAGACTTGAAGAATACGATCATGCAAACGGAACCTTTTTGCAGGAGACGCTTCTTGCCTATTACATGAACGGTTTTAACAGTGCCAAGACAGCAGACGAATTGTTCATTCACAGGAATTCACTGATCTACAGACTGAAGAAGATAGAAGAACTTCTTGAGATAGAACTCACGGATTATATGGAGTATCTTGATCTGCTTAACTGCATTCTCGTAAAAAGACTGATGTTTTTGTAGCACTGTGCAAATTGCTCATCAGGATTGTGCACTTCGCACGTTGTAACTTAATACCTCTTTGCGTAGAATCCTTTTCAAGCAAAGGCGCTGACGAAACAAAAAATTTCGCGGCGCCTTTTCTGATACAAAGCCATGTTTTATTAAAAACGTGACAAGGAGGAAAACAATATGAAAAAAATGATCAGATTCGGAAAAAGCGTTTTAACGGCAGCTCTTGCAGCGACCATGGGACTTGTAGCTCTTGCAGGTTGCGGTGATTCACCCACACCCGGAGCTTCAACTCCCGCTTCATCATCACCTGAAGCAGTTGTCGAAGGGGAGGCCCCCACTGAAGAAAAGCCGGTACTGAGAGTCGGTATGGAATGTGCATATCCTCCATTTAACTGGACACAGGATGCGGCAACCACTCCCGACGGAAGTGTAGCAGTTCCGATCTATGATTCCACATTATATGCATACGGATATGACGTAGCGGTTGCTCAGATGATCGCAGATGAGCTGGGAATGGATCTGGAGATTCACAAGGTTGAGTGGTCTTCAATCGGAATATCAATGGATGCCGGAGATTATGACTGCATCATCGCAGGTATGGGACGCACCTCAGAAAGAGAGATGGCATATTCATTCACCACTCCTTACTACTACAGAGATAACTGCATCGTTGTTAAGAAGGACGGACCTTACTCAGGTGTTACCGGACTTTCAGATCTCTTCGGAACGGGATGCAAGGTAAGCACACAGCTCGGAACCGGATGGATTCCTCTTCTTGACCAGATTGAAGGTGCAGAGACCGGAATGAACTACGAAACCACTTCCGAGTGCTTCATGGCAGTTTCAAACGGTGTTGCGGATGTTTGTATCGTTGACCTTCCCACCGCACAGTCGGCACTTCTTACCAACAAAGATCTGATGATCATTACCTTTGATGAAGAAGACAGCTTCACAGGTGACGAAGAGATGGTAAACGTTTGTATCGCTACCAGAAAAGATGATACCGAGCTTCGTGACAGGATCCAGGAAGCAATGGATGCTCTCGGATGGAATGACAAGGCAGCAATGGATGAACTTATGGAAAGAGTGATCGGACAGCAGCCCGCTGCTAACTGAGAATAATAGTTCCGCCGGGACAGCGTTCCCGGCGGAGCGGTAAAAAGGATGGACATGCTATGGGATACTTATTTTCGGGAATAGAAGACCCTCAGACATCCATTGAGTGGATGATATATCTGACAAATAAATATCTGAAAATGTTTCTGGACGGCACCAAGTTGACTCTGTATATAGCGATTCTGGGAACAATCCTCGGATTCGTACTGGGTTATGTGATAGGTATCATTCAGGATATGAAATCAGGAGAGGGAGACAATCCGGTTAAGAAATTCCTGGTAAAGATCCTTAAGATCGTCGCAGGAGCTTATGTTGAAGTCTTCCGTGATACCCCGATGATAGTTCAGGCCATGATCATCTATTACGGTATCAGGCAGCTGGGAATTGACATGCAGCCTGTTTTCGCAGGAATTCTTGTAACCCTTCTTAATACCGGCGCGTATATGGCGGAGACTGTAAGAGCAGGCATCGGATCCATAGACATCGGACAGAGAGAAGGTGCATGGGCAATGGGAATGTCTCCCATGAAAACCATGCTCTACATAGTTCTTCCTCAGGCTTTCAAAAACATCATTCCCGAAATGGCAAACACATTCCTCACCAACCTGAAAATGACATCGGTCCTGAATGTTATAGCCGTACAGGAGCTCTTTATGGCAGCCAAGACCGTCGGAGGTAACTACTACAAGTATTTCGAAAGTTATCTCGTAATAGCAGTGATCTATTTTGTTTTGTGTTTCTTCTTTAACAAGATCTTTAACCTACTGGAGAAAAAACTCAAAGGCAAATCCGATTACGCACTGGCTGTTGAATATATGGACAATCAATAAGGAGACAGATTATGGCAGATACGGTTATCAGTATAAAAGATCTGAGTAAATCATTCGGTAATCATGAAGTCCTCAGAAAAATAGATATGGATGTTAAAGCAGGTGAGATCATATGTATCGTCGGTTCTTCGGGATCGGGCAAATCAACATTCTTAAGATGCATCAATAAGCTTGAAAGGCAGTCCTCCGGCAAGATCTTATATCACGGAAAAGAGATCAGGGACGTGCAACGTGAGATCAACGAATATCGCGCAAAGGTGGGAATGGTTTTCCAGTCCTTTAACCTCTTCAACAACATGACTGTTCTTCAAAACTGCATGATCTGTACCAGAAAGGTTCTTCATATCTCCAAGGAAGAAGCTTTCGACAGAGCCATAACTCATCTTAAGGAAGTCGGTATGGCACCTTATATCCACGCAAAACCCTCTCAGTTATCCGGCGGACAAAAGCAGCGTGTTGCAATAGCAAGATCTCTTTGTATGAATCCTGAGGTACTCCTTTTCGATGAACCCACATCGGCACTTGATCCCGAGATGGTGGGTGAAGTTTTAAATGTCATGAAGGAACTTGCTACCACAGGTCTTACGATGATCATCGTCACTCATGAAATGGCATTTGCAAGAGATGTATCAACGAGGACAATATTCATGGACAGAGGTTTTGTTGCTGAGGATGCTCCACCTTCGGAACTGTTCACCAATCCGAAGAACCCGAGAACAAGAGAATTTTTAAGCAGATATCTTGCGGGATAAAACAAACTGGAGGCGGTTTAGATGAAAAGATTTGTTGTTACTTTTGCAAGAGGATTCGGATCCGGGGGAAAAGAGATCGCATCACTTCTAGCCCATGACCTGGGAATCCATTGTTACGAAAACAGGATCCTTACCCTTGCAAGTCAGCTTAGCGGACTGGATGAGAATATATTCAACGCGGTCAATGAGAAGATTCGGACAAACGGAGGATTTTCCGGATTCTTAAAAGGACTTCCCAGATCAAAAAGCTATATTGCTAAGAATGAGAAATTTGTTTCCGACGATAAGCTTTTTGAATACCAGTGCGAGATCATCAGAAATCTCGCCGATCAGGAATCCTGTGTAATAGTCGGAAAGTGTGCGGACTACGTTTTGAAAGACAGGGACAATGTGGTCAGCGTATATATCGAAGCACCCAGAGCCTTCTGTCTTCAGAGGACCATAGAGCACATGGGTGTAACCGAAGATGTGGCAAATGCAACCATCACTCAGACGGATAAATACAGAGCAGATTACTACGCATACTACACTCACGGCAATTACTGGACCAATCCGGTCAACTACGACATGACCTTAAACAGTGAGAGAGTGGGAATCGAAACTTGTGTAAAGCTCATTGAACAGTACCTGATCATCAGAGGATTTATCACGGCAGATGATATCGGTGTAAATCGCACTCAGGAAAAGAAATAAAAGCAGGCCCCTCCGGGACCCGAATATATTTTTACGGAGGATAAAAAAATGAAATTGGCAGATACAGGACTTACCGCACAGGATATTAAGGACAAGGCAAAAAAGTACATGATCGAAACTTACGAGAGATTCGATTTTCTCGCAGAGACTGCTAAGGATCAGTACCTGTACGATGAAAAAGGTGAGGCTTACCTGGATTTCTATGCAGGTATCGCGGTAAACTCCGCCGGAAGCTGTAACGAGAAGGTTGTGGAAGCGGCCGTGGAACAGACAAAGACCCTTATGCATACCTTCAACTATCCCTACACCATTCCCCAGGCACTTCTTGCAGAGAAGGTCTGTACCACCATCGGAATGGACAAGATCTTCTATCAGAACTCCGGCACGGAAGCCAATGAAGCCATGATCAAGATGGCAAGAAAGTATGGAATCGAGAAGTACGGTCCCAACAGATATCACATCGTAACCGCCAAGATGGGCTTCCACGGCAGAACCTTCGGTTCAATGTCTGCAACAGGCCAGCCCGGAAACGGATGTCAGGTGGGATTCGGTCCCATGACCTACGGCTTCTCCTACGCTCCTTACAATGATCTTCAGGCTTTTAAGGATGCCTGCACCGAAAATACCATCGCAATCATGATAGAGCCCGTTCAGGGCGAGGGCGGTGTTCATCCCGCAACCATGGAATTCATGAAAGGTTTAAGAGAATTCTGTGATGAAAAGGGAATGCTCCTTCTTCTGGATGAGGTTCAGACCGGATGGTGCAGAACAGGTAAAGTCATGAGTTTCATGCACTACGGAATCAAGCCCGACATCGTATCAATGGCCAAGGCTCTCGGTGGCGGAATGCCCATCGGTGCAATCTGTGCTACCGAAGAAGTTGCCAAGGCATTCTCTGCAGGATCCCACGGAACCACATTCGGCGGACATCCCGTAAGCTGCGCCGCAGCACTTGCACAGGTAGGAGAGCTTCTTGACAGAGACCTTGCCGGAAATGCAGCGAAGATGGGTACTTATTTCATGGATAAATTAAAGACTCTTCCTCACGTAAAAGAGGTAAGAGGTCAGGGACTGCTTGTGGGCGTGGAGTTCGACGATTCCATAAGCGGCGTAGATGTAAAGCACGAGTGTCTCCACAGACATCTGCTGATCACTGCCATAGGTGATCACATCATTCGTATGGTTCCTCCACTTATTATCACGGAAGAAGACTGTGATAAAGCATACGACATTATCAAGGCTTCTGTGGAGGCACTTGCTTAGGAGGAACTTAAGATGAGTCTGTTTTCTTTTTCCGTTCCGCAAAAAATAACCTTCGGAAAGGGAGCTTTGGACAAGATTCCCGAGGCCGTAAGCGGGATGAAGGTTACGAAGGCGTTTATAGTTTCGGGACCTCATCTGAACAAAACGGGACTGGTAGATCTGGTTGCTTCGAAGTTAAAAGAAGCAGGAATAGAGAGTGAGAGCTTTACTGAAACGGAGGGAAACCCGTCTACCGGTACCGTTGAAAAGGCCGCTACAAAGTTTGCATCAAGCGGTGCCGATATGATAGTTGCCTTCGGAGGGGGATCTCCTCTTGATGTTGCCAAGGCTGTTGCAATCTTAGGAAAATATGGCGGCAGTATCACTGATTACGAGGGGGTCGGCAAAGTTCCCGGTCCGGTTGTACCTATGCTGGCTATTCCAACAACAGCCGGAACGGGATCTGAAGTAACATCATTCTCCGTTATTACGGATCATTCAAGGGATTATAAGCTGACAGTAGGAAGCAGGTATCTCTTGCCCGAGGCGGTAATACTCGATCCTATCCTTATCGCAACGGTTCCCGAAAAGACAGCAGCATACTGCGGAGTTGATGCTATGGTACATGCTCTTGAGAGCTACATTTCACTAGCATCATCACCGTTTTCGGATATGTGTGCACTTAAGGCTCTGGAACTTATAGGTAAGAATATCAGAGCATATGTGGCTGACAGAGGGAATGTGGCCGCTGCTGAAGGGATGCTTCTTGGCTCTCTTTTTGCCGGAATCGCATTTTCACACGCAAGGCTTGGAGATGTGCATGCCATGAGTCATCCCGTAAGTGCATTTTTCGACGTGCCGCACGGACTTGCGAATGCGGTATTATTGCCCACGGTTGTGGAATTCAATGCTGTGGAAGATACCGGAAAGTATTACGAGATCTACAAGCGTGTGGCACAGATTGCAGTATCCCGGGATGTATTTACTCCAAGCATGCTGGTAAATGAACTAAGGGCTCTGAATGAATCGCTGGGAATACCCCGTTCTCTTAAGAAGGTTGGAGTTGATGAGCGTAAGTTTGAAGCTATGGCAGAGGATGCCATGAAGAGCGGAAATATCGCGGTGAATCCCAGAAAAACAACTAAAGAAGATATCATAAAGCTGTACAGGGCTTCATATTAAAGCAGAATAAGGAAAACTCCATACAAAAAAAGAAAAATTTATCGGGGTGACCATCACCCACGAGGCTTTTATAGGCTCAGAATGCTGATAAATACTGCATTCTGAGTTTTTTTATTGCTTAAAAAGGCCGTGTCTTTCCGGGTTTAGTGGGTGTTCAAGCGATTATTTCTTTAAATGAATGCTTATTGCCATAAAATGCGTCAAGCCGCAAAAAAAGGTAATATATAAATGACTTTATCTGGTAATCAAGCTATCATATTACCAGAAAATGCGTCAAATTGCATAAAGAGGTAATGAAATGCTGATAAAAAGAGATGCCTATATATATAAGCTGATTGAACGACAGGATATGATTTGAAAAAGACTGCATATAAAAAATATGTCGAGGAGTGTTGGGGAGAGTGGAATGAAGCTGCCCAACAAGAGATGTTTGACCGATTTATCGACTCTGTAAAGGGAGACACACACATCATTTTTTCTCAAGGACAAGCTATCGGTTTTTATAATGGAACAACTCTGGAAGATGGCAGTTATGAAATCGGTAATATCTGCATAACTCCCGAATATCAAAACCAAGGCCTGGGAACGCAAGTCTTGAGAGATATTTTAAACAGTCACAAGGCGCAGGATATCCATATTCAATATTTCAAGCAAAATCCCGCGGGAAGACTATATAAAAGGCTGGGTTTTGTACCGAATGGTGAGAAGCCTTTTCACTATGTTATGAAAAGGCCCGGAAAATAGAGAGGTGACAGAGTGGTAAATCGGAATTAAATCGGATGATTGTATCTGAAACGAATTTATTTGGGAGTTAGTATGGATAATTGGATGTCGGAATTCCCTGTGCATTTTGTCTCTGCAGCAGGTGTTGTTTTCAAAGAAGATAAAGTATTGTTGATAAGGTCGGACAGGAGAGGATGGGAGTTTCCCGGAGGCCTCGTGGAAAATGGTGAATCCGTTTTGGATGCTTTGAAAAGGGAAATACAAGAAGAAAGTGGAATTATAGTTGAACCTGATTTCTTTACGGGAATATATCAGAATGTAGTATTTAAGCAGGGTTATGGTCCACTTGAAGGAATGACACTCCCTACGACTGTGAATCTGGTCTTCAGATGCAGATATATCGGAGGCGTTGAAACGGTATCCGATGAGAGCAGGGAGGTGGGTTGGTTTAGCGTTGAAGAAGCCCGTAATATGATTACACAGACCTACCTGAAAAAAGAATTTGAAGATGCACTCGGTGAAAGGGGCGCGCTTCACTTTGATACTTTTAAACGAACACCGGATTCAACTGAGTTTCTAAACAGTAGTATTCTTTGATCGGACCTCATAGATAACTGAAGCTTATGCTGAACTAAAGAGGTAATTATATATGGAAATCTCATATATGGAAATCATACCGGATGTTGATACGTATCACGATTTGAGAACATCTGTTGGCTGGAACGTTTTCTGTAGAGAGCAGTCAGATAAGGCATTAAAGAACAGTTGCTACTGTGTTGTTGCAAAAGCCTGTGATCAAACTGTTGCCATGGGCAGGGCTGTTGGTGATGGTATGTACTATACATTAGTCGATGTTATAGTCAGACCGCAGTATCAGGGGCGAAAGATCGGATCAGAAATAATAAACATACTGGTTGATCGGATAAAACGTGATACACCGGAAGGTGGAAGAACCAGTATTCAACTCATTGCTGCTATCGGGAAAGAAGGATTTTACGAAAAACAGGGTTTTAAAGTTCTGCCAAATGAGAATGCGGGCCCGGCGTTTAGAAAAGTTATCTATTGAAAGCTTTGAGGATGCTTGATACATGTATCTTTTTAACGATAAGTGGGAAGTGTATATTTCAGGAGTAAATTATAATCCGGACTCAGTTGATAATACAGTCCGGGCGGATACTTATGTCAGGATTTGTGATGATTATTCAAAAGCTATTCTCCTGAATATTACAGATATTTCTCATGCCATCGAAAAGAATATCGTGCTGGTGGTCTCATTTTTTACTCCTCAGAATGATTTCGCATTCATGGAAGGCGACAGCTTATTCTTGTTTTTGAATGATACTGTTTGTGAACTTGATATCCCGACCGGAAAAGTGATAAATGAAAAAAGGCTGAATTTGATGGGGACTTTATTCTCGGTTTACAGGTATCATCAGGATTTCATAATGTACTGCGAAATGGACATAATTAGAATTACAAGAAGTCTTGAAGTGGTATGGGATTTTGGCGCAAGAGATATTTTTGCAAGATATCATGGTGAAGAACCTGCTTTTGAAATGCTGCCGGATAGAATCAGATTATATGATTTTTCGGATAATTATTATGAAATAGATTATGACGGAAAAGTAATCAGAGATTGAGTAAATAACTCTTTATCTCACAGAATAATGGGAAGAACAGATGCATAGAATAATTAATGATATTCAGACAATAATCAAAAATGCCATGAGTGAAAAACTGCCCGAGGTTTCACCTGATGCTCTGGAAGAAAATGGCAAAATCTACTATATGAACGGTAAAAACGGTACGGAATACGATTGGTTTGTGAATGATCATCTGCCGCCTTTTATGGTTTTTTATAATGACGAGAAGAATCTGGGAGCAGTAAAAGCAACCGTTTATACAGATGGTGTGATTGACGTATATCTTTATGACGAAAATGGAGATCACCTGGCTAAACAGGTACAGACACATCTTGATATTGATGAATCTGACTTGTTGAAAATGGCTGTATGTTTGAGATGCAATGCCGATGATAAGCTGATATGGGACGCGGCCATAGACCGTATAGAGAGCAATACCATGCCCGGAGAGGACGCCATGGCGGAATTTCTTGCTGGCAGGGAATTTTATGAACCTTCTATACGCCGCAAAGAGATCATGGGTAAGCTCTGTGTTGTTTCGAAAAAGATAACAAGAGAAGGCTGGAAAGTCGGTTTTATGTTGAGAGAAGAACTTCATGATGATGAAGACAGCGGATGGCAGTTCTTTGCGGGTGATGAGGATGATGAATATATCAATAATGTGGAGCATGTTGAGCTTTGCAGGGTATATTCGATCACAGGGATTGATCCTGCGGTGATGAATCACATTGACAGCCCTGTTGGTACCAGACTTATCCGCAAATCATCCGAGGAGTTTGAAGAGGATAAAAACCAGCCGGCATTTATGGAGAAGTGGAAGTGAAACTATCTTCAGGTTTTATAAAATAATCAAACATGAAAGAGAGCGTGAGTTATGTCTTTATTCAGTAAATTGTTTCATAAAGATGAGAAAAAGGAAAAAACGAATGATCCTAATGTTATGAACTTTATGTCTCTTATCTACCCGGAGCAAAGTGATGAAGAAGCTTGATGTGAATGGTATGCTGAATATATTGCCGGCGATGATTCTGGTCTTTACCTGTTTGCTATCCGGATGTGTTACAACAGATAATACGGCCGAAGATACAGCTGAAGACTCCGTAGAAAACTGGATTGATTCCGTTACGGACGAGCAAGGTGTTTATATCGGACAGGATAAAGAAGTGATCGGATACTATAAGCGTATCGGTATAGCTAAAATCGGTGGAACATATGAAGATATGCTGGAATTAAGGGATATAGAAAAGCAGGGATACCTTATAGCTAACGATGACTGTACAGCATATTTTGAGCTAAATGGTGAAAAAACAGAGTACGTTTTTGATGGAAGCAATTTTTATTTGATCGATGACACTGAAAAGGCCAACGGGTTCCAATACACTTGTATAAACGGAAGACTTATAATCAATGACGGAGAAACGATTACTCAGTATATGAGGCTCACCGACGAAGAACTTGCAGCATATCTTGAGAGCGATAATTGATTTTGAAGAGGTATGTATTTTATGGAGAAGTGAATGAATGATTGATTGATGGTCGGCATGGCTTTGCTTTGCCATTTTTCATGCTCTTGACGGCTAATTGTAATTAGCTTACAATAAAGCTAATCCAAATTAGCCAAATGAAATGCAAGAGGAAATGATATGGATACCAAGCACAGAATATTGGATGAAGCATTGACGCTATTTTCCGAAAAAGGATATGCAAATGTTTATGTCGCTGACATTGCGGAGAGGGTTGGGATAAAGGCTCCCTCTTTATACAAGCACTATAAAAACAAGCAGGCTATATTCGATGCGATCATCGAGGAGATGAACAGGCGCTTTTTGGAGGAAGCAGGTGCTCTGCAGATAAATGGAGCGGATGCAGTGGCGGATGCGGAAATCTATAAGCACATATCCGAAGAGCAACTGATAGCTCTCGGAAAAAACCTGTTTCTCTATTTCTTACATGATGACTACACCGGACGTTTCCGCAAGATGCTTACCATTGAACAGTTTCATGACAAAGCACTTGCAAATGCTTATATGAAACAGTATGTGGATGATCCCCTTTCCTATCAGGGAATGCTTCTCGGACTGATGGCTTCTTCCGGAGTATTGCAGACGGATAATGTGGAGATTATGACATTGCATTTTTATGCGCCGATCTATATGCTGCTGACCATATGTGACCGCGAACCTAAGCGGGAAGCAGAAGCGCTTAAAACACTGGAAGCACACATCAGGCAGTTTAACAGTTTGTATTCAAGAAATGGAAAAACGATCAAGGCAAGTGCGAAGAAATCCCGGAGGAAGGTATAATGAAGATCACGGTAATCAATGGTACGGAGAAGAAAGGCGTTACGTATAAGCTCAAGGAATTCTTTCTTGAGCAGTTCAGAGACAGAGCGGAGATAACGGAATTCTATCTTCCGAAGGACGGTCCGGGTTTTTGTACGGGATGTACTGCCTGTTTTTTGGAGAAACAGAATCTGTGTAAGGATTACGAAATTGTGCAGAAGATTGAAAAGGCACTTCTTGAAGCGGATCTTTTGGTATTTACCTCACCTGCATATGTATTCCATACAACAGGAGCAATGAAGGCTATGCTGGATCATTTCGGATACAGATGGATGTCCCATCGCCCTGCAAAAGAAATGTTCGGAAAACGAGCGGTGGTCATCACTCAGTGCCTTGGAGCAGGCGGTTCATCAACCGTAAAAGATATAAAGGACAGCCTTTCCTGGTGGGGAATAAGCTATATACGAACTTGCAGCTTTAAACTGATGAGTGAAATTCAATGGGACAAGCTTCCGGAGAAGAAGCGCGATGCAATGACCGAGAAACTGACTTCCCTGGCACGTAAAATGCTCTCCATCGATTATTCAAAACCTGCGCATACAAGTCCTGTAACTAAGATTAAATTTTATATTGTAAGAATGATCCAGACAGGTCTCGGTAAAGACAATCCGGAGTATACTGATTATAAGTATTGGAAGTCCAACGGATGGATAGACGGAGTAAGACCATGGCGAGTGGAGTGAAATAATCATGAAACCCATTAACATCTATGCACTTACAAGGTTAAATGATCCCGAGCTGATATCGAAGGTTGAAAGACAGATGTCAGGCCGCGGAAGGAATATCAAGATTCGCGAATGGGAGACGGAAGGGCTCAGACTTTTTTCGGAAAGACTGCAGCCCGTGTGCAGTGATGCCTGCTCGCTGACATTCTATTATTCTTATACGATGCAAAAGCTGGGAAAAGAATTCGATCTCCTTCGCATCGCTGATGATCAGATCGTCAATATCGAACTCAAGAGCGACAATGTATCAAATGAAGCGATACGAAGCCAGCTCATAAGAAACAGATACTATCTCTCAACTCTCGGAAAGCCCGTTTACTACTACACATACATAAGCGGACAGGACAGATTGGTTAGGCTTTCCAACAGCGGAAGGCTTGTTGATACCACCTTTGAGGAACTGGGGGTTCTCCTGGATAATCAGGATGAAATCTACACGGGGGATATCGAGGAACTCTTCAAAGAAGACAAGTATCTCATTTCACCGATCACCGATCCCGGAAGGTTCCTTCGCCAGGAATATTTCCTTACATTTCAGCAGCGTGATATTAAAAAGCAGATCATGAAAAATATCTCCGACGGACATTTCCTT
Source organism: Lachnospiraceae bacterium (assembly GCA_016291475.1). The sequence continues at coordinate 5,735 of JAEEXJ010000016.1, read as the reverse complement.
CAGGGATTTACTGGGCTTCCCGGCACAGGCAAGACGATCCTTCTGTATGATATGGCAATGACCATGTCTCGCAAGAATCCTGTCTGTCTGTTCCATTTCGGGTCTCACAGAAGCGAGCTTCAGCAGCTGGATGAACGTCTTAAGAGAATAGATTTCTATTATTGCGATAAGAATACCGTTCCGGATGTTCTCAGGGATTATGCGGCCATATTCATCGATGAAGGCCACGGCATGGGCGAGAAAGCGTTCAATGCAATCTGTGAATACGGCAGGAAGTGGAATGTTCCGATCATCATATCCTATGACGATGCGCTCTGCGTATCCGAAAAAGAAAGACTCGGAATGGGGGCGGCGGTCTTCGAAAAGCGCGATGATTTCAGGGGATTCCAACTTACCAATAAGATCAGGATGAACAACGAACTGTCGACATTTTTACGGACATTTCTGTCCGCATCAAAGGTTTACAAGAGGGAGTATCCGAATGTATCCGTTTCTTACGGCGCTGATATAGATGAGGCAATGAACCTTATCAGATTCTATGAAAAAGAAGGATACATGTTCATCTGGGACCGTAAAATGGGAGTGGATATCGGATCTATGGAAAGTTTTCCCGGTGAAGCACTCACCCGCATTGAGTCTGCATCCGTCACCGGAAAAGAATTCGATAAGGTATTGATGCTTCTTGATGATTCATTTTACTATGATGAAGAAAGATTCCTTCGAAATACCGAGTCGGAAAACGGAGGAGAAACTTCAAGGATCATGAACCTGTTCCACGGACTCAGCCGTGCCAAGAAGCAGATAGCACTTGTAATAATGGGTAATGTGAAGCTTATGCAGCAGGTGTATAATATTTTGCAGAAATCATAATGCTTTGAGGATAGTTACATGAAAAAGGTTCACATACCCGGTTCGGTATATATAGGAATCATCTTATGCGCAGTATGTCTGTTCGGGCTTGTTAAAAACGCGTCCGGTGTGGATCTGCGTCTCGGTGCGGCACTTTTGGCCGCAGTTATCTTTATTGTTTTGTTTTGCAGGAAAAATGTTCAGACCACGGAAACCAAAACGGTTCCCACGGGGCGCAAACCCGGCAAATCCAAATTTGTTGCTGCCAAGGAAAAAGATGAATTGCATCAGAGAAAACTTCTGGATCTGTACATGTATCAGAGAGAAGAGTATCGGCTTAATGCCAGGAACGGTGTGATCTTCGGAATGGTTGGTATCATTATATTGTTTTTGATGTGGGGATACGGAAAACTGAGCCTTCCGATCTTTGCGGCGCTTTCCGTGTTTTGTGTTTATTATGCCGGAAGATGCATTTGGCTGTGGTTCATCAATTCGGACAAGCCTGAGGCCAGAGATCTTGCGGCAAGACTGAATATGACCACGCTTCAGGATCAGATCGAATACACCGAGAGACTTATTTTCCAATGTGAAGAGAAGAACAGATTAAACGGACTGCCGGAAGATACGGTAGTGTTTATAGAAAAAGATGAATAAGTGACAGATGGGGACTGTGAAACAGTCCCCATCTGTCACTCTATATTATTCCATCTCATCAAGCATTCCTACGATGTAGATGAACTGTGCCTTGAGATCATCTGTCATGACTGAAGGATCCTGAGAGAGTCTTTCGATGATGTCGTCGTAATCGGAATCTCCCGCAAAATCCGAATCTCTGTAGATCATTCCTACCTGAGCTACGCCTGCGGCCCATGAGGTGTCGTAATCCATTTCTTCGGTGAACATTGAAGTTGTCACGGGGTAGGTTCTGAGCTCGCTCTTGTCGCCGTCGGGCTCTTTATATCTGATGTTGAGAACGCAGTACTCATCTGAGCCGGAGATGCTTGTTTCTTCATCATTTCCGTATCTTGATTCAACGGTGGGAACATCATAGTCCGAACCTACGGGGACTATCTCGTAAAGGATGGTAACTGTCTGGCCGGATCCTACTTCTCCGCCGTCCTTGGTATCATCCGAGAAATCCTCTGCTGACATCTGACGGTTTTCATAACCGATAATTCTGTATGCCGCTACGGTTTCGGGATTAAACTCAACCTGGAACTTGGTATCCTTGGCTACGGTATAAAGGGTTGACCAAAGCTCATTGCTGAGTGCTTTTTCCGCTTCATCCGTGCAGTCGATGTAGAAGTAGTTGCCGTTGCCGTGATCCGCAAGAGCTTCCATCTTGTCATCTTTGTAATTGCCGGCTCCGAATCCGAGGCAGGAGAGGAATACGCCGGTTTCTTTCTTTTCTTCGATGAGTTCGATAAGTCCTGCTTCCGAAGAAGTACCCACATTGAAATCACCGTCGGTGCAAAGGATGACTCTGTTATTGCCGCCTTCGATGAAATATTCCTGAGCGATGTCGTAAGCGGTTATGATGCCGCCTGCGCCGTTGGTGCTTCCGCCTGCTTCAAGGGAGTTGATGGCATCCTTGATCTCTTTGTGCTGGTCGCCTCTGAGGCCTTCCGCAACTACGGTTGATGAACCTGCATAGGTTACTATTGAAACTCTGTCATTTTCGGTAAGGTTCTTCTGGAGGGTCTTGAGTGCGTCCTGTGCAAGGGGAAGTCCGTTGTTCCAGAACATGGATCCTGAAGTATCAACTAAGAATACGATGTTTGATCCGCCTGAGATGTCCACTTCCTCGGCTCTTACGCCAACGCGGTAGAGGAGAGTATCTTCATTCCAGGGACAGGGTACTATGGTCTGGCTTACGGAGAATTTTTCGCCGTCTTCCGCTTCGGGATAGGAGTAATCGAAATAGTTGATCATCTCCTCAATCCTGAGAGCATTGGGGTCAAGTCCGCCGTAGCCGTATCCGTAATCGTCGTGCTTATAAAAGTCGTAAGCCTGATAAACGGTGCGTCTGAAGTTGGAATAAGTTGCCGTATCCACATCTGCTCCGAAGGTGGAGAATCTGTTGGATGCGGTGTTGATAAAACCTGATTCATTTATGCTGTTATAGCCCTCGGTATTCCAGGGAATATCAGAATCGATGGGGGTTACGGGAACGCTGACTGTGCTCTGGGAAACCGACGAAGCATCACAGTCTTCGGACACCGCTGCTTCACACATCACCATTCCTCCGTTATAGGAATTGGTTGTTGCATATCCGCCTCCTGCGGAGAAAAGAGAGAAGCCGTATCCGTCGTCAAGGCCGTCATAATGTCTGCCCACGTGTCTGATCCTGTCTTCGATCTCTTCCTGAGTATAGGTGATTTCCGGTTCCTGAACCTCCGCTACCCGGCCGCATGCCGTGAGCATCATTAATCCTGCGATGAACAGGCTGATATAGGACTTTGAGTATTTTCTGATATATCTCTTTTTCATAATAAAATTCCTCCGTCATACAGAGCAGTTTTTTCTTTCCTGTCCTATATGACGGAGGATAATTCCTTCAGGTCACATAATTTTTCACAATACCCTTCACATTACAGGGGTTAAATGAAAAACTAAATTCCACTCTATCCTTTAAAAATGCTCTCTAACGAGATTTCAACAAACTTTTGCGATGAAATCCACTTTGAAAGGCGGGAAAAACGTGATAAAATCGTCCCGACCGATAAGTTTGTCTGCAAGACAAACAAACGGCTGGGAAATTTTGAGCAAAAAGAAATTCCACCCGTCTCATGATAATTTATAGGTTTTTGGGTGGTCATCTGTCTGTTCGGATTTCAATCTAGTGATTATCTATCACGGTGTTCCAAGAGTGCCGGTTTTAACAAGACATCGTCTGGCGAGACTTTGAATTGTCCTGTTAAGACCGGTATTTTTTTATCCAAAAGAAGTTCTGCAAGATCAAATGGAGTCGCTCCGTTAAGGCTGTCTCTGGCAGTTGAATTGATATGACTGGCCAGAAGGTTGATGTCTTCCTGGGTATATTTGTGCATGCTCCTTCCCTTTGGAATCACGTATCGGATATATTCGTGATTTTTCTCCAATCGTCCTTTTTGATTGGATACATACGGGTCGCAATAGAAAACCTTTGTCCTGGGCACGCCTGTATCACTCTTTTCTATATCCCACGGGTTCTTGAATTCAGATCCGTTGTCTGTAAGTATTATGGGAAAGTATTTCTTAAAAGTTCTTATCCCAATCATGTCACACAGGTTGTTAATGGCATTGATGACACATTTCTGAGTGCAGCTTGGAAGAAGGATAATGATCATGAAACTGCAGCTCCTGAATAAAAGGGTGAGGAGACATTTACCTGCGGCAATACCTCCTTTTACCGTATCCATCTCAACCACATCGAGTTCGGGAAAGGCTGTGATGTATTTCTCAAAGTCAACAAAGGTCCTTTTGTTACGATATATCTGCTCGATGTTACGCTGACGTGGTTCTGATCTTTTCTTGCGTCTTTTATACCTGACACGACGCGGGAGATCTATATTCCTCGCAGTGAACACTCTTTGATCCAGATAGTTGTAAAGTGTTCTCCTGCAAACCGGGATCTCATCGGCATGAACGGCGAAGATATGGCTTAAAGGCTGTCCTTTTTTTACGAGAGGAGAAATGAGTTCATTTAACTCATTCAGTTCTTCTTTGGTCATATTTATTCCCTTACGTGATTTCACTAATGTATACTCATATGCTTTTTGAGCGTAGACAGCCTGGTATATATAGTGATCAACACGGCAGGATTTTTCTTCCATGCAACCGTTGCAAACGTAAGGTACTTTTGATTTCGGCTTACAAGTAAGAGGGGTATAAAGAAGACAAAAATCCTGTGGATATTCAGTCCAACAACTACGGCATGAACCACAGCATCGTCTTGAATGAGGACAGTTTTTGACTACCGGATCTTCTTTGGTAACAGTGCAAGTAACCCAGTTTTTGCAGCTTCTGCAGTGGCCGCCGATCATTCTTCCGGATACTGATTTTCTGTGTTTTTTCACCTCCTTGGATATTGTGGTTGGATCCTTGTGCAGGTCAATCGCTATGGATTTAAAAGAACTTCTGCGCACAAGTTCCTGCTCGATAAAAGTCCTGTCAGATAAAGTCAGGTGTCTTTGATCATGAATGATCTTTTTATTCTTACTCATAGTCATCCTTTCTGACAGACAGATAACCATGAAATAAAGTAAGTGGTTTTAAATACTATGTGCAAGACTAAATTCCACTTTTGACCTGTTCACAGGTATTTTGGGATAAAAAAGCGGAATTTTAAAATGCACATAACGGAAAAGGGGAGCATCCGCTCCCCTTTCTTTTTGCCTTGACATATACGCAATGACTACACTATAATGCATTATATCAATATACGCACTGACTACAGAGTGAAAGGAGTCAATATGAAGACAACTATCGTAAACATCGAGGGTATCGACATAGAAGTTGAAAGCGCCAAAGCTGACGACAAGGATGCACAGCGCAGGATTATGGCATATGAGTTCAAATTCATCCGCGAAATGTCAGGGATGAACCGAGTGGATTTTGCAAAATGGCTGGGGATTCCATACAGAACCATGCAGGAGTGGGAGCTGGAGAGAAGGCTTATGCCGGAATATGTCCTCAGACTCATTGCCTATAAGGTCAGGATGGAAAAGGCTGCAGGCCGTATCTGATCCAAATCAGCGCCATCGTCACTGAACATATCCATGAAACAATCAAATCCGCTAAAGTGCACGTTCTTGCACTTTATTTACAGGTGATTATCATGCTTAGATTCTTTGGAAGATTAATAATCAAAATAATAACCGGTTTATTATCTATGGCTCTTGGAT
>JAEEXJ010000103.1 GCA_016291475.1 Lachnospiraceae bacterium | reverse complement strand
CATAGTAGCTTTTCCACCCCGCACTGGGCAGAGCAAACATGCTTCTCCAATATTCTGTTCCGTCAGCTGCGGTTAAATAAATGTTCCCTATTCCCTGTGTATCATTTACTATAGCGGAATAATCCACGGTCAGAACGTCATCTGCACCGTCTCCGTCAAAATCTCCGGTATATGTGATAACGTCATCAGCCTTTGCAAATGATGACATATCAATATCACCATCTCCGAAGCTCAGCTCGGTGACATTCTCAGGTTTAATCACGTTATCGGCTTTAATGGCATCAAGCTCACTATCCGCCATATAACAAGCCGCAAGCATTGAGCAGGGATATTCATTCCTGTCCATCCATCTGACTATGCCATCCGTACCTGACGATTCCGTATAAAGAAAACGTCCTTCACCCGTCACGCCGAATATGAAAAATGGTGTAACTTGTAAATATCTGACATTCGTCCAATTCTCGGCATCCTCATATTGTGGAGTTTGTTCATATACTTCAACTGCTACGGTTCCGTCATCTTTTAACCCTGCGGTAATATATAGCTGTGCCGATATTTGGATAATGTTATTCCAGTTATTTATATCGGAAGCAAGGTAATATGCGTTCGATACTGTGAGCAGTCTTCCGTCTTCGGTCAGTCCGAAGGGGACAAGTCCGTCCGCTATATGAGCTACATCTGCCCAGCTTTCCGTCTTGGAATAGAGGTTATTATCATAGGTCTGTTCAACAGGGTTCAGATAAACCTTACCGTCACTGTAAAGTGCAATTTCCGGTATTGAATCAGAGTCATTGTACGCTATCTGAACTACCTTTGACCAATCGATCCAATCCAAAGTGTCAGAGCATACCCACTTGCCGTCAGAACGTATAGCCCAGCAATCGGGTGATGTAAAATACATGTCCTCTACATGTCCGTTACATCTACTAAGTTCATCGTAGAAAGGACCGATCATTTCTTCGTAATGATCTATACTTTCTCCGCAAAAAACATCGAAAGCACTGACTGTACCCGAGTCATCAAGCATAAAAATCTGCCATCCGTTTCTGAAGATTGCATTCACATTTTCAACGCCGGGTAAATATCCGTAATCCACAGCACCGCCGCCATAATTCATCACATAATAAACTCTGTTGTCGGTCGTGATATAGGCAACATAGCTCTCACCGAGAACAATCTTGCAGGAATCCGCATCAGACAATATATAATCCGATGCTTTTTTTAAAGGATCATCCGTGATTACGGATATTTGATTACCGACAATCGGAGGATCCGTGACCTGAGTATCGGCTTCACTCACGCATCCGCATAGAAATATAAGCAATGTAAGAATTATCGATATTTTTTTCATTCCGAGTACCACCTTACATATTTCATATACCCATATAATTTCACATACCATATTTTATGTCCGATTATCAATAGTAAAAGGAAACGGTTCTCCCGGCACATAACCCAAGTGCCGGAAGAACCGTTTCCTTTTCTATATCGTCAATTACTTATTTCCTTCTTACGGGTCTTCCTTTTTCACCCATCTCATACTTCTGGGCAAATTCGGGATTAATGGATGCAATCCTGTCATATTCTTCAGGATTAGCCATTACATACTGAAAAGCAACTCCCGCTTTCGTCCTGATGTTTTCCTCTGCCCACTTCTCATTTAGCTGATCGGTAAGCTTCCTGCCTACATAAATAAACAGAAATAAAGCAAGTGCTGCGAGTACAACGCAAAGTGCAACACCGAGTACTTTGTTCTCGATCATGGCAACCGCAACGACTGCGCCGATTCCGGCAAGATATCCACCAATATTGGCCAAAACAGAAATGAGTGTTGCCTTAGTAGAATAAGGGTAGTTCCGATAATAAAAAACCATAATCTGTAAATCCTCCTCAGCCGCCTATATATTTAACCTACAGCGGAGCTTTTGCAAAATGCCATAAACTCATGCTCCGGCATAGGCTTGGCATAATAGTAACCCTGGATGTATTCACATCCCATATCCGAAAACCACATTGCCTTCTCTTCATCTTCGACGCCTTCAACAACTATCTCGGCACCGAGACTTTTAAGCAGGCTGATGGTCTGTCTCATTATATCATAGCTTCTGTTGTCTACAAGTCCGTCTACAAGAGATTTATCAAGCTTGATGATCCTGTAGGGGAAGCTCATGACACGGCTTAGATTCGAATATCCGGATCCGTAATCGTCAAGAGAAAAGCCGTTACCGTTTGTAGTGATATCCCTCATGGTCCTGAGAACCGCATCTCCCAGATAATCCGAAGCAGTCTCCGTAATCTCAAAGTTGATCCTGTCCGGATTGATCTTATACTCATCAAGGATATCCTTGATCTTATCCGCCATGTTAGACTGCATGCACTGAACGACTGAGAGGTTTACTTCCACGAATTTGATACCTGTGTTTGCGATATCTCCTTCCGATATAAATCTGCAGACATCCTTGATCACAAATTCACCTATCTGCAGAATGCTTCCGCTCTTCTCGGCCGCAGGGATAAACAGTGCCGGGGAGATGAATCCGAGCTGTTCATCCTTAAGTCTGATAAGTGCTTCCGCAGATACAAACTTATCATCCTTGGTTGAATAGATGGGCTGGTAATACATCTCGAACCTGTTGTTCTTGATGGCATCGGTTATGATCCTGTCCAGATTATTCTTAACAACGAAATCCTTCTCCGGAGCCATCTCCGAATATCTTACGTATTTATTCAGAGGAACGGCACTGTCAAATGTTTCGGACAGCTTTACCAGCTGCTTATCATTGCTGATCTCATTGGGAATAACAACTCCGCATATGGCAAAATCCAGTTTCAGTCTGATACCGTCAACAACGAAGAGATCTCTTAATTTGGGGATCATCTCTCCCGCAGTTTTCTCGATCTCATCCAAATGATACTTTCCACGGACCACATATGCGAACAATCCATTCTTAAGGTAATACAGATTAATATCATCGCTGCGATAGTCCTTCAGCATATCGTAGAAATTATCGGAGATTGCCTTCAGAAGATCTATATACATCTCATATCCGAGAGTAGCCCTGATGGATGCAATGTTTTGAAGTTTGCCGAACATGACATAAGCGTCATCTTTCGCTTCATAAAGATTTCTGGCTGCTCTTCTGAACGCGGTGTAAGACCTCGCCCCTGTCTCCATATCAACATTCTCTTCGGGACTGATGACAAAGAAACTGAGCACAAGGGCCGTTATCGCAAATCCGAACATCTGCGCCAATATTTCGGGATGAATCATCTGAACATTGAATGCGATGATATTGATGGGAAATACCACCATCATCGCTGCATATTTAACCTTATCCAGGCTCTTATGTAAGAAACAATGGGTAATAAGAATGAATGCAAAGAACACATAGTAATATCCGATAGCGATGACCATCCACAGATAAGGACCTCTGTTGTACTGGACGTCAATGCCCGATCTTGTGTAATCAAACAATATATGAGTTCGGAAATTGATCGCGAGAATAACAAGCTCTGCAACAACGGGTAATCCATAGCAGATCGCATAGAACGGAGTCCGCACTATTCTGCGAAAAGTCCCGGTCATTCTTCCGACCATATGAATATACATTGCATAGCTGATAACATTCAGAAAATTATAGATACTGCATACGATCTCTCTGAATAGAATCGAATCCGAAAGAGGATGAAGAAAACGTAATGGAGCCGATCTTAAAACATCGGTAACAGACAGAACAAGAAGAATAACGACATACTTAACAAACGCCTGATTATCACGTCCCCTGTTCATTCTTCTGAAGATAAGTGACGCTAAGAGCGCTGACAGTACAAAAATTGCTGCAACATCCAGGTAGTAAACTCGATACATTTTGTCCCCTAAAAAATATATAGAATTCCCCCCGATCATTATCACACAACCGGGGGGATTATATCTATTGTAAATAATACGATTTTTAGGGTACTTTTTTCGGCAAAATCACATATCGTTTCTCTCTGTGATCAGATTGTCGTCAAGCAGGTTCATGACCGCTTCTTCAAGGCGTCTTCCGTTTACCGGCTTGGATACGAAATCATCAAAGCCCTGTCTCAGGTATTCTTCTCTTGCACCTGAAAGTGCATTGGCAGTTATGGCGATGAAAGACGTGCTTGCGTTCTTTACTCTTTCTATCTGTCTTGCACGTCTCAGTGCTTCGACTCCGTCCATATCAGGCATGATGTGATCGAGAAGGACCACGTCATAGCTTGTTCTGGTAAGTTCCTCCAGCATCTGTTTTCCGCCGGATACCTGATGAGTTATAACGCTCGTTTCCTTGAGAAGCATCGCTTCGAGAACACGGTTGATATCGTTATCATCAACTATGAGAACCTTGGCCTCGGGAGCTTTGAAAAGAGGACCCTCATGAGCCTTCTCTCCGTACGTGGGATTATCAACATCCTCATTGATCAGGTCGGACTGCTCTGCTATCTTCTGAGGTATCTTAACGGTAAAAACGGATCCTTCACCATACTTACTCTCAACAGTGACTTCACCGTTCATCATATCGGTAAGCTTGGATACTATGGCAAGTCCCAGTCCGACTCCGTCACCCGCTCTGGATCTGGTGTCGCCCAGACGATCGAAGGTTCCGAAGACTTTACCGAGCTCCTCCTCCTTGATACCTCTTCCTGTATCGGTAATCTCGATCTCAAGCCTGATGCTCTTTCCGTCAAGTGCAGAGGATCCGACATAGAGGCTTACACCTCCGGTGGAAGTATATTTGATGGCATTTCCGATCAGGTTGAGCATTATCTGTCTGATCCTTACAACGTCACCTACCAGTATCTCAGGCACTAGGCTGCCCACATCGCAGTTAAGCCTGAGCCCTTTCTCATCCGCCCTGAACAGACATGTCTGATATACATCCTTCACAAGGGAAGATACTCTATAAGGAGCATTTACGACATCGAGCTTTCCGGTCTCGATATCCGCATAATCAAGGATCTTGTTAATGGTTTCCATAAGAGTAAGTCCGGCACTTTCGATATCCCTGGCATAACCGGTTATATACTCGTCCTTGCTCTCCCTTAAGATCAGTTCATCCATTCCAAGGACCGTACTCATGGGAGTTTTAATATCTCTCGATACGGATGTAAGGAATTCGCTCTTAATCCTCTTTGCCTTCTCAGCTTCGATCCTGCAAGCGTCCAGCTCTCTCAAAGTCTCCTGAAGGTGGGCATAATCGGGAGTCTCCACAAAGAGCAGAATGATCATTACTCCCAGCGTCCCGAAAAAGAAAACAAGCAGCGTTTCGGGTACGACAAGTGCCTGAAAGATCGTTCCGACCGTGATAAAGATAAAGCCCGAAAGAGATATCATCTCACGAAGATTCAGGCTCTTATAGTGCATGAGGGCATAAACAAGAGCATAGACTATAAAATAGAAAGTCGGGATATAGCACAGAAAGTGCATGGGACCGAAATTGTAAACATTATTATCTCCCAGATAGAATATCCATCCCGAGCGCATATTGATGACCAGCACCACAGCATATACGATCATAAGTGCCATATTCACTTTGATCATCACTTTGTCAAAATTATTCTGTTCTCCGACAAAAGCCTCGGCATATCTGAGGTAAGCATATCCGGCGAAAGCCGCGAAGAAGAAATAGATATTATTGATAATGAGGGCTGCCGTCCGATTGAAGTATTCCGGAACCGCTATGGATACTGCACCGAGAATATCAAAGATGAGTCCGCACAGTATGGTGATCATAAGGATCAAAAACTTCTTATATCTCTCTGTTCTGGATCTTCTCATCATCACCAGACAGGCTATGGATATGACCATGAAAAAAACCGAGGCCACTTCATATGAAATGTTGTAATTACTCATAACCGGTCCACTCTTTCACATATGTCTTTTGAAAATAAAAAGGCGCGTCACCGAAAAGGGTTTCCGCACCTTTATTTTATATTATTTCAGTAAAAAAAACCAGCAAATCACTGAACGTCATCCGTACGTTCTTCCTGTTCTTTCTGAACCTCGGGAAGTGCGGAATACATGGGTTTTACATCCTTGCCTTTGATAACACGGTCAATATAATTACGCGTGATCTTCATTACCGTTCCGCTGAGCACCACAACACCGATAAGGTTAGGCATTGCCATAAGACCGTTGAAGGTATCGGAAAGATCCCAGGCCAGAGAAAGATCCATGGTCGCACCGATGATGACGAAAACCACAAATACGATCTTGTACGCAAACATGGCCTTGGTTCCGAAGAGATACTCGAATGCCTTACTGCCGTATACGCTCCATCCCAGTACGGTGGAAAATGCAAAAAGAGTGATCGCTATAGCTATGAACCAGCCTCCTGCCACACCTAAAGTTCCGGAGAAAGCTTCCGCAACAAGAGCAGTCTTTTCGGATGTTGAGATCATCTCGCCCGTTTCCAGATTCATTACTCCTGATGAAAGAACAGCAAGTGCGGTGAGAGTGCAAACAACGATGGTGTCGGCAAATACTTCGAAGATTCCCCACATACCCTGTCTTACAGGCTCTTTAACATTGGATGCCGAGTGAACCATAACCGAAGAACCTAAGCCTGCTTCATTGGAGAAGACACCTCTTTTCATACCCCAGGTGATAGCCATCTTTACACCGCTTCCTACGATACCGCCGCCTACAGCCTTCATGGCAAATGCACCCTTGAAGATCGCTGTGAATGCAGGACCCACAAGTGAGATATTGGCGCATACGATAACGATACATCCGATTACATACAAAACCGCCATAACGGGAACAAGCTTCTCGGTTACACTGGCGATTCTCTTAAGTCCGCCTACGATAACCAGTCCTGCAAAGATCATCAGGATTCCGCCCGTCATAACATAAGGAATCTTGAATACGGAATTGAGATTGACCGCGATGGAATTGATCTGGCTCATATTTCCGATTCCGAATGAAGCAATGACGCAGAAAATGCTGAAAAGAACGGCAAGAACCGCACCGATCTGTTTGCAGCCCTTCTTGGAGCCGAGACCGTCCTTGAGATAATACATGGCGCCCCCGCACCACTCTCCCTCGGAATTCTTTCTTCTATAATAGATACCGAGTACATTTTCGGAGTAATTGGTCATCATCCCGAAAAATGCAACGATCCACATCCAGAAGATCGCACCCGGTCCTCCTGATGCAAGAGCCGCAGCGACACCCGCGATATTACCGGTTCCGATGGTTGCCGCAAGAGCGGTACAAAGACTCTGGAACTGGCTTATCTGGCGATCGTGGCTTTCGGTATGCGCAGTTACATGTTTGTTTCCGAATATTCCCCCAAGTGTGTTTTTGAACCAATGACCGATACGGCTTATCTGGAAAAATCCGGTAAGCACGGTCATGAGAATGCCGGTTCCCACGAGAAGCACCAGCATCGGGAGTCCCCACACAAAATCGTTTACGGCCGAATTAACATTTTCTATCAGCTGCACTTTTTGTTCTCCTCTCAAAAAAAATAAGACGCCAATCTATTGAATTGGCGCCTTTGTCAACAAAATCATTTTAAGCAAAAAACGTTTCTTACGCAAGTCTTTTTATTTCAAACATCATCTGAGCATAATCTCCGGGAAGGAGCGGAAGTATGACCCCCGCATTCATGAGAGTGCTTCCGCTGAGTGTTCCGGGTGCAAGGGCCTCCCATGCTTTCTTTTTATCCCTTCCGCAGAAGAGAGAATCCTCCCTTTCGGAACCTATAAGCTTAAGTTCATATACTCCATCCGGATCCAGTCCTTTAAGCTTAACGCATCTGCCTTTGCCGTTAGGATATGCTCTGCACTGTACATATGTAAGAAGTGCTCTGCTGCCATCCTTAAGTACAGACATCCATGCATCATAACAGCCTGTTTCTGCCTCAGAGGCTATGCGGAAATAATCACCTTCGCGGACAATTTCTCCGTATCTGTGATATATCTCTACCTGTTCCGGGATAGCTCTTCTTTCTTCCTCCGGTATCTTGGTAATATCCAGTTCATATCCGAAGGTTCCGGAAAGAGCCACTGCACCTCTCACGTCAAAGGGCATGCTTCTGCCCGTGATGTGATTGGGAGAAGCTGACACATGGGCTCCCGTAGAGCTTAGGGGATACAGCATCTCCGTTCCTGCCTGAATGGATAACCTCTCATATGCATCCGTATCGTCGGAGCACCAGATCTGAGGCGAATAAAAAAGCATTCCTCCGTCGAACCTTGCTCCTCCGCCGGAACAATTCTCAAGGAGGAGATCCGGGAATTCTTCAAGGAGCCTTCCCTGAAGATCGTAAACCGCTACAGTATAAAGGTAAGACAATCTGCCCATGGAACCGGGCTCCAATCCTTCACTTCCAAGATCGGAAAGCTGTCTGTTCATATCCCACTTCACATACGATATCTTCGCACTCTTAAGGATATCTGATACGCACTTATACACATGATCACGTACTTCGCTTCTTGTGATATCAAGCACATACTGATTCCTCATCCTGCAGGGCTTTCTGCCGGGTACGGCTATAGCCCAATCGGGATGCGCACGGTAGAGATCCGAGTCAGGCGATATCATCTCCGGCTCAAACCAGATTCCAAACTTCATGCCTATCTCTTCCAGCTTATCGGATAAAACCTTAAGGCCTCCCGGAAGTTTTTCTTCGTTAACGGTCCAGTCACCGAGAGATGAATTGTCGTCATTTCTTACGCCAAACCATCCGTCATCCATGACAAGCATCTCAATACCGCACTTTTTCGCTTCAGATGCGATATTTAAAAGCTTTTCGGTATCAAAATCAAAATACGTGGCTTCCCAGTTGTTTATAAGAACCGGTCTTTCCTTATGCAGATACGGACTGCGGATAAGATGATTTCTGAACAGGTCATGGAAAATACGACTCATTTCATCTAAGCCGTTTTCCGTATATACAAGTACCGCTTCGGGAGCCTGAAAGCTTTCACCGGATTTAAGATCCCACACAAAATGCTCGGGATTTATCCCGATATAAGATCTTGTATTATCAAACTGATCCATGGATGAACCGCAGATAAAATTCCCCGACCAGATAAGTGTCTGGGCATAGACTTTGCCTTGATCATTGCCGGCATTCTTGTCACAAAGAACCATAAAAGGCTGGAACTGATGCGAGGATTCTCCCCTTGTTGAATACACTTCAACGCTTCCTCTCGAAAGAGTTCTTCTGTCGATACGCCTTTCTCTTGCCCAGGTTCCGGATAAAGTAATGACATCGGGTTTTTCCTCTCCCCATACTCCCTTATCAAGATCAAGGCAGCTGCTGAGGAGCCTGATTATTGTGACACATTTGTCAGATTCATTAACAAGCTTTACACTTTTTACGATCGCATCACTGTCTTCAAACACCGAATATGAAAGAATCGCCTTCAAGCCCAATACAGCATCGTATAGAGTGATCTCCAAAGTTTCGGCTTTGGCTTTTCCCTCATAAGTTGCAGGCATACGCACTTCTCCGCCTTCAGGCATCCGTGCAAAAAGATTTTCTTTTCCTTCATATATCCTGTGAGATTCATAAAGGAACTGAGAAGCATCATGTCCCTTATCATCCGTTACCGTAATCGCCGAGGGCCTGTAATCTCCGACTCCGGATGACGGGAATTCAAACCTTGCACAGTCAAGATAACTTCCTCTGTCTCTTTCGTTCACAGATGGAACAAAGGGACCGGCCCCCGTCCTTAAAAGGTACCTGAGGTCGTCCCTTTGAATCTTTGCTCCGTAATAAACATTGTTAAGAAAGCCTTCCTCATCCGTTATTGCAAGGCACATGGTTGTGCTCTTCGTCTCTATAAAAAAGAGCCTGCTTTCTTCGTCAAAATATATTTTCATTTATACCCTCGAAAAGATGATCTCCATGTCACCGCTCAGTTTGACTTCCTTTGCACCATCTGCGGTGATGAGCATGTGACTTCCTTTTTTTACATCCGTATCAAATACTTTACCGGATCCCCTAACTACACTTGCGCACAGGAAAGCGGCGTCGCTTCCGAAAACAAATTCCCCGTTAACCTTTATTTTCGAAACAGTAAAATATTTAGTTTTAACCAGATCGATCACAGTGTTTCCGGTTTCATCCGCGCTGTGATATACCTGCTCTTCTACCGGAGCGGCAGGTACTGTGATAACATCTTTGCTCTTATCAAGATGAAGCGGTCTGGGCTTTCCGTTTTGAAGTCTTCCGTAATCATAGAGCCTGTATGTGACATCGCTTGACTGCTGGGTCTCAAGCACGCATACTCCCGCAGTTATTGCGTGAACCGTTCCCGAATCGATCCTGATCATATCACCCGGTTTTACTTTAACTCTCCGGATCAGCTCATCCCATCTTCCGTTATCGATCATGTCGACAAGCTCTT
>JAEEXJ010000015.1 GCA_016291475.1 Lachnospiraceae bacterium | reverse complement strand
ACTCATTCGGAAATCCCGAGAAAATGCTGGCCCACCCCAAGGCATACGACCTCGTATTCATAGACATATGCAACACTGAAGGTATGGATGCGGTAAAGGTAGCAAACGAGCTTCTTGAAAAAGGAGTACATGCCCCCATTGTCATGTGCGTATCCTCCATCGACTACAGGCAAAGCGAAGGTCTTCCCGAGAATACCCTCTTCCTCGATAAGCCAATCAAGGTTGCGGAGCTTCACGACATGATTGAAAAGGCCAAAGTAGTCAAAAACGAGATGCCGGATCAGATAGAGCTCAGAAAGGTCATGGAAACCGTCTACGTCAACGTGGATGACATTATCTATGCCCGTGAAAAGAACGATAAAACGCATGTTATTTTAACAACAGGTGAGGAACTCACAAGCCACGAGCCTCTCTGGCTCTTTAAAAGATCTCTCGGAACAAGACACCCCGAATTCATATTCGCAACTCCCATGGTCCTTGTTAATGCAAAACGCATTCAGGGTTGGGGTCCTCTGAGCACTGTCATCATGGAAGGCGGCAAGAAATTCCATGTGGCTCGCCAGTCCAAAGATGAGATCAAAAAATATACCGGAGAAAGTAACACTTGATATTAATAACTGCAGACAATCCCAAAGACTTCATGGCTAAGCTTCTTGTATCCGATGTTTTCGATGTTTTCCGGATGCAGGAAGCTAGTTTAATAACATCTGTAACATATAATATAAACGGAAGGCTTCGTCCGGACTTCTACCCTTCCGAAGAACGGGAGAACCTTACGGAGGAGTTCATCGCCTGGTCGGAAATGCGCCCAAGGCTGTTTGAACTCATCAAGGGCAAGAACGCCCCTGTTTCCTTCAGGATGACTCTCTCCCTCGATAACGCCAATATGTCCGCCCTAATGGCAAAAGAAAGCCCTGAGGGGCATTCGGACGCTCTCAGGGCTTTTGTTATCAATATTCGTTTTGAAAACGGTGCCGTCACTATCATGACAGGTACTTCTTACGACTCTTTTGTCCTTGATAAGTCCGAAGAACAGATCTGGGACAAGGCTTTCGTAAAATTCTTATCATCCAAAGGGATCGAGTTTACACCTCAGCAATGATCTCTATCTCGCAAAGGACTCCCTTGGGGAGATCCTTTACCGCTACGCAGCTTCTTGCGGGCTTTCCGGTAAAATATTTTGCATAAACTTCGTTGAATGCTCCGAAATCTGCTATATCCGCAAGGAAGCAGGTTGTTTTGACCACCTTGTCGTAGGTTGTTCCTGCCGCCTTAAGGAGCTCACCGATATTGGTGCATACGGTCTCGGTCTGCTCAGCTATGGTCTCTCCCTTTACATTGCCGGTTGCGGGATCAAGCGCGATCTGTCCCGATGCGAAAAAGAGACCTCCGGTTACGATACCCTGTGAGTAAGGGCCGATGGCTGCGGGAGCTTTATCTGTGGAAATATATTTCATGTGTTATCCTTTCTGATGGGCTACTGGGGCTCATCTTCATCGAAAACAGCCGTTACGTAAAATCCTCTTTCATTCTCAATAATCGACTGAACCGTGCCTTCCTTGGACAGGAGTCTTTTTCTGAAGGGAATGTTGGGACTCATGGCAAGGGACATATCTTCGGGAATTCCTATGGTGTAATAGTAGTTGCTGGGAAGTTCACCCTCCCAGACATATACCTTCTGGCCTTCGGAAAGTTTCCCCTGGCGCTCCATCTTGAATTCCATTGTTCTCATTACAGGCTCTCCGTCATTACGAATCCCTTGCCGATGAGACAGCTCTCGACTTCGTAAGGGCCGTCGCAGTGGAATACCATGATGGGTCTTCCGGATTCTCTGTTAAATGAAAGATACAGGTAATCAACGTTGATATTGCTCTCATCAAGAGCTTTAAGAAGCTTGTTCAGGTTACCTACTTCATCGGTTACCTCGACCGCAAGAACGGGAGTAAGGCGGCAATAATAGCCTTCTTTTTCGAGGACTTCAACAGCCTTCTCGGGGTCTGTGGTGACCATTCTGATAATGCCGAACTCGGCGCTGTCATTGGTTACGGATCCGAGAATATTGATGTTTCCGGCAGCAAGAACACCTGTTATGTGTTCCATGGTGCCTTTCTTGTTCTCGGCATAGATTGATACCTGTTTTAACATTTTTTCATTCTCCTCTTTAGCGCCCGTAAGGCGCTATATTTCAGCCTTTACCAGAAAGGCTTAAAGCACAGATCCATATCGACGTCACCGCCGATTCCGGGTACTCTTCCTGTTGCCGAGTACTGAAGCATGTCTATCTCATAGGGATAGAAGAAATCGGACGAGTATGAAGCATACCACTTGGGATAATCCTCAAGTCTGGTAAGATCCACGTACATGATACTCATCTCGGTATTGTAATAGATGTAAGGGAGATATCCCGCATCCGAAACCACCTGACAGAACTTTACGATAAGGTCGGTTCTCTCTGCTGCGGTAAGATCATCCATTCTTCCTTCGCCGCCCGAGATCCTCTCTACGTCAATGATGATGGGAACTCCGGTTGCATAAGACGAAAGGGCATCTATGGCCGACTGTGCTTCCTCAATGACCTCTTCCTCGGTGATTGCCTGTGAGAAAACATAGGCTCCCACGTGGATGCCGGCATTCATAGCGCCTGTTATATTTTCCGCAAACTTCTCGTCTTCTACCAGTTTTCCGGTACCGTATCCGCGAAGGGTGCTTCTGATGATCGCAAAATCCACTCCGGATGCTCTAACGGTCTCCCAATCGATATCGCCCTGATAAGAGGATACGTCGATTCCCTTATAGGACGTTACCTCGCCGTTCTCAACATAGGTCATTACACCGTCGATGTCGGTCTGGAAATTATTCGCATCAAGAGAAGTAAGCTTAAGATCCGTGTTGATATCAACGAAATTAAAGGTTCCCTGGCTTACAACAATGACCTTATCCGGATAGAAAGGTCTTAAACTGGTGATGCTTGAACCCGTAGCAACAAGGTTTTCCATGAGCTGGGTAAGGGTACTTCTTCTGCCCTCTTCAACCCCGTTGTCAAAAGCTTCTGACACTCTCTGGTCTGCCGCCATTGTTACGGCAAGGAGTTCCTGATCCAGCTGAGCCTGGGTGTAAATGGGCTTATCGACCGCATTCTGGTCAAATTTCGTAAAAAGAAGGAGGTAAATGGCAGCGCCTATTGCCGCCAGAACAGCTACAGACAGAAGGACTATCACTACGATAAATCCGCCGTAGCCTTTCTTTTTGCCCTTTTTCCTCGCGGGAGCGGGTTCGGGCTCGTCTATATACTCTTCGTCGTCATAGAGCTCGATGTCATCGTAATCTTTTAAATTCATCCGTTCTCACTTTCAAGTTCTTTCAGAGCTTCGGTGCTCTGAGATTCAATATACGTACCGGGATAGGTATCAACGACATACTGGAACAAAGCCTTGGCCTTGATCTTATCGCCCGCATTCCGATACGAAACTGCCGCAAAATAGATTGCCTCGGAGTCCTCTTCGTTAAAAAAGTACGCTTTTTCGAGAAGGACCGAAGCATTTTCGAAGTCATTCTTGTAATAATAGCCGAATGCTTCATTTCTGATGGAAGTAGCTATCTGAGGGCTTACCGCAGCCATAAGGGCATCGTAAAGAGCGGAACAGCTCTCGGACATGGAACCGGGATTTACGTCCCTGCTGATGTTCCAAAGTTCGTCACCGATCTCAAACATATCCCCGCCCGCTACATACTTTTCTGCGGTGTCGATGAGTTTGTCGATGTCGGCAAGGGTTCCGGCTTCACCGGTATATTCCGAAAGAGTCTCCTCCAGGCGGATCCTCTCGGCATTTACTTCGTTAAGATCCTGCATAAGGGCGTCGTAGTCGGCGTTTTTCTTATCCAGATTGGTCTCCAGCTGGGCGATGTTTTCTTTTACCTCATCCCTTACAGCGGTGATCCTGGTGGGAAGTACAAGGAAATACATGACAGCCAGACCGAGGATCAGTCCGATCAGGATGTTAAAGATGGTGCCCATGCTGCCGTTTTTGGGGTCGCGGACGTTGGCGGGCTGGATTATCAGCTCATTGTCCACGATCTTCCTGACGGGCTCATCATCATTCTTAAAGATGCTCTTTCTGTCGGAATCCGCGGGATCCGTCATGTTCTGGATCATCTGAAGGTATCTGAGGCTCAGGGTGTTGGTCCTGTCTATGGAAAGGCAGTGGCTTATCTCCCTCTCGGCCTTGTCATAATCCTTCGCATCCATGTACAGAAGGGTAAGGAGCTGGCGCGCCTTAATGTAGCGGCTGTTGGCCGTTACGATCTTCTTCAGGCGGATGGTCGCAAGGTCCTTATTGCCCTGAAGGCACATATCAAGAGCACTGTTATAGTCCTTGGCGGACCTTCTGAGCACGTCAAATTCGGTATGATTCTCCTGAATCATGCCGATGTATTCACTCGCCATATTCTCAGCGTCTCTGAAATTGGAACTGATAACCCATTCGCTGAGAGCTTCCGCGGTCTCACCCATCTCAAAATAGATAAGTCCGAGGAGGTTGCGTGCGTCAATATTCTCTTTGTTCAGACGTAAGCTCTGTCTGAGGCTCTTTACAGCACCGGTCAGATCCCTAACTCCCGCCTTTTCAAGGCCGTCGTTATAGAGTCTGTTCGACATATAGACTATCTTTTTGTACAGGGACATGTCCCTCTTACAATTGGTGCAAAAAGACACTTCAGAAAGCTCTACGCCACAGTTATAACATTTCATAGGGCTTAAATAATTGCTTTCCGATCAATAACGTCTGCCGGGCCTCATATCCCTGACAGGCTGGACCTGCTGCTGCATATTCTGGACATTGTCTTTGCCCATCTTAACATAGAGATCTACGGCATCGGTAAGATCCGCGCCGTTTACGGTCTCTTCAAGCTGTCCTACTTCCATACTGGGATAAAATTTTTTAAGTTCTTCTTCAAATTCGATCATATAAAACTTTCCGATTAACCCCTGTATCTTATATGCCGGGTTTCCGCATTCCGACGGAAACCCGAACACACAAAACAAATATAAAATATAGCGGGGATAAAATCAAATTAAATAAACCTTAAGATAAGGTTGCAAGTCTTTCCTCGACCTGTGCCATCATCTGACGGTAGTTCTCCTGCTTAGCCTTCTCTTCGTCAATCTTGGCCTGAGGAGCCTTGGAGAGGAACTTCTCATTGGTGAGCATGCTCTCGGATCTCTTAAGCTCGCCTTCAAGGCGCTTTTTCTCTTTTTGCAGACGCTCGATCTCAGCAGAGATATCAACAAGCTCGGCAAAAGGAATATAGAGGGTAGCACCGGGGATAACTACGGAAACAGCGTCATCTGCGATACCTGCCTTGTCAGCCTGAGTCTTAACCTCCGATGCATAGGCAAGAGATGCGAAGAAAAGCTTTCCTTCTTCGAATACGTCAAGGATTCCCTTATCATCGGAAACCACGAATACCTCGGCCTTTCTTGAAGGAGCTACGTTCATCTCCGAGCGGACGTTTCTTATGCCTTTTACGGCGCTCTTTATGATCTCGATCGCCCTTTCTTCTGTCTCGAAGGCTCTTTCCTCGGTGTACTTAGGCCATGAGCTGATCATAATGGACTCTTCTTCATCCTGAATGTTGCAGAAGATTTCTTCGGTAATGAAAGGCATGTAAGGGTGAAGGAGCTTAAGTGCGTCGATAAGAACGGTCTTAAGTGTCCAAAGTGCGGCATTCTGACCCTTTACATCGTCGGTAGCATAGAGTCTGGGCTTAACCATCTCAATGTACCAGTCACAGAACTCTTCCCACAGGAAGTCGTAAACCTTCTGAACGGCGATTCCCAGCTCGAAACGGTCCATATTGTCGGTCATATCGCGGACAACTGTGTTGAGTCTGGAAAGGATCCACTTATCTACGGGAAGAAGGTCTCCGGTTTCGGGCTTTGTAATGGTTTTTCCTGTCTTTTCCGCAAACTGATCCGCATTCATCATAATGAATCTTGAAGCGTTCCAGATCTTATTGGCGAAGTTTCTGCTGTTTTCAACACGCTCATAGTAGAAACGCATGTCGTTTCCGGGAGCGTTACCTGTAATAAGCGTAAGTCTAAGTGCATCCGCACCGTACTGATCGATCACTTCAAGGGGATCGATACCGTTTCCGAGGGACTTACTCATCTTACGGCCCTGGGAATCTCTTACAAGTCCGTGGAAAAGAACGGTCTTGAAAGGCTTTTCTCCCATCTGCTCGTATCCGGAGAAGATCATTCTGATAACCCAGAAGAAAATGATGTCGTATCCGGTTACAAGGACGTCTGTAGGATAGAAATACTTAAGGTCATCGGTCTGCTCGGGCCATCCGAGAGTCTCAAAGGGCCAAAGTGCCGATGAGAACCAGGTATCGAGGGTATCGGGATCCTGGGTGAAATGAGTGCATCCGCACTTGGGACACTTCTCGGGCATGGACTTGGCGACTACGGTCTCGCCGCACTCGTCGCAGTAATAAGCGGGAATTCTGTGTCCCCACCAGAGCTGTCTGGAGATACACCAGTCACGGATATTGTCGGTCCAGTTAAAATAAACCTTCTCCATTCTGTCCTGAGGGATAAGCTTAATCTCGCCTTCCTTAATAGCCTTAACGGCAGGCTTAATAAGCTCATCCATCTTAACGAACCACTGCTCTTTAACAAGGGGCTCGATGGTAGCTTTACATCTGTCGTGAGTGCCTACGTTATGGCTGTAATCTTCGATCCTTACGAGAAGTCCGAGCTCATCAAGTTCCTTAACGATGGCCTTTCTGCACTCGTATCTGTCCATTCCCTGATATTTGCCGCCGTTTTCATTGATGGTGGCATTATCGTTCATGATATTGATGACGGGAAGGTTATGGCGCTTTCCTACCTCAAAGTCGTTAGGGTCGTGAGCAGGGGTGATCTTAACTACACCGGTACCGAACTCCATGTCAACGTAAGAATCCTCAACGATGGGGATAGCCTTGTTAACGATGGGAAGCCATACGCTCTTGCCCTTAAGGTGTGTATATCTTTCATCCTCGGGATTGATGGCAACCGCGGTATCACCGAGCATGGTCTCAGGTCTGGTGGTAGCAAACTCCAGGAACTCGGTCTTGGAGGGCTCACCGTTCTCGTCCATGATGGGATACTTGATGTGCCAGAAATGTCCTGCCTGCTCCTCGTACTCAACCTCGGCATCTGAAATGGAGGTATTACATACGGGACACCAGTTGATGATCCTCTTTCCCTTATAGATATAGCCTTTTTCATGCATCTTTACGAAGACTTCGGTAACTGCCTTGTTGCAGCCTTCGTCCATGGTAAAGCGCTCTCTGTCCCAGTCACATGAGGAACCGAGCTTCTTAAGCTGGCTGATGATCCTTCCGCCGTACTCTTTTTTCCAGTCCCATGCCTTCTCGAGGAAGCCTTCACGGCCAAGGTCATGCTTGTCGATGCCCTGCTCTTTAAGGGTCTCGATGATCTTGACTTCGGTAGCGATGGATGCATGGTCGGTTCCGGGCTGCCAGAGGGCATTGTAGCCCTGCATTCTCTTCCAACGGATGAGAATGTCCTGCATGGTATTGTCGAGGGCGTGGCCCATATGAAGCTGTCCGGTGATATTCGGAGGCGGGATCACGATAGTGAAGGGGGTCTTGGAATGATCCACTTCAGCGTGAAAATACTTCTTTTCCAGCCATTTCTGATACAGGCGATCCTCTATTCCTTTGGGATCGTAGGTTTTTGCGAGTTCTCTAGCCATAATTTTTCTCCTTTCGCGTCTCCAAGGAATGCAGGCATGTACTAAAAAAGCCCCTTGCACTCCTTACAGGAATGCAAAGGGCGTAAAATACGCGGTACCACCTTTGTTCACAGAAACCGGACGTTCTCGCAATTGCCGTTTCTGCCTCATTACACCGTTTCGTGGATTGACGGGATGACTACACAGCTTCTTATAGGTAAAAGCCTTCACCATCCGGCTCGGAAGCTACCTTCTGGGATCCTGCTCGGGGAAGCTCTCAGCCTGTAATGCTTCCTTCTCTGTCGGGCGGTTATCACATACTCCTCTTCGTCACAGCCATATAATATGCATGCAGCTCATCGCTACAATTTCGTTAATGATATGTGATGACAGCTTTTTTGTCAAGGGAAACAGGGGCGGTTACGGCGTTTCAGGGGGGTCCTGTATTGCGAGGTATGAACAGGCTCTCTGTTTTCTACTCATGCCTCGCAGATAAAGGTTTCAGATGAAACGGCGGAACCGTCCCCCTGTTTCACATGGTATAATAGGGAAAAATACACGAAAAGGAGACATGCTTATGTGGGCTTTTGACAGTGTTTTTTACCAGATCTATCCCCTGGGATTCTGCGGGGCACCCTTTGAAAACGACGGGGTTGCCGTAAGCCGTATCCTCAAGGTCAAAGAGTGGATTCCCCATATGAAGAAACTGGGGATCACAGCGGTTTATTTTTCACCCGTATTCGAATCCGACACTCACGGATACAACACCCGAGATTACAACAAAATAGACACAAGACTGGGCACCAACGAGGATTTTGCGAATGTCTGCAGAGCACTCCACGAAGAGGGCATAAAAGTGGTCCTGGACGGCGTATTTAATCACGTAGGCCGCGGATTTTGGGCTTTTAAGGATGTCCTGGAGAAAAGAGAGAGCTCGCCCTACGTCTCCTGGTTTGCCCGCATCGCTTTCGACGGTAATTCCGATTATAACGACGGATTGTGGTACGAGGGCTGGGAAGGCAATTACGACCTTGTTAAGCTTAACCTTTGGAACCCGGACGTGGTAGATCACCTGATGGATGCGGTTTCCGGCTGGATCAGGGATTATGATATCGACGGGCTGAGACTGGATGTGGCCTACTGTCTCCCCGAGGAATTCATCAGAAGACTCAGAGAGCATGTAAATTCGCAAAAACAGGACTTTTTCCTGGGCGGTGAGCTTCTTCACGGGGATTACAATAAATGGCTGAACGCAGGCCTGGATTGTGCCACAAATTATGAATGCTACAAAGGCATTTTCTCCAGTATGAACAGCTACAACTGCTTCGAGATCGTTCATTCGCTCCTCAGGCAGTTCGGACCGGAGAACTGGACTCTCTACAAAGGAAGACATCTGTGGTCATTCGTGGACAATCACGATGTGACCAGAGCGGCAAGCATTGTAAATAACGAACACCACCTGCCCCTGATGTACGGTTTCATCTTCGGAATGCCCGGAATTCCCATGATCTATTACGGCAGCGAATGGGGTGAAAAAGCCCGCAAGGAAGAGGGGGATCCTGCGCTCAGAAAATGCTTTGACGCCCCTCAGTGGAACGAACTGACGGATACAATTAAGGCCATGGCTGAGGCTAAAAAAGGGTCAGAGGCGTTAAATTACGGAGATTTCAGATCGCTGGTACTCACAAACAGACAGTGCATCTTCCAGAGATGCTCCGAACATGAAAGAGTTCTGGTAGCC
This sequence comes from Lachnospiraceae bacterium, assembly GCA_016291475.1. The sequence continues at coordinate 31,947 of JAEEXJ010000015.1, read as the reverse complement.
ATAAACATTGACGAGAACGAATATACCGCTCACTTTGATGCCGGCTGCGGTAAAGCCGTGGATCTCATCACAGGCAAGGATTTTGACTTCGGCGGAGGCACTAAAATGGAGCCTTACAGTGTTAAATTCCTTAAATGCGAGCACTGACAGGTAAGATTTCAGTCCAAGGCGAACCCTGCAGGCTTTAAAAGTTAAATATTCAGCACTTTTTGTTATTTTATTATAACATTTTGTTATTTCTATATAACGTTTTGTGATATAAATAGCCTGGGATGGTTCCCGGGCTATTTTTTCGTGTTTTTGGCTTTGAATTTTGACACAATTTCCCCTCTCATATTCTCTGGGATTCATCAGGTTTTATAATAAAATATATAAAATTGTTTCTGAAAGGCTCATTTTTCGGAAACTATTCTTGCAAAATTTATGTTAACCGCATAAATGCTGATTTCAGTGGTTTCCATAAGTCCCAAACGTATTTTTGATTCAAAATAATCGATTTCAGATGTTGCGAAATCAATCTTGCAAAATACCGGTCGTAATATGACGTCATGTGAATTATACATACTGTCACATCCATATGTCATATGCGGTATTTGTGGTTAATATCCACAGAATCCACCAACTTATCCACACCGGATCCTGACGTCATTTTTCAGGCGGATTTTGTGTCAGATTGTAAAATTATGAATGTAATAAAATCATTTTCAGGAAACATAAATTTTTATGCAGCCATATTCCGTATCCCCTAAATAACATATATAATCCGACTTTATGTTAACTAAAATCAACTTAAGCAACCAAATGTCATCCTTCCGCAGACTAAAATTTGACGCATCTGTCACATAACGTCACTGTCGTCATAAGCATAAAAAAAGCCGCTAACCCCGGACAGGGTGCGGCTTTACGTGTATTTGGCTGATGTGAAACAAAATGGGGAAATATGTGAAACATTGAGAGGAAGCTAAGTCCATGTTGAAAAAAAGAGTAAGAAACAGCTTATAAACTGTTCCAAAAATCGGTTATATCCGATCTTATATGTTCCAGATCGGTGATTTTGACATTGGTCCACTCTCTGGGGAAAAGTCTTTTGTAGGAAGAACTCAGGAATCGTTTATCCAGAAGTACTACGATACCTGTATCTTCTTCCGTGCGGATCACTCTTCCGGCTGCCTGAAGAACCTTGTTCATTCCCGGGTACATATAGGCATATTCGTAGCCCATATGATCGTATCCGTCGAAATACTCCCTGAGTATGTCATGCTCCAGATCAACTCCCGGGATCCCGGGGCCGACACATATTACACCGATAAGCGAATCGCCCTTCAGATCTATACCCTCGGAGAAAATGCCTCCCATAACGCAGAATGCTATGAGAGAACCGGATTCGGAGGTTTTATTTTCAAATAATCCCAGAAATTCCTCTTTATCCTCTTCAGTCATACTCTCATCCTGTGCGATAAGCGTATCTCTGGGAAGCACAAATGCCTCGTTATAGAGCTGAGCCACCTTTCTCATATATGAATAAGACGGGAAAAAGACCATATAATTGCCCTTTTTCGGCCTTATTATCCTGGAAATATGGTCCGCCGTCCTGAAAAATTCATCCTCCGACCTGTCCCTGTACCTGGTAGTTACGTCGGAAGCTATAAAAACTCCCCTTTTATCGGGATCAAATACGGATTCCGCATAGACTTCATAATCTTCCGGCTGTCCGCCCAAAAGCCCCTTATAGTACTGCACGGGCAGCATCGTGGCGGAAAACAGCACGGAAGCCCTCCCCAGGCCGAGGCATTCGCCTATCTTACGCCTCGGATCCGTGCAATAAAGCAGTACCCTGAAGCCATCTTCCGGAGAATCGGTATCATAAATGACGTAATCATTGCCCATATCTTCGAAAACCGTAAGGAAATCCGAGATCCCGAAATAAATCTCCAGGATCTTGTCCCTCAGCGCCCACTGGATATCTCCCGGTTTCTCCCGCTCCTCCATATAGTCGGAAAGAGTTGAATGAAGCCTCTCCATGCTCTTTATCAGGTCTTCGATGCCTGTTTCGTACTTATACCAGTCCTCTTCAAAGCCTGCGATCACGGTATCCGTTCCATAGGCTTCCTTTACCTTCCGCAGCTCTCTGATAACGCTCTGGGCACGGGATGAGATCTTTCCAGCGTATTCTTTTACGAGGAAAACACTCTTAGTCTGACCTCCGAGAGAGGCTTTTATCATATTTTTCAGCTCTTTTAAGTCCTTATCGCAGACGGATGCCGAGTACATTGATCTTGCCCTGGATGGAAGATTATGGGCTTCGTCCACCAGAAACAGGTACTGCTCCGAAGATCCGCTCTCGAAAAACCTCTTGAGCCTTACGTGGGGATCGAAGAGGTAATTGTAATCGCCTATAACGCCGTCCGCAAAAAGAGAAGCATCCAGAGACAGCTCAAAGGGGCAAACCTTGTATTTTGCGGCATATTCCAGGATCTTTTCCCTGGAAAGGCTCTCGTTTTCGGATACCAGAGCATACAAAGCGTCATTTATCCTGTCAAAATGGCCCTTCGCATACATGCAGCCTATGGGATTGCAGTCAGTCTTCTCCAGAAAACAGATCTTTTCCTTGGCAGTCAGGGTCACCGTTTTGAACTTAAGCCCCTGCCCTCTCATGATATCGAAGGCTTCCTCGGGTGCCGTTCTGGTAATGGTCTTGGCCGTAAGGTAAAAGATCCTGTCCGCTTTCTTCTCACCGACAGCCTTAACGGAAGGGAAAAGCACCGAAAGGGTCTTGCCACAGCCCGTGGGAGCCTCGAGATAGAGCTTTTTCTTCTCCAGAATGGTCTGATAGACGCTGACAGCAAGGTTTTTCTGGCCGGCTCGGTATTCGAAGGGGAAGTTCACTCCCCTGATGGATGCGGTCCTCTTTTCATTCCATTCGATCCTAAGATCCGCCCATTTGCGGTACTTGGACACCAGATCCGTGAACCACTCATCCAGCTCGGCCCTTGAATATGAGGAGTCAAAACTTCTTACGGAGTCATCGTCCATGTTGACATAAGTCATTTTAATTCCCGCAAAAGAAAGCTCCTCTCCTTCCGGCACCGTATTCAGGTACATATAGGCATAGCATTTGGCCTGGGCCAGATGAACCGGCACAGGCTCTTTCATTTTATCTATTTTCCTGTAAGTTCCCTTGATCTCTTCGACAGTGACCTCGCCATTTTGGGGGTCCGTAAAGATGCCGTCCGCACGGCCTTCGATCAAAATATCATATTTTTCATAGGGGATGCGGACCTTAAGAGGGACTTCGGCTTCATAGCCTACTCCCCTGGAATTTTGAATCTTGCGGTGAATCCGGCTGCCCTGAAGCATCACGTCGGTACCGGCGGGGCCCGCACCGGTATTGTCAATGTCACCGCTTCTTAAGATAAACTCAACAAGCCCTCTGACAGATATGCCGATCTCATCTTTGATAATATCATCAGCCATATCATTTTCCATCGGTAGCTGTAGTTATTTTATCCTGTAAAAAGTAGGAATCAGCCTTTTTCACAGCCGCTCCCACTTTCGAAAATCCGGGTGCCTTACCCAGAGCTTTAAGCAAACGGGACGCAACCGAGCGACCGATATAATCTGTAATAACACCTGCTACAAAAACCGCAACTGCGGCAAAAACCGTAGAAACGATCAATCCAGTAACAGTTGTGATTTTATCGCATCCGAAGAGTTTTTCCCATGCATATCTGACTGAAAGATTCTCGTGAAGCAGGTATACTCCCAGGGAATATTTTCCTAAGAATGCAAATATCCTGCCGCTCTTTTCAGGTACCTTAAGCTGCAAAAATGCGATGAATAAGAAGACGGAAGATGCAAGTACAAAGATATGATTATAGGCATAACTTATCTTAACAATGTATGATAAACTGCCCGTCTTAAGGAATACATGTCTCAGGGCATATGCCTCGCCGAACACCAGAAGTGCCGTAGCGATATATCCCACCCAGGGAAGTTCCACCTTCTTAACGTACTTCCTGATGTAAACCGCTACGAAGAAAAGAATGATATACCACATGGCATCCATTCCTCCCACATCGGCGGAAAGAGTGGCAGGTACCACGCTCTTGAGAATGCAGTGGAAAAAGATCAGTCCGGCAATGACTACCCTGAGCTGATTTTTGTCCATGGCACGTGCAGCGATACCAAGCACGGGAACCAACAGATAAAAGAATACATATGCCGTCATAAACCAGTAAGTGGCCATAGAAACAGGCAAAAGAAGTCTCAGCCTGTAATATGTGTCAACGGGCTCCGTGGCCGTCCCAAGGGCTATCCCCGCAAATCCTACGATCACCGAATAAAGCCATACTCTGGCGACCAGAAGAAGCAGGTTACTCAGCTTGAATCTCGACTCACACAGAAGATATCCGCTAAGGAGCATGTAGAGATTAACCGCCACAATGCAAAACGCCTCCAAGATCCATGCAACCACATCCTTGGCGGTAAATGCACCGGTATAAGTAAAGTCCTTAAGCTGCCCTCCCTTATCAAGGAAATGCAGCACAACGACCATCATCATTGCCACGCATCTCAGGAGGTCCAGGCCGTAGTTACGTGTGTTATTTTTGGCTGAATTACGGGATTCTTCCATTTTATCACCCATTAAAATACATATGTTACCAAAATGTTTTTCTATTCATATAGTTCAAAATACTGATCGGAATAAACCAGCTTATAGTTTTCTTTCTCAATGAAACTGTATATCAAATCCCACTTCTTATCATTCCGGCTGTATCCTGCATTTGTATCAACGCATATAATAACAACCGGTTTTTCGTAGTATTTGCCGACCTCCGCTCCGGACTCGGAGTCCTCGATCATCCGGGCAATCTCACTGAGATTCCCCGACATCTTCTCCACGGTATAGCTGTCCAGATCCGGCCAAGGATTGAATGCGGGTTCCATCTGAAGATAAAAATGCATACTTGGGATATAGCCGAAGGTTATCAGTTCTTTTTCCGCAAGGTTATTATCTTCGACAAAAGCAGATATGTTCTGCAGGCTGCAGGCTTTGTCATATCCCATTCTGATATGCGCCAGAGACCTGTTGTTGACGATACTGTATTCTCTGGGCTCCCCGGCACCGTCCTGTCCCTCGGTAAAGGCAAAATTAAATCCAAACAGCGTGGACTGGTACAGGAAGAACAGGATAACTCCCGTCATAACGCATTTTAAGCCGTAAACCCAGGGAATGTTGTGATACTTCAGAAATTCCAGCATCACCATCACCAGGAATGGAAACCATACAAACATGTTGTTGTAGGAATACAGCTCCCCGTTATTTCCCCCTATCGCGGAGATAAGGAGCGAATATGCGGCCAGTGTGGCCATCAGTCTGTGCTTTGCCTTTCCATTCCTGGAAAAGACACCGTAGAGGCATACAAACAGAGCAAAGAAATCCATAAGTCCCGCAAGGGGAAAGATGCTGCTGTAGTTGTTATAGTCATATATTACAAAATTACGGTTGATCAGGAATATGACCGCACAGCCCGAAGCTACGGCCCCCAATATCCTGCCGGTCATGAGTATCCTCTTTGCCACAGGGTCCTGAGCCCGCCTTACGCTGATGGGGTTCCCGTACTTTTTTGCCAGGAACACGGTCCCTAAATAGATCGCACCGCCGCCTATAGCTATGAAAAGGAGCCTGACGATCCAGTAAAGCATATCCCTGTTAACATAGAACAGGATAAGGTGCTTTATCATGTCGACAGGGCCGTATCCGGAGGCATTATCCGGGATCTCAAAAAGCTGGAAAATACCCTCGAGATAATCGGCAAATCCGTATCTGATGCCGAGATATACGAAAAAGACCGTAAAAGCTGTCAGATAGCCGATAATAAACCAAAAGCCCCTGAGCATCGTCTTCTTAAAAGCATCGACTCTTGAAGGCATCCTGACCTTCTCTCTGTCCGCATATGCATCACGGAATTCAAATACTCCGTAGAGCCAGATGGCAAGGAGCAGGGCCGCCTGCGGAAGGTTTGAAAATCTTACGAATATTCCAAGGCCGCAAAGTGCTCCGGATATTCCTATCGTCAGTGCTTCGTTTTCCGTGAGACCGCGATACAGAGCCAGGCAGGAAGCACCGATGATAAAATATGTCAGATAGTGATAAAGTACCGTCGTAGGAGCCCAGCAAAGCGACAATGCCGCAAACTCTGCAATGAACGCCGGCAGATAGGCCATCTTAAGTACTCTCGTGAAAAACAGATAACCGCACACAGCCATTATGGCCGGTACAAAAGAAGTATAGAAATTCATGCCAAGGAGCGTATGTCCGTATGGCAGCAGGCTCATCAGATGACCGATGGCGCTTGAAAGATAAGTCGAAAAGAGCCACATGGGATCCATGGAATCAAGCCCCATATACTCGAAATTCGACAGATTATAGCCCGTATCCCAAAGATCCAGGCCGAGATGTATTTTTCTGAAGGGATATAAAAACAAAACGATCAAAGCCAGAGAATCAAACAGATCCCTGAATAGATCTTTGTTTTCCAGCAGATAAGTCTTTATATCCTTGAAACCTTTATTTAGTGTCTTTTCTTTCATCTGTCTTATGAAAATATAACAGGTAAACCGAAAGCAAGCCTATGACAGCCGACGCTCCGCAAATGCACCACATGGTATTCGCACTGAATCCTTCGCTTACATAAGTCATTATATACGAACTCAGGTTGCATATCGAATGAATTCCCATGGCTACAAATAAATTACCGGTAGCTTCGTATGTATAAATGATGAAGATCGAAAGAAGGAATGCAAATACTCCCTGAACACCGTTTCCGTGATAAAGAGCAAATAACGCGGCAGTGAAGACCATGGAGTATTTTGCGGGATAGATCCTCTTAAATCCGTTATACAGGATTCCTCTGAACATCAGCTCCTCCGAAAACGGGGACAGGAATCCGTATACGAGAACTCCTATGGGAAAAGAACACGAATACTGAAGTGCCGCTGTTTCCTCATATTCCTGAGAGATCTGAGCCATGCCGCTCTTAATGATCAGAATGTTCAATGCAAGAGAAATGCCGATGGCCGCTGCTACCGATAATGCTATAAAGTCCGGTGTCAGTTTTCTTTTATCCTCAGTAATTGGAGAATATTTCTTGTCATATTCGAAAGCCTTGGCTCTGATCATAAGTCCGGAGATAAGAAATGCCAGTCCGGAGATAAGGATCTCTCCGTTTCCGGTTACCCTAAATTCCGCATTTGGTTCCTCAAAAAGGAAGAAATCCCTTATATTCTGAGGAAATGCGGGCACCAGAGTATATGCCGTTATCTGGAACATGGTCTCAACGATCAGTCTGAACACCAGATAAAATATGAAAAATAAAACCAGTCTCCAGATTATCTTAGTATTCTCTGATTGCGTCCCCGTCATCGTCCGTGTTCTCCAGCTTTAAAATCTTTACATCATATGATGCGTTGTCGTTAACCTTAACATGACATACATCTCCCACATGTTTGTGAAGGAGTGCCTTTCCCAGGGGAGATTCATTGGTGATCATGTTGTTGAGCGAATCGGCCCTTACGGTGGTAACGATCTTATATGTCTCTACAGAACCGTCGTCAACAAATTCTACGGTAACCGTATTATTAATACCCACCTCATCTTCGGCTGATTCGTCGTCGATGATGGTTGCGGTCTTTATCATCTTCTCCAGGTAATTGATACGCGAATTGTTCTGCCTGTTGAATCTCTTGGCGGCATAATACTCGAAATTCTCCGACCTGTCACCCTGAGCGGCCGCTTCTCTTACATCATCCACAGCCTTGGGGCGGACAACCAATTTTCTGTATTCTATTTCCTCTTCCATCTTCTTGATGTCGGATTTTGTCAGCTTATCGTACATTTATCTCACCATTCCCAGTGCAATCAATGAAATCAGCATCTGAAGGATCATAAATCTGTTAACAACCTGAGTATTGGACCAGCTTCCCTTTTTCCTAAAATGATCGTGAAGCGGTGTCCTCAGATTAGCCATAAAACGCTTTAACTTAAAGACTCTTATTACCGTCAGCTTGAGGAGGCCCAGTCCGCCGTCAAGAATGATAATGATACACAGGAACAGGAACATAAAAGGAGCGCCGGTCTGAAGTACCGTAATAGCCAGAAAAGCCCCGATAGCTCTCGAACCCGCATCTCCCATAAGCATTCTTGAGGGAGTGGAGTTATACCACAGATAGGCCAGAAGGACCATGATCATAAATAAGGTATCCGCCTTTATACCCACTTCCGTTCCGATCCTCATGGCAAGGACGTAAATGGAGAGAATACTTACTACCGAAAGCGTTCCGCAAAGACCGTCCACACCGTCGCAGCAATTGGTCACGTTAATGCTGCCCCATACCAGAAGCACGGCCAGAATCCCGAATAATACCGGATGAAGATGAATCGACACACCGGGTATCGCAAAATAAACCTCGCTTCCGTTGTGATAGATAAAGACCACTGCAGTCATTACGGATACGGTAAGATCCAGAATTCCCTTTTTGAGTTCGCTCCAGGGAACCGATGATGCATCGTCCAGAAAGCCCGTTATCATACAGAAAATAATGATCAGATGATAAAGTATGTTCTCAAAAGCCAGACTGCCGAAAAACATGGATATGAATACAAATACTAGTATGAATACGATTCCGGCTCCTCTGGGCTTGCCGACGGATTTGGTTCCGTCAACGGCAAATTCTCTTCCTCCGTCCGTAGGTAGTTTTTTCTCAAAAACCCTGAGTCCTACGAAAGTAAGAAGAAAGGCAAGGATCCCTCCGATAAGGAGCACAGTATTAACCGCATCGATATCAATCAAAAACTGATTAAGCATATTAACCCCTAACAAAAAAAGTCCTCTGTGCTGATGCTACAGAGGATGAATGAGTGGGACCAACAGGGTTCGAACCTGTGACCTCCCGCACGTCAAGCGGACGCTCATCCCAGCTGAGCTATGATCCCATATGTGTAGTCCGTTCAAACCACTAGTCTATTATACAGATTATGCCCCTTTCTGGCAAGGAAAATCTGCTTAAAAATCGGCTTAAATCGGGCATTTTGCCATAAAAAAGCAGCACCCCGCATATAGCGGGGCACTGCCTTTAGAAAAGATTTGAACCTTTGAAGAAAAAGGAATTACTCAAGGGTTACAGCATCACCGTAAAGAGCTTCCCAAGCTGAGGTACGCTCGTCGATGATAGCCTGTCCACCTGCTGCAAGGTACTCTTCCATGTTCTGATCCCAAACAGTGTCGAACTGGTCAACGGGGCAGGTAACTGAAAGTGCCCATGCCTGATCTCTCTTAGCATTGAGGCCTTCACCCATTCCGGTTTCAGCTTCGATGGTAGTGATCTTGGAGTTCTTAGCAGGCTTCTTGCCATTGTTAGCAACTTCGTTTGCACGAGCTACATCCTCAGGATCACAAGGAGGATAGTTGTTTGCAAGAGATGCAACAGTAAGCTCGGGAGTTGACAGGCAAAGTCCGTTACAGGTAATGGTCATATCGATGTTCTGTCCGGAGTTCATGATAGCATCACCGGAAGTAGGAAGGAATGAATATGATCCGTCCTCGTTTACGGTGTAACCAACATTTAACTCACCGCACTGAAGGTACTCGATATGTGCAGGATCGGAGATCCAATCAAGGTAAAGGAGTGATGCAAGAGGCTCATCGTTGGTGGTAGGGAAGAAGATCTTTCTGTCACCTGCGGTAGAGTCACAGTACTTGATGTACTCGCCGTTGGAAGCTTCGAAGCAGTCAACAGCTACGAACTTAGCATCGGGTCCGATAAGTCTTGCAAGGTTTGCATTGATAGAATCTTCACCGTTTCTGAAGGGGTAATCCCAGTTGTGAATGAAAGCTCCGACATAGCCGGCCTTCATGTAGCTGTCCTCGTCAGAAGACTCAACAAGTGCGAAGCCTTCCATCATGAGTCCTTCGTTGTACCACTGGTTGAGGATTCTTCCGGCTTCCTTAACACCGTTCTGGGTGTACTTTCTGTCGTCAAATCCGTTTACATAGAGCTCTTTATCGGTAATAGCAGGATCCATGCAAGACTCGATAAGGAGTGATGCTCTCCAGCCGATATCAGATCCGCAAGAGAAAGGAATCATCTTGGAAGCATCTGCTCCAAGAAGGGTATCAGCATTGTCTCTGAATGCGCAGAGCATCTGATAGAACTCTTCTCTGGTGGTGGGCTCTTCAAGTCCGAGTGCATCGAGCCAATCCTTACGTACGAAAGTTACAACACGGTTGTTGTTAGCTCTCTTACCTTCGATAGCCCAAAGGGTTCCGTCGGTAACACTCTTATCCCAATACATATTGGTGGTTCCGAGCCAGCTCCAAAGGTTGGGAAGGTCATTCTTGTAATCAACTACATAGTTCTGAAGATCGATTACACCGCCCATGTCAGCATAAGTCTGAATGGTGGGATAGGAATAGGTAAGGCAGATGTCAGGAGCGGTTCCTGCTGCAAGAAGGTTGTTGATCTCCTCAACCTCGGTCCAACGGGGAACTGCTACGAACTCAACGTCAACGTTGTGATCTGCAAGCATTCCTTTTTTAATAGCTTCGGTGTACATGTTGTTTGTAGGATCTGATCCGCCGTCGTTTCCGCGATCATAGATCTCTACGGTGATGTGTCTGGTCTCGGCAAATCTGCCGTTGATCAGCTCAGAGCTGCTTCCGCCTTCGATCGTAGATTCATCTTCAGTGTAAGTAGCCTGTGAAACGGTTCCGTCAGGAACACCGGTACCTTCGGTGTTTCCACTTCCATTTCCGCAGGCTGCCATGGAGAGAACCATGGATCCGGCGAGAATAAGTGATAAAACTTTCTTCTTCATAAATGCCTCCTTGTTTATATCTTTCAGCGGCCTTTACGGCCGCTAAAATTCAAGATTGTACCCCGCTAAACGGGAGACCATTATTCCTTGACGGCACCGAGAGTGACGCCCTGGATGAAGTACTTCTGCATGAAAGGATAGATGCAGAGGATGGGAACGGTTGAGAACATGACTATAGCCGCCTTAAGTGAATCCTGAAGTCCGGGCATAGTGAAGCTCTCCTGAGTAGCAACCTCAACCTGATTGATATTGTTCAGGATATTGTACAGAAGAAGCTGAAGGGGATAGAAATCCTTGTTCTTCATATACATAAGAGCATCTGAGTATCCGTTCCATCTTCCTACAGCGTAGAAAAGAGCAAGAGTTGCAAGAACGGGCTTTGACAGAGGCAGGTAGATCTTCAACAGAATGGTGAAATAACTTGCTCCGTCAATCTCAGCGGATTCTCTGAGTGACTCAGGGATTCCATAGAGGAAGCTTCTCATAATGATCATGTTGTAAACGCTCAAGCATCCGGGAACGATAAGAACAAGAGGATTGTCCAGGAGTCCGAGCTTCTGCATGAGCAGGTAGTTAGGAATGGTACCTGCATTAAAGAACATTGTTACGGTGATGAAAATGTTTATAGCCTTTCTTCCTTTGAGTGCGGGGAAGATAAGGGGATAAGAACAGAGCGTTGTCATAGCAAGGCTCAGGAAAGTGCATACTACCGTAAGGAAAACAGTCCATACAAATGCCTTAAGGTACTTGGGATCCTTAAGAACGGTTGCATATGCATCAAAGTTAAATCCCTTGGGAAGCAGATAAACCTCATGCTTGATCAGATAATCGGTTCCGGAAAGTGATCTTGCGAGCAGATTTATCATGGGGAGAAGGCACAGCAATGCGATGATAACGCAGACAAATACTATGACCCAGTCTCCTATTCTAGTTTTTAGTGAATGTATCTCTCTACTGGTTTCTTCCATGACACCCTCCTTACATAATTCCACGCTCGCCCATGTTACGTGAGAACCAGTTGGCGAGGAAAAGGAAAATTACATTAGCAATGGACTGGAACAAACCGACAGCGGTGGTAAGTGAGAACTGCAGTCCCTTAATACCGTATTTATAAACGAATGTTGCGATAACTTCCGCATTCTTCATAACCAGGTTGTTCTGGAGAGCGAAAGGTCTGTCAAATCCTGATCCGAGGACATTACCGAGAGCCATGATCAGAAGAACTACAATGGTAGGTCTGATGCCGGGAAGGGTGATGTGCCACATCTTCTGGAAACGACCTGCACCGTCAACCGATGCTGCCTCATAAAGCTCGGGAGAAATACCGGAGATCGCAGCGAGATAAATGATGGAGTTCCATCCGAATGACTGCCAGATTCCGAGACCGATATAGGTCTTAACCCAGGTTCTGCCTTCATCGAGGAAGTGAATGGTGTCACCGCCGAGATTGTGGATCAGCATATTGATAAGTCCGTTTGCGGGAGCAAACAGCTGAAGTGCAAGACCATAGATGATGACCCAAGAAAGGAAGTGGGGCATGTAAGTAATGGTCTGAACAGCCTTCTTGAAACGCTTAAAACGAAGCTCGTTGAGAATAAGCGCAAAGATGATGGGAATAGGGAATCCCACAAGGATATCAAGAAGATTCAGGAATATGGTATTTCTCAATGCATAATGGAAATCCTTATTCTGGAACGCCTTGATGAAATACTCGAAGCCGTGGTTCTTAGCCCAAGGCATCTCTGTAAGAGACTGTACGATACTGTACTTCTTGAACGCGATTGTTACATACGCCATGGGGATATACTTGAAAACTACAAAGTAAGCCATGGGGAGCAACAAAAGGACATATAACTGCCAGTACCTTTTGATGTAGACGAATTTGGGCTTGGAAGCGCTTACATTCGACTGTGAAGTTTGCTGTCCGGCATTCTTGCCGAAATTAAAATTAGTTGTCACTTTACCCTCCTTTTACACCTTAAAGAACTCAGGTCTGCGACTCTTTATTTCTTTTTCATCAACATGATAATGATTCAGATGTTCAGCCACAAGTCTGGATGCTTCCTCTTTATCCTTGGCTTTGATGGCCTCGATCATTGCTCGATGTTCTCCAACTATTCCGTAATTCTTAACAGTTACAACGGAAAGATTTCGAACTCTGTCGAAGTGAATCATCAGAGTTGAATGAATATCGTAGATGATGTCCTTTTTTGCAACAACATAAATATCTCGGTGAAACTTATTATCAAGATCGAAGAGTTTATCCGTCATCCCCTTGGAAAGATAATATTCCTGAAGTTCGACGTTTTCTTCGAGAAGTTTTAAACCTTCTTCATCGCATGTCTCGCACACTTCCTCGATGACTGCGGTATCCATAACTCTTCTGAGGAATCTTGCTTCCTCAACCATCTTTGGATCTATCAGTGATACAAAGCTTCCTCTCTGAGGATAAATCTCTATGAGATAAGCTTTTGCGAGTTCAATGATTGCTTCTCTGACCGGAGTTCTGGAGATTCCGATTACCGAGGCCAGTTCATTCTCTGAAATTGACGTACCGGGCTGAAGCTCCAGTGAAATGATATTCCCTTTCAAAACCCTCAGGGCATAATCCCTTGCGGATTCCTTAGGCAATTTAGTATATAATTCCATCCGGCCCCCACTATCTTTATGTCGATACTACGCGATGCACTTGTATACTAGTGTTTCTGTAAGTGAATAATAGCAGAAACAACATGCCGTGTAAATGCTTTTTTTAGCAAATACTAAAAAAATTTTAATTTATTTTTTCGGAATAATTAAAGAACTTAATCAAGCCTTTCGAAGCGGCCTTTTTTACTGTTTTTTAACTATGGATTTCCCATACCATTTCTTCTTATACCAGTACCACATAACGACGAGTCCCCTGAGGCATTCGTCCGTTGCGGTTCCCGCAAATACCCCCGCAACTCCTATTCCGGCAAGAACCCCGAGACTGTAACCTACCGTAACCCCAAGTCCCCACATGGTGATCACTCCGATGATCAGGGGGAATATGTATGATCCCGCTGCCTTGAGTGAATTGACAAAAGTCATATTCAGGCATCTGCCCGCCTCTATGAATATATCCACGAACATAATGCCCCTGCCCAGAGCTATGATCTCAGGCGTACTCGTAAATGCCTGCAGGGTAAGAGGGCAAAGCAGGAAATTAATAAAGGCAAGTCCAAGCGTTATCGGCATGGACGTGGAAAGAGTCTTAAATACACGCTTGTAAGCAAGGTCTTCTTTTCCGGCACCCACCAGGTGGCCGGTGATGATCTGCGTAGCCATGGCCGAAGCATTGGAGAACACCATGGCAAAAGAGATCAGGGAGTTGCAGTACGCCCTGGCGTAAACCGAGTTCTCTCCCATTCTGTTTACGAATGAAAGGAGAACCATCTGATACAGACTGTAAAGCAGGTTTTCTCCCGCCGAAGGAAGCCCTATCTTTATCATCTGAAGGAGGAGCTTTCCCGGGAAGGGATTAAGGTATTTGAGTGACAGTTTTCCAATCTTTTTACTATAGAAGAAACCGACGGCGATTATAAGTGCGATCACCCTGGCCGCAACGGTTGATATGGCAACGCCCGCAACCCCCAGATTCAGGAATTTCAAAGGTCCGTAGAGGAACAGATAATTGCCGATGATATTGATCACGTTGATGACAATGGAGATGACCATACCTACGCGGGAATAGCCGTTGCACCTGAGGATCTGGAGCATGACATTGTAACATGCCTGAAGGAAGAGGCCGCCACCGACTATATCAATGTAGAGGATTGCATTTGCCCTCATCACGGGCATTATATTGATCAGATCCAGCAAAGGTCCCGCCACAAGGCACAGCAAAGCGCTCAAGATTATCCCGAATACCAGGTTGACCCCCATAGCAAGGGTGTAGATCATGTTCATCTTCTCGTACTGTTTTGCGCCCAGATACTGAGCCACAACAACCGATGTCGCAGTTGCGATGACATTGAACATGATAATTACCAGGAACATTACCTGATTGGCATTTCCCACGGAGCCCACCGCATCTTCCGAATAATGGCTGAGCATCAGCGTATCCACGTTATTCAGAAGGATGTTCAGGAACAGCTCCAGAAACATGGGACCCGCAAGGAACATCAGCGGAGTGTTTTCATTTATTTCGATGGTTTTGTTTTTCATAGCTCGTTATTCTAGTACAAACGAGATTGGAAAAATAGAACAAAAAGGGATGAAAATAGATAAAATTGTGACTGCTAGGATAAGGAAAGAGGAGACCTTGCGGTCTCCTCGATATGTATGCTTTAGAATTAAATTCCCTGATCTACATCACTGCTTCAAGTACAGCATTCTGTGACACAACAGCATTGTTAATATATTGGTTCAAGCTGATTCCCTCTCGCTGAGCCAATCTGACTGCCTGCATATGAACATAGGGAGCAAGACGAAGTGTCATCTTACCGCTGTAATTCTCTTCTGTCTCAATAATAAGTTCCGGAATCTGAATCCCGGTCTCCTTCGCAGTTTCAAGCCACGCCTTTTCATTCTCCTCAAGTTCGGATATCGCATCGACCATAAGATCAGCCTGACCGACACATCCCTTAAGACATGAGCTTTTGGCCACCCAAAAGACATGCCCCTCAATCTCAGTTTGATATACTTTAAAAGGATACTTGATCATCGTCTGTTCCTCCTATGGATTCAATCTCACTAAACAAATTTTTCAATTCTGCAATGTAAGCTTCTTTTACCGTTTTACCGTGGCTCGGCAAAGGAATAACAGTTCCGGTAGGTTTATGAACAATTCGGATTTGATGATTTCCGCCTGTGACCACACTGCATCCATAAGCCTTGGCAAGCCTTACAACTTCATCAACTGTCAAATCATTACGAACCGGTTTTTCATAAAATTTCTTTTTAAGCTTTTCCAACGTTGACATATATATTCCCCAAATGCATGGTATCATATTTGCCACCACCGTTCAAGAGAATGCTTGTCGAAAATTTGTAAGGCCTTATAACCGTAATCCTTTTCTCACACCAACCGGTCCATAAGAGCCTCCTGCAAAACTCATCTACATCAACCCTAAACTCTCCGAAAATTATACTCGGAGGTGATAGAGATATATGCAGGAAAAAGTCGTAGTAGAGGCTTACCGCTATTATATCAAACCTGTGCTTGATGCCATCAGTTCCACAACAACAAGATCTACCATAGGTGAACTGAACAAATATCAGATACAGCAAAAACGTGATGGTTCAAGGATGCCTATGTATGCTATGAAAAAAAGCAGAGACAGATACTAAAGTGCCTGGATCTGTCGGAGGCAAAAGTCAAAACACTGGTCAGTACACTCCGAGTATAATTTGTGGAAAGTTTAGGTTATAATACTCTTAGTCATCACATAACAGTAAGTTAAACTCGGAACAACATATAATTATGAAAAAAAACAGTCCACTGAATATTCTATTCACCTCTGCCGGTCGCAGAGATTATATTATAAGTTACTTTAAAGAAGCTTTGGGACAAAATGGAAAAATATATGCCGCTAACAGTAGTCGTTATTCAACGGCATTACAATTTGCCGATCAAAGCTTGATAACTCCATTAATATATAGTGCAGAATATATTCCATTTTTGTTGGAATTTTGCCAAAAAGAACAGATTAAGGCCATAATCTCGTTATTCGATATCGATTTGGCAGTCTTGGCTCAACACAAAGAACAATTTGAGGCAATTGGGACTAAGGTTTTAGTCTCATCAAATGAAATAATTGAGATATGCAATGATAAATGGAAAACATTCCGTTTTTTATCAGCTAATAATTTCGAAACCCCACAAACATTTTTAACACCCGATGGGGCAATAAATGCACTCTATCAAGGTATCATTAACTTTCCGCTGGTCATAAAGCCGCGATGGGGGATGGGCTCTATAGCCTTGAACTATGCGAACAACGAGAAAGAGTTGACTGTTCTATATGATAAAACTCGTAACGAAATATTCAATTCATACTTAAAATACGAATCTGCAATATGCCCGGAAGAATGTGTCCTCATACAGGAAAAACTAAATGGCGAAGAATATGGGATAGATTGCATCTGCGATTTGGAAGGCAATTATATCAATTCTGTCATCAAAAGAAAAATTGAAATGAGATCCGGTGAGACTTTTTGTGCGGAAATAGTTGAAAATATGCAGATAAGAAATGCCGCAGAAAGACTTTCCCGTCTCACCAAACATATTGCCAATATGGATATTGATGTAATTCTGGTTAAAAATGTTCCTTATATCATTGATATGAACGCCCGATTTGGGGGTGGATACCCATTTAGTCATATTGGGGGGGCTAATCTTCCAAAAGCTATAGTCCAATGGCTAAGTTGTGAAAAAGTCGAGCCGGAAACCTTGCAGGCCACTCCCGGGATCATATCCCAAAAAAGAATTTCCATTATGAAATTAGATTTTTAATCATTTCCTATGAACAAAGCTAATATTCAAATAGAATACAGGGCAATCAATTCTCTTTCTTATGTAGATTTATCCGATTTTATCGGGAACGAAATTAATCCCTTTCTCTCAATTCCTCTTGATAAAAAAATGGATTTATCAATTGATGATTATTCAAAAAAATTAATCAACTTAGCTGACGGATATGCTGCTATCGCAGATGACAGATTAGTTGGAGTTGTTGCCGCATATATCCGTAATCGTTATGAAAACAACCGTATTTTTCTCTCTATTTATGGCGTCGCTCAAAACTATCGCAACAGAGGAGTCGGAGCTGAGTTATTAAATAAATTATTAAATGAAATCCCTAAAAATGTAACATTATACACTACAGTCGACGAAAAGAATCAAGCAGCCAGAAGAGCGTATGGAAAAGCCGGATTTATCGAAAAAGAAATCATCAATGAACGCATACACATAGAGGCGAATCAATCATGTTACTCTTAGATACGTTATCCTTTAATGAAATAGACATATATCAAGAAATCAAAGAATGGATAATCAATCACAATTGTTCTGGCATATATATATGGGGAACAGGATCGGTTGCTTCCGGAATAGCCAAACAATTGATTGCTCATAATATTCCCGTTTCTGGATTTTTTAATGATGTTACAGATTTCATTATTGATAATCGTGTAAAAGAGCTGGAAATCCCGATTTTCTCCATAGAGCAAATTCCGCAATCATCAGAATCAGTTGGTGTTGTCGTGGGACATTCCCATTACGAATTAGTATCTAACCTCAATAGATACTGTTTTATCAAACATGTGTGGTGTTTGGTCGATGCCACGCGGGATGATATCGCGATTTCAGCTGCTGCAGTAAAAAACAATATTGATATTTTACAAAATATATATGATAAACTGGCTGACGATACGTCAAGAAAAGTTTTATTTAAGTATCTGAATGCCAAGCTCACTAAAGACGCATCATATCTCAAAGATGAATGTCAAAAACCTCATTCATTCTTCGATGATGAAGAAATCTTGAAATACTCAAACGATATGACATACCTTGACATAGGAGCATACGACGGAAAATCAATTGCAGACTTTCTTTCTGTTTTACACAGAAAAAAGATATACAAGTATAATATAATTGCTATAGAAGTACAAAAATGCATGTGTAAAATGCTATTTGATAAATATTCCGAAGATTCGAATATATCAATAGTTAATTATGGTGTAAGCGACCACGTTGGCACGGATTTTTTTTCATTTGATGAACAAAGCACTTGCCTTGACTCAAGTGGAATTGAATCAGAAGTCACGACAATAGATGAGATTTGCCAGGGCAAAGAAAAAATATCCCTCATCAAAATATGCATAGGTTGCTCTATTCTACCTGTCTTGGAAGGAGCCCGAAATACAATCTCTCATGATATGCCTGCAATAATAATCTCCGCTGGCATTGATAGCAGGGCATTGTTCGATTATATCCCATTTTTAGAATCCGTTGTCGGTAGCAGGAAATATAACTACTATTTTAGGCTTCTGACACCAATGACCGAATCACTGGTGCTTTATGCCATCCCTTAAAAACTCAGCCAAAAATCCCTTATTAATTTCATCTTCGACAAAATTGTTTTTTGTGTAATTATATTTTTCTCGTAGACAATCTTTTAAAATAGTATAATTAACAGCCATATAGTTAATAGCTGCATTTTCTCTTCCGATTTTACCCGAATCAATCATCAAAAAATACTTTTCACACATTAACTCTTCTTCAGAGTTGGCATCCTTCCCTTTAAAGCAATCGCCAAAAACTGAAATAAATAAATCATCTTTCATATCATTCAATACAGACATCCAGTGAATACCATCCTCCAAAACATGTCTATACCGATTTTCTTTTGTCGGCGCACTGTCATTTGCATTTTTCCCATTATAGTGAATACCCATTTTGGTCAAAGGATGCTGAACTATATTTATATCTGTATATTGAAGGAAATCTATCCACTTAAAATAGTCCGGCAACTGTTTCGATGATTCGCCATGCTTTTGAGCATTCAGATATAGTTCCCTTGACATAACACAAGAGGGATTACAGAAGCAGTTCCCGTTATCCCAAAGATATCTGAGCCATTCTATCCTGCTTCGATTTTTTTCAATAAATGTTGCATCCTCGATCAGTTCACCGTCATCGGTGATATAATTCGCCCATGTAAGAGATATTCCGCCCTTTTCTTCAAGCTCTTTCACCTGAATCGCAATTTTGTCCGGTTCCCAATAATCATCAGAATGCATAAGGGCAATATATTTTCCGGTAGCTTGTCGGGCAAGGAACATTGCTCTCCCTCTTTGGTTATTATCAAAGTAATATTCCTTTGAAAAATACCCGGAGTATTTTCTCAATACATCTACAGTTCTATCAGTCGAGCCATCATCCGCAACAAGAATTTCAATATTCTTGTAACTTTGGTTGATGACACTTTCAACTGCTCTCGCAACATAGTTTTCATGATTATAAGTTGGAAGAATTACACTGACTAACGGGCCGTTCTCACAAAGATTTTCATCAACATCCGGAGTCCATCCCTTTTCTAAAACCACATTATCATTTTTGGTCAATACATAAAGAGTGCTGGTCTCTATCAATCCACAATCCTCAAAAGTCTCATTACCAAAGTAGTCTTTTGTTAATTGATGGACACAAAAGTGTTCCTCAAGCCGTTCAACCAAGCCGGCCTTTGAATACAATCTGCAGTGATCCCCCTGACCAAAACGCCTCCAATTTTCCTCCTCCGAAAGCCCCCACTCTTCATCTATTTCATCACAGTTTAAATCAATGGGAACGAGGAATATTATTTCACCATCATCCTTAAGTATTCTGTGCAGTTCAGATAATGCTTTCCTATCATCTCTTACATGTTCCAAAACATGTGAACAAATTATCACATCGTATGTTTCGTTAGAAACAGTATTCATATTTTGAATGTCAGACTTAAATGTCACACCGTCCATGAACAAATCAGTAGTCTCACAGGTGACATTGGGGCACCACATTTGAATCCATTTATCAATCACATCAGACGGAGCAATTTGGAGCACTCGAGTTCCTTCAGGTGCTTCAGGAAGCCTAATCTTTTTCATAAATGATACTATCAGCCTATCTCGGTCCGAACTATGGCATTCAGGGCAAAAATATCTGTCTCTGTTAAGAGTTTCAGGATTGCTCTCCCTTAAAACACCATGTTTTTCTTTCATCTCTTGATAATATGAATCCAAAGGCAAATATTGAACCTTGCTACCACAACAAGGACATTTTGCTCTATAGTTTTTCATAATTTTATCTATATTGGATAATTGTTGTATCAAGAGAACAATAGCATCATATGAGTCCTGCAGATGATCATTTAGGAAGCAGGCATCCTGGCATGAACCAAAAAATTTTTTCGACACTCCAAAAAACTCTGAGTAAGATATTAAAACATCCTCAGGTAGTACACCACAAACCACATCAAGCATTTGAGGTATTGCAGAGATTTTTACTGTAGAATTTTCCAATTGTAGGTCGGTTTCAAGTTCATTTTTCAACTTATCCAGATATGTGACCAACATATCAATTATTTTAAAAGCAGAATTACTCATACTTTATCCTTTCTCAGAACGAAAGAGCCTCAATAACCCTTTGTAAATCCTCTTCCGTCATTCCTTCATATATAGGGAGGGTGAGAACACGTCTCGACAATTCTCTGGCATTATGCAATGGAATTCCCTTGTATTTATTTCTAAAACAATTCTGATCAGAAGTTATCGGATAAAAATACTTTCTCGGATAAATATCATTCTCATGCATCTTGTCATACAATTCATCACGGCTCATCTCATAATCATCCTGTACAAGAATAGGAAAGTATGCGTAATTATTTTCTTCTCCTTCTTTGATGACTCTAAAAATATCTATTCCCTTAATATTCTCAATGGCTGAAACATATTTATCAAAAATCCGTCTTCTATAAGCGATAGATTCTTCGATATGTGTCAAATTACAGAGTCCCATGATAGCACACATTTCATTCATCTTAGCATTGGCACCGACTTCCGTAACAATAACCTCGCCACGTATGCCAAAATTCTTTAAATTATACAGTTTTTCATACATCCAATGGTCATGGAACGTAACTGCTCCGCCCTCAATTGTATTGAAAACTTTTGTAGCATGAAAACTAAATACCGATGCATCCCCAAAATCACCTATTCCACGTCCATTGACTTTCTCGCCAAATGCATGTGCTGCATCATAAATCACTTTGAGATTATAATCTTGGGCTATTTGTTCAATAACCTTAGTATTACACACATTTCCATACACATGAACCGGCATAATCGCAACCGTTTTATCAGTAATCAATTCCTCTATCTTATTTTCATCGATAGTTCCGTCATCAAGTTTTACATCACAAAACACCGGAACCAATCGGTTTCTGACTATGGCATGCGTGGTTGAAATAAAAGTAAAGGGGGTTGTGATAACTTCGCTTCCCTCAGGAAAATCAAAGGATTGTAACCCCATTTCCAATCCCATATGTCCATTGACCATTAATGATAGCTCTTGCACGCCCAGATATTCCTTCAGTCTTTGCTGAAGTTCATTATGGTATGTGCCCATATTTGTAAGCCAATGACTATCCCATAAAGGTTTTATCGCTTGAATAAATTCCTCGTAAGGCGGCATGGATGATCTTGTAACATTAATCCTTTTATTCATTTTCATGTAATTCCTTTATCAGCGATTGATATTCAGATACATATTTTTTTCTATTATTGTCGTAGTTCAGCATACTTGATATTACGCCATCATCATGAACACATATTGGTTTATTCATTTCAGGAACAACTACTTTAAATCCGGCCTTGATAAATTCCATACTTTGCGATGCATCATAGAAATCAAACTCCAAAAAGAGATCATCCCTCCACGGGATATCACATTGTGTAGCCATCAACAATCCATCTATAGCTTCAACCGAAGTGATTTTATATTGTTCTAAAGAATAATATATATCGCATCCCTCAGTATCTGTTATTCCATCTGTATAAATCCCCCATACGCGCGGACCATCCCACATGCAACCGCTTTCCGGAATTGAAGGTGAGCCCACGGCACCTATCATTCCAATTTTGGGATCAGATTTAAAAATATCTATCATTTCATATAGAAAATATCTATCTACAATAAATGTATCCTGATGAAGATATATCTTATATTTTGCATCAGAAGCATTCATTCCTTCGTTATATCCATTACACATTGACTTTGCATCTGTAATAGATAACAGTTCCGTCTCATACCCGTCAGGAACATAAAGTCTTCGCAAATATAACAAACACTCATTCATGAACAAATCATTATTCACACACATTATGAAGCATATTTTCTTATCATTCATGAAGCCATATCACCCAAAATCTTAATGACGCCTTTTCTTACTTTATTTTTCAGAATAATACTACGAGCTGAATCAATAATACCGACAATGGCTATCGCGCTTATCTTTTCGGTAATTATATAGCCTGCTATCTCATTTACATACTCGTCCGGGAAATCAAATTCTATCCTTCGCAAATACAAGATCATCACTCGATATAAAGTTATCAATTCATCGGTGTTCCTGTTAAGAAATATCGTTTTCCTTTCACCACGCTCTATTTCTATCCTTCCGATTTGAGCAAGAATCCGTAAAATGTAAATCCGTTGGTTATAAGAAGCAATTTCTAAAGCCTTTGAATCCAATAAGCAATCAATAGCATCCAAACCGGTCCCCCGTTGCTTCAACAACTCATTAACCTCATTTTCAAGCAATTCTGCTTCTCTATTTATTTTTGCAATCTCTTGATATGTAGGTATCAAATTTAATCACCACCAAACAGAATAATACTCATTCAACAATAACCCGAATGCTTTCCAAAGCAGCTTCAGCATTATGAGCCGCCTCATCAGCATCCTTCCCTATTGCTATAACATGGCCAACACGATCGCCGCTGTTTTCCGGCTTTTTTATAATGTCACCAATTGTTTTATATATATCCACCTCACAAACACCTGACATTTTTTTCGCTCCATCTATACCATCTATAGCTTTTAGAACGCCTTCTTCTCCCTGGATAAATCTAATAGCTGCCCCGCCATCAGATACAGCCTGATACTGAACCGTCCCTCCAAGCAGCGAAGCAAACGAACAACCGATCATGTCTACTCCGGTAGATAAAGGAACAAGCTTCGATGTTATAAAATCTCCACCCAATCTCGCTGCAATTTCAACTAATTTTGCTCCCGAAGAAGTGACTTTAATTTCTGTATGTGTGGGACCGTTCTGCATACCGATTGCTCTTATTGCCGCTTCAGCCACTTTACATACGTCTTCTTGTTGCTTTAATGATAATCTACTGGGCTCCGTGTGACCTAATTCTACAAAAAAGGGGAGATCGGTAATGATCTTATCCGTAATGGTAATAATATGTGGTTCACCATCAACACTAAAGGATTCAACACTAACCTCAGGTCCTTCCATGTACTCTTCAACCAGCACTTCACCGCTTCGTGAATAATGCTTGCAATAATTGTACAGTTTTTCATAATCAGGATCCTTAGTTTTGTCTACAAGAACGACCCCTCTACTGGCCGAATTATCTGCCGGTTTCAAAATAAATTCGGATGGCATGATCTCAGCTATATCAAGAAAATGCTCATAAGTCTTTATCTCATGAAATTCAGGAACCGGCACTCCGCATTCCACCATCCGTTTTCTCATCGCAACTTTATCCGTTGCGTAGATTGCTCCTTCATAAGAAATATCGGTCTTTTTTCCTAGCTTTTCGCATACCCAGGATACCGTTCTTACAGGCATATCACTGGTAGATGTAATAATATAATCCGGTTTATATTCAATAGCCGCATTTAAAACAGCCTCTTTGTCAATTGTGCTTATTTCCAAAAAGGCATCTGCGAAAGGAATACCAGAAGCCTTTGGATCATAATCCAGCACATAGACATACAAACCTTTTTCTTTTGCCTTTTTTATAGCGGGAATCTGAAGCCGGCTCGCACCAAGAATGAAAACTGATTCCATAATTGTTCTCGTTATACCTCTCTGCCTGCAAATAATCTGGGATAAACACCGCGTTCTGTCTCGAAAATATAATCCTTCATCAAATTACGAAAATCTGCATATTCCGGTTCATAACCAAAATCTCGCTTAGCTTTTTCGATTGAAAACAGATATGATTTCCCTCCGTTCACCATATCATCTCTATAAATCACTTTGGACCTGTGCTGAGTGTCGGATGCAAAAAGTTCAGCGCATGCTTCCGCTTGTTCCATTAACGTTGTAGCTTTGCCCGAAGTAATATTATACAAACCACAAGTTTTGTCACTTTTTGCGGCCTTATAGTAAGCTTGAGCAACATCTTTCACATAAACCGTATCTCTGGCCAAATAGCCATACACCTCTATAGTCTCGCCTTCTTTTGCTTTATCGATAAATATCTGAAGTCCGGATTTTACAACTTTTCCGTTCACTTTAAGATAACCATGAGGTCCCACGCCATAAACCGGAGGCAGTCTAAACCATGCGTTTTTCATATCGTGCTGCTGATTATAATACTCCATTATATCCGAGGCGGTATTCTTGGAGATAACATACATAGCGTGATCACCGGAAAAAGAGAAAGATCTGGGTTCCGATTCATCAATTGGCGGATCCATTCTCCATGCACCCGACACTTCAGCAAAAGATATCGTATTTATAAGCCTATTAATATTATTCTTCCTGCAATATTCCAAAGCATAACAAGTTCCAAGAATGTTGGTTATAACATACCGATTTGCATTTTCATCTTTTTTCAGATCTGCATCCTCGCTGGCCGGAAGGACACCCGAAATAAGGATAACGCCTTCAACCCCGTTCTTGGGAAGTCTTTCGAAATCTTCATCATTATTCAAATCGAGATTTAAATATTCTGCACCCAAAGAATCGTAATATTCTTTAAATTTGTTATTTCTCCCGGTTACAACTATTTTTTCTCCTTTTTCTATAAAGTACGTGGCTGTATATACTCCTATAAAACTTGAAGCTCCAATGATTATATACATCTTATCCCCCAATATAATTTTATGAAATTTATACTAACAACGAGCGAAGAGCATCAACAATTTTATATACACCTTTCCCGTCTATAACATCGTGAGCCCTTTTAGCAAGCTTAGGAAGATCATCCGGAACACTGATATAATGGGATACCCGTTTAAGAATCCGAGAAATACAGCCATATTTGTCATCATATGAAACACCGCAGTAATCTATAAATCCAAATTTTTGCATTGCCTCAGCACTCCTCACCTGCTCCTCAACCATAGCAAAGGATATTACCGGAACCCCAATAGCGCATAATTCATAGACAGTTGTTCCATTGGCAGAAATAGCAAGATTGCAATCTTTCATTAAAGCAGACATAGATTGTACATTCTCATGCAAAACAACATAAGGACTATTTCCAAATGTTTTATTCAGCTCCCCTTTATTCTCAAACAGACGTCCCACCACAACATCGAGAGCAATATCCGCCGCAGACAATATCGGGAGTAATTCATTTATTATCGATAAAACCATCCCATTTTGATCTGTGCTTCCTGTTGTTAGCAGAATGCGATTGAGATTGCTTCTATATTCGGGCGAGAAATCTTGAAATTCTTTCCTTAACGGAGCATAAGCCGGACCAAGAAGAAGCTTAGTTTCGCTGCCATAAATGGTTTTATAGAACTCAAGATCAATATCCGTGCTGTAATTCACCAAAAGATCAAGATGTCCCAGATAATCTTTTTTGCTTCCCAAATATGCTATTTTACATATCGAGCCCAATTCTTCCACATATTGTTTTGTTATACGATAAGTATCAATCAACACGACAGATGCAGATTTCTTCGCTACAATGCGCTTAATTTGTTCCAGATCGGTCATCAGATTCATCCAATCAGAATGAAGTACAATATAAGGCATTCCTACTTCTTCCAAAATAGCCTTCGAATTATCGTCTGCGATAAGAAAGCAAACATTCTCACCCTGATCCGCTAACGTATTAGCAATCGCAAGGCATCTCATTACATGACCGTAGGAAATAGTTGAATTACCATCTGTCCGAAAGAAAAACATAAGTATTCCTTTACTTTTCTATATAATCAAATGACATTGCAGTTCCACGTTTAATATCTACTGCAGCCCGTTTCCCTATAATATCTTCGTAAAACCAGGTAGGAATCCCTTTCCCGGGGCGAATCGATCTGATATTTTTTTCAGTAAACACATCCCCTTTTTTTATATCTTCAACCGCATACAGTGATCTGCTATTATTTTTTCCTCGTTTTTGGAAGTCAGTCAATTCAAACGTAGCTTTTCCGAGGGCCTGTTCGATGTCTCGTATGTCAGATACCATTTGGGCAAACTCTTCCGGTTCCATTGAAAAAGCTCCATCTGGTCCCCCATCAGCTCGGCTCAACGTCAAATGCTTTTCGATTATATTTGCTCCAAGAGCGACAGCAGCAACATCCACAGCTGAGCCCATGGAATGATCAGATAAACCGGCAACACAGTCAAACAAATCCGCTATATGCGGAATCGTTTTCAAATTTAAATCCTGATAACAAGTTGGGTACTGAGATACGCACTTTAAAATAGCAATATTATCATTTCCCTCATTCTTACATGCTTCTACCGCCCTCTCAATATCTGACTGTGTTGCTATGCCGGTAGACAACAAAATTGGCTTTCCTGTTTTAGCACATAACTTAATGAGCGGAATATCCACAATTTCATAAGATGCGATTTTATATGCCGGGGAGCCAAGCCCTTCGAGCAGTGTGACAGCAGTCGGGTCAAATGGAGAAGAAAAAATCTCTATTCCAATCTCTTTAGCGTATGCAAACAGATCATTGTGCCATTCCCACGGCATGTATGCCTTCTCATAGAGCTGATACAGATTTTGGCCTTCCCACAAGCTTCCCTTTGTTGCCATGAATTCCTCACCGAAACAATCTATTGTAATGGTATCAGGCCGATATGATTGAAGTTTAATAGCATCTGCACCTGATTCTTTGGCAGCAAGAATAATCTTCTTCGCTCTTCCATAATCCTGCAAATGATTCGCAGACATCTCAGCAACAATATATGTCGGGTTTCCTTCTCCGATTATTCTATTTCCGATTTTAATCGTTTTATTCATTAACTTTACTTTTCATCAGCTGATATTTTAATTCTGCTATCTTCCAATCTTCTTCCGTGTCGATATCCTGAACTTCAGATTCAGGAAGAATAAAAGGAACAATATTCTGTTTTATAGATCCGTCGGCTTTCAAGTAATCTGATATATTGTAAATGTAGAACTGTCCGGCCTCATGGTAGAACGGCTCAAGATCTTGCGATCTGGTATACCTGTATTCTTCCCACTTGAATATGAGTTTGTTGTCATTAATGATATAAGCTCTTTGAGGAGGGGATGAGAATCGAACGACAGGAATCAATAAAGAACTATCAGACTTTTGAAAAAGAGCCATGGCCTCGCATAGCTTCTGAGAGGTTATAAAAGGAGCAGTAGGATAAATACAGGTCATATCATCGAATGACTTTCCTATTTTCTCGTATTCCGAAATCACTTCCATTAAAACATCTCTGGTAGATGCATAATCACCGGATGTCTTTTCACTACGCATAAAAGGAATAGTCGCACCGCACAATTTTGCAATCTCAGCAATTTCTTCGCTATCAGTAGATACCATAACTTCAGAGTACAAGCAGGAATTCAATGCAGCCTCAATACTGTAGGCAATCATCGGCTTTCCGCAAAAATTTTTAATATTCTTTTTAGGTATTCTCTTAGATCCACCACGCGCTGTTATGATTGCAATACTGCTCATAAATGTCACCTTAATTTCATTTTACAAATGCTTTTGATATAACTAATCGTATATTTTTCTAAAGATCAAAATATATCCAGGACCTTCGGCAACAACACATCATATGAAAATATTCTTTCGGCTGCTTCCGCACCATTGATGGCTATTTTCTCGCGTTCATCATCATGATGAAGAAAATAATCTGCTTTTTCAACCATATCCCCGGGGCTTTCAAACCATACAAGCTCCCGCCCATTTTCAAAATACTCCGACATTTCAGCCTGATAATTTGTTAGACAAAATCCCCCGGCGCCAATAATATCCACCACTCTCAATGGAATTCCGGTAAGGATGCTTCGCAGCGAAATATTGATATTAATTTTGCTTGATGCAAAAATATACGGCATTTCAGAATAATAATCCGCAATCCCCTTATAGTTAACGTTAATATCTTTAGCCGGTTTTGATCCTGAAAACAAATCTAAATTAAAACGATTACCGAGAAGGGTTAGTAGATTTCTTCTTTCATTAACTGTCACCTTTTTCCTTAGCATGTCACAAATAAAATCTTTTTTAATGCTTCTAAATCCCTTACCCAAATCAGCAATTACATATTTCTCGATTTCATCATATATTTCCCCCGAAATTAATAGCGAAGGAACATCCATTCCGTAGATCAATTCCTGTACCTTTATCACAGAATCAAGATATCCTCTGACATATTCAGGAAGATATGATATCTGGTCAAAATAATTATGATCATCATTATATAAAGAACCTACAAAGGAAATGTCATGCGAGTAATTCTTATTTCTCTTTCCGAGAAGGTTTCTTAATCGGTTAGTGTTGACAGGCAATGGCATGTAATCCACAGTTTTAAAGCCTTCAGTTCTATACCTTTCAGCTAATGCATAGTCAAACACATATACATGGTTACATGAGTTATTCAGTGTGTCTGATTGAAGTGTATAATGCGGACAATCATATATCCACGAGATATATGGTAGGCCCCTAATCTGGGATACCTTAGATATAAGAGGAAAATAGTCAAATGAAAAAATACAATCAACAGATGATTTATTTACCGTTTCTTGCAATGCATATTCAAAATCCGAATCTTCTGAATAGTTTTTGAAGTCTCTTTTCCATACTTCCACATTGTGGCCAAGTCTTTTCATCGACTCAACACAATCCTCTTTACAGTTTTCGTTCCAAAAATAATACAGAATATTCATGATTCAATATATCTCTCAAGCAGAGAGTAAGAAAAATATTATATGATTAATTCACGAAATCTCAGTAGAATTTACAAATTTCTCAATGCAATAATCTGCCAATAGACTATATTTAGAGCTACAGATCATCTTCTCAGGGATATTGTCTGCGACAGAATCCAGAAAAGCTTTATAATAATTTATTTCCGGCATGCCATCAGGAAACTGGAAATAACTGAAGGTTTTATTCTTCATAAATACCTTATCCGCAGTTTCTAATTCCCTATTGTATTGTGATGACATAGGTTTATGAAGCGGAATTGGGTCACCGCCTAATTTTTCACCTGTATTTACTATCAATACTTTTTTATTTTTTTCTGTTTCAGATTCGGCAATAGTCAGCACATCTTTGGAATGAGAATCTTTCTCGCCCAGAAACTCGGTTGTAAAAATATATGTTTGCCCCTTTATTCTCTTACCGGAATAACTATTCACCCAGTTTAATTCATTTTTAAACATCTGATATATATGCATATATGATGAATCCACCACAATCTCTTCATCAGGATTTATGCTTATACCTAACGATTCAATTCTGGAAATCAATTGCCAAAAAATATAGTATTTACGTCTCCATCCCAAAATATAACTGTTCCGTTTCAGATTATTAAAATAGTCCAAATAATCAGCAAAATTCAAACTATCAGGTAGATTTTCCCACCACTGGTTACAGAAAGTTCCATTCAAATAAGCTCCGTGAAGCGATTTATTTATCACCTCAACTCCATGATATCCAGCTATCTGATCCTCAATCATTCCCTTATATGCATTAAATTTTATTGACGTGGGAATTATTTTATCATCTACAGATATCAGCGTTTCCTCTACTTCACTCCACTTTCCGGTATCATGGCCCACACCATTGGCATATGTTATGCCATCGGGATACGCCAAATCGGCACCTATTACATATATCTTTTTCGCTCCCATCCTATATGCCAGATCGATAGCCATACTTGTAACCGTACCACCGATTTCCCATATATCTCCAATGACATTTTCTCTGCCTATAGTCAATGCCGTTGCAGTAGAATATATATAATATCTTGGTCCTCTATACTTCTCCGCATACCTGCGATTAGTTACGCAATCCATTACCAAAGGTACATTTTTGCTAAAATCTTCAATTCCTTCAATATGTGGAACCATGGAATCATGGGGATCGAGCGCAGTACATACATCCGGAATAAGATCATTTCGACTAAACCATTTTAATGACGCATTAATGGCGCAGATAGTTCTTTTACCAACACTATCAAAAATAAAATTCACATTATCATTGAGCGAGGGGCCTGCGCCAACAACAACCCACTCTTCTTTAAAAGAGCTTGTATCTAATTCCGATAAGGTTTTATGCTCCAACTGTATATTGGAATCATAGTTTCTTCTCCATTTATGTTCTACCGCTCTTCCGGTAACTTCATTCGATAATTGCACCTTAAAGTAATCAGCATATTCTCCCTTATATTTCGACAAATCCCAATGATATATAGTCCTGACGGTTTTACTTTCAGGTATATCGCGGGTATATTGTTCCAATACGATGTCCGTATCATCCCCGGTAATGACATGTATCTTTTCTTCCGGAATAAGGCTCAGAACACCATATAATTCAGCATACTCGGTTAATTCTTTATCGATTTCAAATATATAAATATCCGCATCACCCGAAGACATTCTCCAAAGCTGATACGCTAGATATCCCAATCCGCCTCCGAGAATATAATAATTCTTTGCTTCCGTATCAAAGACACTATTCGCGTATAAAAAACTTTCCCACATTGGATCCGCGGGGCTGTGCAAATACCCGGATTTATCGCTTTTTAGTGTAAGAAATCCGGTTTGTGAACTCTCCAAAGTCCACTCACCGTCCTTCACATTTATACCGGAATATTTCCTGAGATATTCCGTGATTCTCGGCACCATCTCAGTATCTATGGCTGCAGAAAAAGTATGCCAATCGTCAAAACTTGCCTGGGTTTTTTGAATTGCATTCAAAAGATCCACGCCCTTTTTTACATCCGTTTCTTTTAGATCAAAAAGGATTTTCTCCAGATACGGAGTGGCTTCATTCCAATAATCCATACGATTATAAATATGTCTTATGCAGGAATAATAGGAAGCTTCCTTGATCAATTCCAATGCCATTGCTTTATCGTATATATCCCTCAAAAAATCTTCCAACATTGAAAACCTCCGTAAGCAGATTTTTATCCAACATTCTATAAAAAGTATACCACATTACATTATAATATTCGTTATGTATCTTACCTAAAAGAGGAGACCTTTCGGTCTCCTCTTTCTGCGCGTGAACTGTTTAACTTGGTTAATGTTCTGCAGTACCGGTTATTAGCCGAGAAGGCTGAGAACACCCTGATTGGACTGGTTAG
>JAEEXJ010000014.1 GCA_016291475.1 Lachnospiraceae bacterium | reverse complement strand
TCTTCGACCCGAAATCCAAACCCATTAATCTTTTTCCGTTTGCTTCCATCAGGCGATACCGAAATCAGTTCCAGCCCTTGCTTGCAATATATTCCAAGAGAAGCTCTTCAACCAGTTCATCTCTCTCAACCTTCATGATGAGAGATCTTGCACCCTTATGGCTGGTAATATAGGTGGGGTCTCCGCTCATGATATATCCGACGATCTGATTGACGGGATTGTAACCCTTTTCCTGAAGAGCCTCGTATACCTCTTCAAGAACCGATGCCGCACCCGAATCATCGGTGGGCACCTCAAAATACTGAGTATGTGTATTGTCCCTGGGCATCAGATCACCTCCCAATCCCTCGTTTTGTTCATACATGGATGATTTTACCCCATATACACGGCAATTTCAAGTTTATGGGCAAGGTACGCCCCCAATAAACCCTTCAAATATATGCCTTTTTTGTTGCGGTAACGAGGTTAAACTGTTAAAATGTGTCACGCAAACGCAAAGTATGAGGCTTAAATCATGAATAAAGCGATATTCAATACATTTTTGATCAAATATGCCGAGATCGGCATCAAAGGAAATAACAGGTATCTTTTCGAAGACGCTCTCTGCGCACATATAGGTGCCGCAATGAAGACCATCCCCGGAAGATACATCACCCGCAAAACTCCCGGAAGGATCTTTCTGGAGTGCTATAACGACGAGAAAAAAGGAAATTTCGACTTCGATAAGGTTGTCGAAAAACTTCAGCATATTTTCGGTATCGTACACATCTGCCCGGTTATCGTAAGCGAAGACGAAGGAGAAGAAAGACTTCGCGAAAAATGCGTCGATTACTGGAGAAGCATGTACGGAGATGATGCATCCGGTACCTTCAAGGTATTTTGCAGAAGGGGCAGAAAGAACTACCCCTTAAATTCCATGGAAGTAGCCGCAGATCTGGGAGAAGCCATGCTGGATGCTTTTCCGAACATCAAGGTCGACGTAAGAAAGCCCGACAAATTCCTCAACGTGGAGATCAGGGACAGGATATATATCTACAGTGAGACCATCGAAGGCCCCGGGGGAATGCCCGTAGGAACAAACGGAAAAGGAATGCTCCTTCTTTCAGGCGGTATCGATTCACCCGTTGCGGGATATATGATCTCCAAGAGAGGTGTATCTCTGGATGCGGTTTATTTCAACGCTCCTCCCTATACCTCGGAAAGAGCCAAGCAGAAGGTTATCGACCTTGCGAAGATCATCTCCGCATATACCGGCCCCATCAACCTTCACATAATAAATTTCACGGACATCCAGCTTGCGATCTACGAGAAATGCCCCCACGACGAACTCACCATCATCATGCGCAGATATATGATGAGAATTGCGGAGCATCTGGCATATGAGAACGGTTGTCACGGACTGATCACCGGTGAGAGTGTCGGACAGGTAGCATCCCAGACCTTCGCATCACTTGTCTGTACCAACGAAGTCTGCACTCTTCCCGTATTAAGGCCGCTGATCGCATTTGATAAGCAGGATATCGTTGAGATCTCCGAGAAGATCGGAACTTATGAGACTTCGATTCTCCCCTACGAGGATTGCTGCACCATATTCGTGGCAAAGCACCCCGTAACCAACCCCAGCAGGCCCGTTATACAGAAGCACGAGCACAAGCTTGACGATGTTATCGAAGAGCTTCTTGCAAAGGCCTACGAAACCGATGAGATCGTGGAAATAGGAAAATAAGCGTAAAAAAAGACCGAAAGCATATGCCTTCGGTCTTATATCTTAATTCGCTTTTATCAAACCTGATACTGCTTAAGAACATCGAGAACATCATCAGCGCCGCCTTCGGTGTGGATGTTGAGGTCGATGGGCTTGGAAAGATCAAGGCTGAAGATACCCATAATGGACTTAGCGTCGATAACGTATCTTCCGGATACAAGGTCGAAATCGTACTCGAACTTGGTAATGTCGTTAACGAAGCTCTTTACCTTGTCGATTGAATTAAGAGAAATCTTTACTGTTTTCATTATGAAAGTACCTCCTTATTTCTCTGAAAAAATACCGTTTTCCGCGGTGCTACGATGTCATCATATCTATTTAAAAATAGAATGTCAAGGCAGTAAAAAAGCTAAATCTTGAGGCAATTTAACTTGAAAACTATAGCATTCCACAACTTAGGGTGTAAGGTCAACGCATACGAGACGGAAATAATGATACAAAACGCACAAGAGGCAGGCTATGATGTTGTGCAATTTTCACAGTTTTCTGACATATATGTGATCAACACTTGTACCGTGACAAACATAGCTGACCGAAAAAGCAGGCAAATGCTCCATAAAGTCAGAAAGCTTAATCCCGATGCGGTGGTTGTCGCGGTCGGCTGTTATGTTCAGACCGGAAAGGACGCACTCCTCAAAGACCCGCTTGTTGATATCTGCATCGGAAACAATCATAAGAACGAACTGATCAAGATCCTTGATGATTTTTTTGAGAATCAGCGTAAGAAAACCGCCATCATCGACGATCTGGGAATCCCTTCCGACTATGAGAAAATGACTCTGGATACCGTAACGGACAGGGTGAGAACATTTGTTAAGATACAGGACGGCTGTAACCAGTTCTGCACATATTGTGCCATCCCCCTTGCAAGAGGCAGGGTCAGGAGCCGCGATAAGGAAGACATCATCTCCGAGATCAAAACCCTCGTAGACAAAGGCTGCAAAGAGACAGTACTTACCGGAATCCATGTAGGTTCCTACGGCATCGATATGGACGAAAACGGAAAACAATCCGGTGATTACGGAGGATACAGCAAACTCATCGATCTTGTAGAAGAAATATCCGGGATCGAAGGTTTGGGACGGATCAGATTAAGTTCGGTAGAGCCCAGGATAATCTCCGATGAAAATGCAAAACGCCTTGCAGCTCTTCCCAACCTGTGCCCTCACTTCCACCTCTCCCTCCAGAGCGGATGCGATGCCACTCTTAAGAGAATGAACAGGCACTATTCAACGGATGATTATTACGAAAGTGTTCTGGCACTCAGAAAATATTTCGACGATCCTGCCATAACCACGGATGTTATCGCAGGTTTTCCCGGAGAAAACGAGGAAGAATTTGACACAACTGTCGCTTTTGTAAAAAAAGTTGCTTTCTCCGACATGCACATCTTCAAATTCTCTCCGAGAAAAAATACCAGAGCCGCCGTAATGGACGGACAATTATCCGAAGAAATCAAGAACGAGCGAAGCGATGTACTGCTGAATCTTGCCCTTGAAGGTGCAAAACGTTACATGATAAGTCACATCGGAAGGATCGAAGAAGTTCTTCTCGAAGAAGAGAAAATGATCCTGGGAAAGAGATATATGATAGGACACACTCCCGATTATATTCCCGTTGCCATTCCTTCTAATGGACAGATTCCCGGAGATATCGTAAGCGTAACACTCTCGGGAATGCTCACAGACGATATAATGAAAGCTTAAAAGTCAGGGGATCATTTCCCCTGACTTTTATTTTCTCAGCATCGATACGATCCACTCGGGATCCGGTGTTTTCATATCCTTTTTCATGGCAAGTTCCTCCATGATGCCCTGAAGCGAAGCCCAGAAAACTATCGCCATGGTCTGTGCATCACCCTCATGGAATATCCCATCCTTCTGACCTCTCCTGATCAGTTTGACCGTCGGAGTTACGGCATCTGCGGAGGCTGCCAGTTTTCTTGCTTCCTCCGGCATTCCGGGACGTCTTACCTGTGCCATCAGCACAAACATGTTAAACACCCATGGCTGCTCCTTGGCATATTTAAACACCTGTTTCAAAAAACCGGTCAGATAGACATCGGGCGGTATTGAATCCTCGGCACTTACAGCTCCGGGTCCCATCGTTCCCATCCTGACAAGCTCAAGAAGAAGTTCCTCCTTGGATGCAAAATAATGAAACATGAGTCCGGTACTCATACCGACAGCTTCAGCTATATCCGTTATCTTGGTATCATGATATCCGCGTTCCACAAAAAGCGTCAGGGCTGTCATAAGTATGGACTGCCTGCGTTCTTCTTTCTGTTCTTTTCTGGTCATATATCTATCGACCTTCCTTTTTTCTTAAGTATCCTCTGAACCGCAAACTTACCTGATATAACGGCAATGGGAAGTCCGCCGGGACTCATTACCCACTGTCCCGCAACGTAAAGTCCGGATACACCCTTTACCACACCCTTGAATCTCATCTGCTTATTGCCTACGGTTGTGACAAATCCCATATAAGATCCGTGATATGCATTGCAATACCTATTGTAAGTCAGAGGTGTCCATGCGTCCAGAAGTTCTATTTTCCCTTCAAGTTCGGGAAACTCACTTACGATCCTCTTTGTGATCTCATCTGCAAGAGAAGCTTTTTGGGTCTTATATTCTTCCTCTGACAGGCTCTCCCAAAACAGATAGTCCTCATCCGTCTGAAGAAGATTGGCCTGGAGAACCGCCTTACCTTCCGGTGCAAAGCTCTTGTCATACGCATAATTCTTAACTGAGATCCTGTCAAAAGATCTTCTTCCTACATGCAGGGGCTCACAGTCAAAGAAGATCGTATCCTCCCCGGAGAAATCCGCATCTATGGCATACGCAACCTGAAAACCGGTCGTAACGGGATATGCTCTTCTATTGTCGTACGCCTTAGCCAGAGCTGAAGGCATATATTTACGGTCAATAAGTTTTCCGAAGAGAAAATCGGTATCAACAGCGCTTATCACATGGTCAGCCGCGATCTTTCTTCCGTCTTCAAGAATTATACCCTCCGTTTTTCCGCCGTTTATCACAATTCTCTTAACGGAAGCCGATGTATGGAGCACTCCGCCGAGTTTTTTAAATCTGTCCGCAATCCTGACGGACATCGCAAGGGATCCCCTCATGGGAATCTTACCGTTTCCGCTTGTCATGGTAGCATAGGATACGAGAAAAGAATACGCTGTGTAGTCCGCAGGAAGGTAGTCTGTCATCATCTTGCGAAGAGCGGGGTTTTTAAATCTCATTCCCAGATCTCTGCAGCTGATCTTACCGTACTCTTTCATAACCTTGGGCATTTCAGCCATGCCCTTTCCCATTTCGATATAATCTCTGATCCCCATCATATCCATGGGCTTGATGGAGGGGATGGTGCAGCATTCCGCATATCTTACATATTCGATGAATTTACGTATCTCCGCTTCGTCCTCAGGACAGCTCTCCACCAATTCTCTTTCGGTTCTGTCCAGATCGTTCCAAAGGGTTACTTCATTATCCCCGACCCTGCTGGAATAAAACTTGGAAGTATCCGCATATTCCGTATTCTCATCAATGGCTCCGACTGCATTCCATACCTTCCACAGGCCTGTGTTCCTGTCTGTTCCGGTGAGCCAGTGGATACAGTTATCTATATGATATCCCTTTCTGCTCCAGCCCATGCATTCTCCCCCGGGCACTGCATTCTTTTCAAATATTTCGGCATCAAAGCCGGACATAAGCGCGTATATCCCCGCGGAAAGTCCTGCGATCCCTCCGCCTACGATGACTACCTTTTCTTTATTCTGTGACATATCTTTTTCCTCCGATTGATTTGGTTTATATTTTTGAATCCGTGTTCATTGAATGTATATTCAATATAAATCGGAGTTATTACATTGTCAACACTTTTGTTGAATTTAAATTCAATATTTTTTCAGGGTCCAGAACACGCAAAAAAAGCGTCCGTTGCTTTGAGGCAACGAACGCTCAGTCAAACTATCATTATTCAAGCGTAAAGGTCTGGGTATTATCACCCGACTCAGCTTCATATTCACCCTTAAATCCGGTGACTTCAGCAAAGCCCTCGCTGTCGGTATGGACCGTATATTCGGTACTCCAGTCTTCCTTGATCATCTTCTTAAGCTGAAGATACGCAGGCTTTACGCTTCCGTCTTTTCTTACAAGCCCGCTGGGAGCTCCCAGCCATGCACCGTCCGCAAAATCCCATCCGGTAACGGCTTCCACAAGAGGGTGCTCGAAGAGGATCTCCATCATCTCTTTCCACTCCCTGCACTGTCTCTCTTCGCCTTCGGGAGTAGTGGGCCATTCATCGGGCTGATAATCGTTAAGATCGACTATCTCGGGCGGCATAAGCTCTCCGGAGATCAGAGTATTTTCCGTAAAGTGAAGAGGAAGTCCGAAGAATGAGAATCTCTCCAGAATATCCTCAAGCTTTTCTTTGCCCATATATCCCTGATGCTGATGTGTCTGGATTCCGATGGCTGAGATCGGAACCCCGGCATTGAGAAGCCCGTCGATCAGGATCCTGTAACTCTCGGACAGGTTAAAATCATTGATAAGAAGTGTTGCATCGGGATTAGCGGCCTTTGCAGCTTCGAATACTTCTTTAACAAGTTTTATTCTTCCGAGATCCTTGCAGATTCTTGTGACAGCATTGTCATATCTGTCATACACCTGCATGATAACGACTTCATTGATGACATCCCACATATCAACTACGCCTTTGAATGCGGATACCTCACGATTTATTCTGTCCAGCTGCTTGCTGAGTATGGTTGCATTGTCGTACTTCATAAGCCAGTCCGCACATACCGTGTGCCAGCAAAGAGGATGGCCTTTAAGTCTAACCCCTTTATCGGCGTAGTATTTTGCGCTTCTCATCATGGGTTCGAAATTGGTCTTACCCTCTTCGCGCTCATAATTACCCCAATAAAAGTGCATGGTACCGTAATTGACCAGATCCAGCCACTCCTCGATCTTCTTCAGATACACGGCTGTTTTTTCATCCGGTGCCTGTGCACCCGCTAATACCTCATCGGGGGGAAGATAATCATAAGCTCCCACTCCGAAGAGGAACTTATGCTTCTTAAGCTTTACTTTTACATCGGCATCCGGGATCGGAGCACCCGCTTTATCGGTGAACCTTATCCTTGCCGTCGCTTTTCTGTGTGCGTATTTATCCGACATATGTACCTCCGTATTTAAATCACCCCATGTAAATTGCTTTACGGGAAAAGTATAACATAGGCATTTCTTCAAACTTACCGATTAATTGCTCACTTTTCCTCTTTTTTTGTTGTGCAAAAAAGGACGGGCATTTTACTGCCCGTCCTTCGTACGATATCTCTTTTATCCGATCTTGAAGAACTCCAGATCTTTGTTGAGCTCGTCCGAAAGCCTCTTAAGTTCCTGAGCCGTATTGGCAAGGGATACCGTAGCTTCGTTCAGATCGTTCATAGCCTGATTGGTGGTTTCAGCTGAAGCCGCATTTTCTTCGGAGATTGCCGAAAGGTTAGTCATAAGGTCTACAAGCTGCTCGCCTGCCCTGCCGGATGATCTGGCCTGCTCAAGAACAGTCTTAACCTCTCCTGCGGTAAATCTGATACCGTCACTTACATCGCTGAACTTCTCTCTGGTTTCATCAACCTTTGACTTCTGACCTTCGATCATATCGGTTACGGAATTGATGGTCTCAACAGTCTGCTTGGATTCCTCCGAAAGATTCTTTATGATCCCTTCAATTATTCCCGCGGATTCATTGGTCTGCTCAGCAAGCTTGGATATCTCGGTAGCTACTACTGCAAATCCTCTTCCTGCCTCACCGGCTCTGGCTGCCTCGATGGAAGCGTTAAGTGACAGAAGATTAGTCTGGGTTGCTATGGAAGCTATAAGGCTTACAGCCTCTGCAATCTTCTCTACAGATTCATCTGTTTTACGAACCTGTGCAACAATACCGGCAAATGCGGCATTCGTCTTGTCACTTGATTCTGTAAGCGACGCCATGATATCCGATGCTTCTTTTTCTTTTGCGCTCATGTTAGCGGAGGTATCGGAAAGGTTGCCGACGCTCTCTATGATATCATTGATATTTCCGCGCATATCAACGATCTTCTGGGAAGAATTTTCAATATCCTTGGCCTGATCTCCGGCGCCTTTGGTAATCTCATTAACCGTCGCATTTACGTTGCCGGCGATATCTCTTGTATGATTTGCACTTTCCTCAAGTGCTATTCCGGAATCCGCCAATACTCTGGTGACTTCCTTCAGGCTGACGATCGTGGGCTCAAGAGTATCCATGAATCCGTTCAGACTGGATGAAAATTCCGCAAACTCATCATTACCTTTGCTGTCCGCACGCTCGGATACATTACCGGAAGCAATCTTTTCAAGTGCTCCTTTGAAGGATCTTACACTCTTGGTTATGCTCGTGCTTACGAGTATTACTATGGCTGCAAGAACTGCTACGGAAAGGATAAGTACGATGACTATAACCGCAGATACGCTTTTCTTTACCGCTTCCATATTGGCCCCTGCGGCACTCTTAACACTTGCGCAAGTCTCTGTAAGACTGGCATTGATTTCAGCATTCTCGGCTTTTATTGCAAGCATTCTTTCGTCCGCTGCTTTAAGCTGCTCAAAAAGGTCCTTCTTGATCGCAAGTTTTGCACTTGATATGTCCGCAAGAGAAGGATCGGTAGTGTACTTGGGAATATAACTTTCAATCTCTGCAAATAGTTCTTCGATCTCGGCTATGTTTGAGGATACATCTTTTCCCTCAACCACAAGCTTACTGTAATCGGCTACAAGATTGTCGAGAGTATTGACATTCTCAGCAAATGAATAAACTCCTGATATAGATCCGCCGTATTTATAATCGTAATTTCCGTCAGTCTTCTCGAAATAGATCTCGTACTGAAGTGTGGGATAATCCTCAAGATCATAATCTATGATGCTAACACCTACCGCAACTTCTTCCCAGGCCTGATTGTCCGCATTGAACTTGCCGGTAACTTTGATGGCGGGAGATCCGTTAAACTCCGTGATCTCCGCAGCTGCAAGTCCGTCACCGGACATCTGAAGCTGATTAACCTGTGTCAGATCGATCGGAAGTGTTTCGGAGCCGTTTATAAGTACGATGTTGGTTACGTAATAACATTTATCAAAAGTAAGCGTTCCGCCTACTCGGAATCCCATATTGTTTCTTTTTCCAACAACGGGAAGATCTCTGTTATAGACAACCTTGTAATAATCCGTACCGCCTATGGAAACATCTTCTCCGTCATTCCACATAGAGGAATCGATCCACTTTATCTCTACCCAGTCATTATTATTGACGAGATTAGTGAAGCTGTCCTTAAGATCGGTGCTGGAAGCTATGAACTGGCTGTATATACCGGATCCGGGCTCATAACCTCTGCTGTTCTGGATACTTAGGATTTCCTCATAATTGGCACTGTCACGGCCCACAAGTTCCAAAATAGAATCCACGGATGAACCGTAAGAAGCATCGCTGACAGCCTTAAGCTCAGTTGCCTTACCGTTCATGTCATTTAAATTGTTTAAGGTCTCATTGATGTAACTGTCATCAACGTAATACTGATAGAGAGCATCATTCGCGAGATTCTCCGTCTGCATAACGCTGATATCGTTTACTAACGAAACTACTTCACTGGTTGCTGAATTTTTGGAGACAGAGCCGATGCCGACCAGACCTATGATCAACGCGGTGGCGACTCCCAGAATACCGGTCAGGAGGAATTTTCCTCTTACCGATCCGAAAATAGACTTACTCATAATTACCCCTTTCCATAATCCTCGCTGATAATTTCAAGACAAATCCATTTGGGTCTGCATGTCAAAAAAGCGTCAAATCTATTAAGGCAATTACACATATAAGGCATTTTTAAAACAATTCGGATACACTATAAATTTTCAGACCGCTCGAATGTTTTGTCAAGAATGGATTATAACGATATGTATCTGTTTTCTTTACCGATGACAGATTATATACCGCATTAAAATCCAATCCTAACCATATTTTGTTATATAATTTACCGGTTTTTGTACTTAATTGATTGAGTAATGGGGGACGTTATTCTCAGATACTGGAATAACGTCCCCCGGATAAACAGAGTTATTTTCTTGTAAATCGCTTTAACATCGGAATAATCTCCGAAAGAGCATTTAACGCTTCATCGATCTGATCCTGCGTAGTCTCACAGGACATTGATATCCTTACAGTCGACTCAAGTAAGGGCTTATCCAGCGCGATGGATGTAAGAGTTGCCGAAGGCGTTCTTTTATGTGTTGAACACGCACTTCCGGCAGATACATATACACCGTGATCTTCAAGGGAATGAAGGAGAACTTCTGCCCTTACTCCGCTTACTGATACCGAGATTATATGAGGTGCGGTAGATCTAAGATCATCAAGGCCACCTTCGGTAAGGCCGTTTACGCTGACTCCGTCTATTTCAAGAGCTTTTTCTATGAAATGCCTTTTAAGCTCATAAAGTCTGTCAATATCCGAATCAAAATCCTTATATAGCATCTGAGCTGCCAGAGCCATTCCCGCAATTCCGGGAACATTCTCCGTTCCGGATCTTAAGCCTTTTTGCTGACCGCCGCCATAGGTTATGGGAACGATCCTTACTCCGTCACCGATATAAAGGACTCCTACGCCTTTGGGTCCATGAATCTTATGTGAGCTTATGCTCATAAGATCTATTCCCATTTTGGACGGATTGATCTTTGCTTTTCCGAAGCCCTGTACCGCATCCACATGGAAGAGGCATTCCGGGCATTTTGACTTGATCAGCTTGCCTGCTTCCTCTATGGGCTGCACAGATCCGATCTCGTTATTGGTATGCATTATGGAAACGAGTATAGTACCCTCCGTAAGAGCTGCATCAAGTTCATCAAGGGATATTCTTCCGGTTTTATCGGTTCCGAGATACGTTACTTCAAATCCGTTATCTTCCAGATATTTAAAGGCGTTCAGAACAGCCGGGTGTTCGACCCTGGTGGTTATGACATGCTTTCCCCTTCTTTCGAGAGCCCTTGCGGCACCTATGATGGCGGTATTATCCGATTCGGTTCCTCCCGAAGTATAGAGAATATTTTTCTCGTTACAGCCAAGGATCCCTGCGAAGATCTTAGAAGCATTTTTGATATAGTCTTCCGCAACAACGCCCTTATGATGCATACTTGAAGGGTTGCCGTAATCCTCTGTCATTATCTTACTCATAAGCAAAGCCACTTCAGGGAAGACCCTTGTAGTGGCAGAATTGTCGAGATATATTTCTTTCATGTTTTATACCGTTTAATTAATTACGCCTTATCATCGAACAGAAAAACAAGCCAGCTCATTACCGTCATGGCCGCAGTTTCTGTTCTTAAGATCCTTCTTCCAAGAGTAATGGGAACAAATCCGCTTTCCGAAGCTTTCGCAACTTCTTTTTCATCAAAGCCGCCTTCC
Organism: Lachnospiraceae bacterium; assembly: GCA_016291475.1. The sequence goes on along the minus strand of JAEEXJ010000014.1, from coordinate 30,823 downwards.
GGTCCGATAAAGACCCCCACAGATGCTCCGGAACCGATCTTAGAAAAGATATCTCTGGTTACCGACATATTTTCCGCAAGTTCATATGGCATCAACCTCATATCAAGAAGCGCAGCATCCTTCATTGCCTCGTCAAAATCCATCACGGGACCGACGGAAGGTATGATGCCTCTCTGACTTTGCTTTGCCGCAGCCTCTGCGATCTGCTGCCATCTCGCACACTTGCTCTCAGCTTTTTTATCATCAAGCTTAACAACGCATCTGGATGTTCTTACGGGTACGATCCTCACCGCACCGAGTTCTATGCATTTCTGGATAACGGTCTCAAGCTTATCACCCTTGGGGAGGGCCTGATAAACAGTGACCTTAACCGGAAGCTCCGTATCATCTTCTTTGATGAATCTGATCTCACAGATGACTTCCGTCTCCGTATATTCGGATACCGAACAGCGGTATTCCCTGGGCTGCCCCTGAACTCTTACGCTGAACTCTTCCCCCGTCTTCATCCTGAGTACGTTTTTGATGTGATTGTAGTCATCACCGTCTATTACGATCCTGTGCTCATCGGTATTTACTTTTGAAGCATCCGCAAAAAACTGTGTCATGTTCCGCCTGGTCTATTTACGTGCTACCACGGAACTCCACTCTCCCTGTCTCGAAATATCAAGAACGGTAAGTCCCGCTTTCTCCATTGCAGCCGTTACGATGTTTTCTTTTTCATTAAGGATTCCGGAGGTTATATATATTCCGCCTTCTTTAAGCATGGTAGGAACGCAGGGAGTGATACCTTCCAAAACCTCAGCGAGGATATTTGCGACAACAATGTCATAACTTTCTTTGCCGGCTTTATCCTGCAGAGCCTCATCGCTTGCTATGTTTCCGATAACAAGTTCAAATCTATCCCCGGGAATATTATTATGCTCAAGGTTTTCTTCAACGGCAGCTTCCGCACAAGGGTCAAGATCCGTTCCGAATGCCTTGCCCGCTCCGAACATAAGTCCAAGGATGGCAAGGATTCCGCTTCCAGTTCCTATATCAAGGATCCTGCATCCTTCGCTGACATACTTCCTGATATTGCGAATACACAGCTGGGTGGTATCATGCATTCCGGTTCCGAATGCGGTTCCGGGATCGATGTGAAGCACATACTTATGAGTATCACCCTCGGGAACCTCTTCCCAGGAAGGAATAACCAGAATGTCATCCACTTCAAAAGAGTGAAAGAAATTCTTCCAGTTATTCAGCCAATCGATATCTTCGGTTTCAGTCACTTCAACAGATCCCTCACCGATATCCATATAGCTTTTTATATCTTCGAGAACTTCCTCTATCTGTGAAAGAACTTCTTCTTTGGTGAGCTTTCTGATATCACCTGCAGTATTTGCGGCACCTATTGTCATGGTTCCGGGCTCGGGCTCGCCTCCGACAAGAAGAAGTCCGTCATCTCCGGTTTCAACAAAGAAATTCAGATACGCGGTTCCGTCATCTGCTTCTGTCTCGGGAAGGATGTCCACAAACATCTGCTCCTTCTCAAGTGGAGAAAGAGGAACGTTGTCCTCGATCTGTGCGCCCTCCAGTCCTATATCATAGAGATCGCTGATTATGATATCCTCAGCTTCCGTATTTGTTTTAATCCTGAATCTTGTCCATTTCATGATCAAAGCCTTCCGTAATCCGATATGGAATCATCCTTATTATCACATGCTCTGTCGCGGAAGCTTACCCTTGCTTCCGGTTCCACGGATGATGTGATGAATGTATTTGAACCGATTATCGCATCATGTCCTATAACGGTCTCTCCGCCGAGAATGGAAGCTCCGGCGTATATGGTAACTCTGTCTTCGATAGTGGGATGGCGCTTTACTCCCTTTAAGGACTGTCCGCCTCTGGTAGAAAGTGCACCGATGGTAACACCCTGATATATCTTTACGTAATCACCTATTATGGTGGTCTCACCCACTACAATACCGGTCCCATGATCGATAAAGAAATACTTACCTATGGTGGCGCCGGGATGGATATCTATTCCGGTACGTGAATGTGCGTGCTCGGTCATCATCCTGGGAATAAGAGGAACACCCAGTACAAAGAGTTCATGGGCGATCCTTGCTGTTACTATCGCACGAAGTCCGGGATAGCAAAGGATGATCTCACTGTGATTATATGCCGCGGGATCTCCTTCGAAAAAGGCCTGAACATCCGTCTCAGCATATTCTCTTATATGAGGGATACGGAGCATGAACTTCCCTGTAAGTTCCTCCGCAACCTCCGCCCTTTCAGCGTATGTTGCACCGGAATATTCGGGCTTTTGTATGAGAGATATGGCAATCTGCTTTTTGAGATTATAAATAATATCCTCAGTAAGAACCGTAAGACGGCTGTTAAGATTATAGAATTTGTAATTCTTCTCGCGGATATACCCGGGGAATATCATTTTAATGATCTTGCCCAATATATCAATGACCGCATCTCTGTCAGGCTGATCCGAAACATCGGTCCTGTTTATTATCCTGTCCTCTTTATAATCCGCTAAAATTGTGGAAACAACATTTTCTATATCAAGCTTTCCGGATTTCTTTTCCATAACAAACCTCCGTAAATGCGCAAATATGACAATAATATTAATCTAAATCCCTTATTTTTACAATATTCCGAAGGTTTTACATATTCTTAGGCCGCTTCGGATGATATACTTTTCTGTGTAGGAGGTACCGGTTATGGATATTCTTTTATATTTGATCGAAGGGTGTATCGGTGCAGGCATGCTCTTCATTGCCGTGAAATTCACGATACTCATAGAAACTCCCATTATCATAAGTGGAGGAGTAACGGAGAATAAAAAGTACATTGCTTCGATAAACAGCATTACAAATGTCATATTCAATGTCGTGCTGGTTTTTATATCATTCTATAAATGGCCGGTTTCTTCAATTCTTTGGTACATCATTGCAGAATTTTTGCTGATCCCGTTTTCCGAGATTCTGGCTTACAGGGCAATTTCAAAAGCATCCGTCAAGCAGATCATCAAGATTACATATTGTGCCAATATTCTGTCCTTTGTTGCAGGTTCGCTCTTCGTTTTTATATTGATAGCATTATTGGGATTATTATAGGAGAAGACTATGGATCATTTCATATTAATGGATGCGGGACTGGGAAATTTTGTCGTCTTTGTAGTCGGTCCTATTTTCGCCGGATTTGTTATCGGAGCCTTATACCTCATCATCAAAAGTATAATTGTTATCCGCCGCGAACTAAAGAACGAAAAGGCTTACGATAACGAGAACAATGAGCAGATCAAATAATACGGGCATCAAATATTTCATAGTTCACGCATGTGTAGAGATAGTTTGTTTCTACCTGCTCAGATACCACTATCCTGTGATCCTGTCCGGGATCATAGCACTTGCCTTTGACTTCTTTGCTTTTCTTCCCCAAGGTGTGATAGGGGATTTCATTATCAGACATAAAAAACTTCCATACGAAACCATCGGAAACGGATTAATGCTTGTTTCCGTTTTCCTCGTGTGGTCGTCATACAAACCTGTTCACGTGACCGGTTATATAGTGCTTGCGATCGGAAATGCCATTCTCCACGAATGCGGTGCCATATCGACCGTAGCTGACAGTAACGGCCGCCTTTTCCCATCTTCTCTATTTGTATCCGGCGGATCGTTCGGACTTGTCATCGGACAGACTCTCGGAATCTACGGGTTGCCTCCGTATTTTTTGATATTACCTCTTGCTGTTTCCGAGATCTGCGGTCTTTCCGCAAGGGCATCCCTTAGAAAAGAAAACTATCCGGAATTTGACTGCGTAAATAAAAAGATCCCCGCGGGGATCATTTTACTTGCCGCATTTCTGGTCACTTCCGTCAGAAGTTATATCGGTTATGCCATTCCGATATCGTGGAACAAAGAAGTATGGCAATCATTCTTTTTATTTTTCATAATGGGATTGGGAAAAGCGCTGGGCGGCCTGCTCGCAGATACCATTGGTTTCAGGAAAACCGCTTGGCTCGGAACTCTTGTCGCGGTACCGTTCCTTCTTTTCGGTGATAAACTGATGGTCGTATCCTGCATCGGTGTCTTTTTCTTCTCAATGACCATGAGTATCACATTCGCAATGTGTCTCAGTGTCCTTAAAAGGAATCCGGGCATGGCTTTCGGCATCACCACGGCCGCGCTGTTTCTCGGACTCTTACCTGTATTTTTCGTCCGTTTCGATATTATCGTAAATGCGATCCTGATCACCGCATTTTCACTTCTTAGTTTTATTTTACTCTTCCATACTCTCAAAAAACCTTAACAAGAAGCAGTCTTCCCTCGCGAACGCTTACACAGGCTTTTTGGCCCGGCAGGACCTCGTTGCTGATACCGTACTGGTAATCGCAGGTTATCTCTCCGTCTTCAAGAGGATACTTGGCACCTTCGATCTTAATTCCCTTTGCACATCCTGTCATATTCAAAAGAGAAAAGTAGGAATACCCGTCATCCACATACACCGGCTTATCCGAAACTATCTCCATCATGGAATAATCATCGATTATAGTTCCTTTTTTTCCGAGTGAGTCCAGATAAAGCAGGATTGAAATATTACCCATGGTATGATCGAACCGGTTTCCAACAACTCCTGCAAGAAGGAATTCTTCAAAGCCGCGCTTTACGGCTTCTTTTACGGCATAGAATGTATCGGTGTCATCTTTTTCGCAGGGAAGGGTAATTGTCTCCACATCCATATGAGGATTTGAAGTGGAATCAAAATCCCCTATTATGAGATTCGGTTTTACTCCGAGGGCATCCATGTGCTTAAGTCCGCCGTCGCAGAAAATAAAAAAATCATCTGCCTTCAGAGCATCTTTTACACATTCGTATTCTTTTATATCGGCGTTACCGACAATAACACATCTTCTCATGTGGAAAACCTTCTTTTATGTAGTGATTACAAGCTTTGTAAATTGTATCATGTTTTGCTCAGTTTAACCCAATGTCTTTACAAAAACATCCCGCGCGAATACCATATTAATATGCTTACCGAAGATGAAAAATTCATGAAAGAGGCCATTAAACTGGCCAAAAAAGCATCGGCTGCGGGAGAGGTTCCGATAGGCTGTGTCATCGTCCATAACGGCAAGATCATCGGCCGGGGATACAACAGGCGAAACACCGACAGATCGACTCTTTCCCATGCCGAAATGAATGCTATCAAAAAGGCAAGCTCATATCTACACGATTGGCGTCTCGAAGAATGTACCATGTATGTAACTTTAGAGCCCTGCCAGATGTGTGCAGGTGCATGCATTCAGGCAAGAATTCCGAGAGTCGTCATAGGATGTCTGTCGCCCAAATCGGGAAGCTGCGGAACCGTGGCATCAATCCTTGGTAACGAAAACTTTATGCACACCTGCGAGATTGAAACAGGGGTACTCGCAGAGGAATGCAGTGCCGTACTCAAGGAGTTTTTCATCAGAATGAGAGCTGAGAAAAAAGCCCTGGATCAGGCATATAAATAATAGGGGCAAACGGGGAGGTGTCTTAAGGCACCGCAAAACAAAATATATGGAGGTTTTTTTATGGCCGTAATGACAAGACCGGAAGTTAAAAAATGTGCGGGAGGAAAATATTGGGAGCAGACCTATGAGAATTTTTATCTCAAATCTTTCGTTCCCGATAATGATATAGAAAGTCAGGTTAATAACTACACTTTCCGTGCTCCTCTTCTGCTGATATTCGAAGAAAATAAGACGAACATCGATGAAGCGGTCTCTTTTGCCGAAAAGACGGGGTTGTCCAAGATCGCAGCCGCAGTCGATGCATCCGTTCTGTTCATCTATCCCACTTGTGAAGGTGGATGGGATAAGGCTGATGCGGAGCTCTATAAAGAACTTATCTCACAGACTAAGATGCATCCGGAATATGAAGACGGAATCGCCGAGATACATGACTTCTTCACTCAGGAGTTCAAGGGATATTTCATCAGGGGAGCCATATTCAGAGCGGATATTTACAGCTACGGAAAATCCGCGGATTATGTTGCAAGAACACTGCTTAAAAAGATCGACGGCGAATATCTCTGGGGTCCCGGTGATATCACTCCCGCCATGTGCTCCATGGAAAGACTCAGCATCGTACCTGTCGTAGAAAGATATGATATCCCCATCATCTCCGTCGGAAACAGCGATGAGATAAATGCTTCTTTCAAAGACTGTGAATATGTGCTCACCAAAGACAGCGCCGATTACGAGGCCGACTTCAAAGCATTCGTAAGAAAATATAAGAGATGGTGCGGTGAAATACAGATAGAGCCCGATTTCGAAGAACTGAACATGACGGAAGAGTCCGGCATCACCGAAGTAAAAACCTCTCCCGACAATAAATGGAAATATAAAGACAAGCCTTCTCACAAAGTAGGATACTTCGCCTATTACAACAACGGAATAATGGATAAAGGTCCCGTCCCTCTGGTCATGGGCTTTCACGGCGGAGGAGATACTTCAATGTATCTGACATTTGTTGCAGGCTGGTGGGAGATATGTCATAAATACGATTTTCTCTTCGTATCAATGGATGATCACCTCTCCGTAACCGCAACCGAGGTCATGGATGTAATTGCGGATCTCAAGACCAAATACAATATCGATGATAAGAGGATCTATGCCACAGGCTTTTCCATGGGAAGCGGTAAGACCTGGGATCTGTATCAGGAATATCCCGAAAGTTTTGCCGGCTTCATGCCCTGCAGCGCTCTCTTCCCCATCAAGGATAATCCCTGGGGATTATCGCTGGGTGATGAAAGGCTCAATATGACTGTGGCAAAGCCCGTCTTCTACTCCGGCGGTGAAGATTCGCCTCTTCCCGAACTTCCGAACCAGGCCGAGACCTGTCTCGACAGAGTTCAGTACGTAGCCGGAGTCAACAAGCTTAAAGTTAAATTCGATGTTGATTTTGAGAAGAAGGATTCCTGGGAAGATAAGTTCTACGGTATATGCGCAGAAAAAACCGAGAGAGTCTTCGACGAATCCAGAAACAGCTACCTGACCGAAAGATTCTACGAATCCGAAGACGGCGTATGCAGGACGGTATTTGCAAGCGTCAGCGGACAACAGCACGAGTGCCGAGGGCACAGCTGTGAGAACGCATGGAAGTTCGTGTCACAGTTTACACTCTAAACAGTTAATGAGACGGGGACTTTAGTCCCCGTCTCATTTTATCCAGACATCTCTCTTATCATCGAATCTCTCAGACCTGGTAAACCCGAGCTTCTTCAGCAGATTTACCGAAGGTATATTTTCCGGATCGGTGATACTCATCACTTCATCTATATCATTCTCCGAAGCCCACTTAAGTATCCCTCTGCATACTTCTTCGGCATATCCCTTTTTCTGCCATTTCGGTCCTATCAAAAATCCCAATTCAGGTCTGTCATATCCCGCTCTTTCATCAAGTCCCGCACGGCCGATTATCTCTCCCGTTTCTTTGAGGATCACCGTCCATATCCCGTGACCGTATATTTCATAGATAAGATCCCGGTAATTCTCCGTATATTTTTCCTCCTCGTTTCTCTCCATAAGATCTTCCATGTATTTTGTGACAGATGCGTCAGAATAGATCTCATAGAAAGAATCAAGATCAGGAATCCATGTTTCCCGCAGAAGGCATCTCTCCGTTTCCAGTATATCCAGCGGAATATGCTTAAGCCTCCGGTACACGTTCTCCAAGAAATCATCGTCGAATTCTTCGGGTTCAAATTTGCCCTCACCCTCGAGTACATACTTTACTCCGTCAAGGTAAGAGCTTTCGGATTCATCCTTCTTTGAAATATCCGAGTAATATACAAAAGCTGCACCGCTACCCGCCGCAGAGGGAATATCATCCGGATCCGTGACAACATATAATGTCCCCTCTTCCGCAAGACCACGCCGGAATCTTTGTATTTTTTTCAGGTAAGTATCTCTTTTCATGTTATAATAGGTGAAAATATTTTTTACGAGAAAGGAAAACTCATGGCAGACAACAATCCCATTGTAACAATTACCATGGAGGACGGATCCGTTATCAAAGCTGAGCTTTATCCCGAGATTGCTCCTCAATCAGTTTACAATTTCATCAGTCTTATATCAAAGGGTTTCTACAACGGACTCACCTTCCACCGCATCATTTCAGGATTCATGATCCAGGGCGGAGATCCCGACGGAAACGGAACAGGCGGTCCCGGATACAGCATCAAAGGCGAGTTTAAGAGCAACGGTTTTGAGAATAATCTCAAGCATACGGCAGGTGTTCTTTCAATGGCTCGTTCAATGTTCCCCGATTCCGCAGGAAGCCAGTTCTTCCTTATGCACAAGGATTCACCCCACCTCGATGGCGATTATGCTGCATTCGGTAAGGTTATCGAAGGCATGGAAATCGTTAATACGATTGCTGAAACACCCACCAATCCTTTTACCGACGCACCTTTAAAGCCTCAGATCATGAAGAGCGTAACCGTGGACACATTCGGAAAAACATATCCCGAACCCGAGAAACTCCCCGACAGATAAGGATCCATACAGATTCTGACCAAGTAACAAAAGGCTTTTCCCTAAGAAAAAAGGGAAAAGCCTTTATTTATGCGTTCATAATTTGTTTACAATTTATTTTCCGATTGTTAAATCCGCACTCACGTTTTATACAACTTTACATAATATAGTATTCTCATAAGAACACACATAGGACTTAACTCGTTAGTTAAATCTTTTTCATAATATTGCCGGGTATCTGCAGATACCCGGCATCCTCCCTTTTTAGGGGCTTTTTTTATTTTGCGATCCTTATATCGATTGCCTTGGGTACATTTATTATCTCTACATGGGTGTGTTTTCCGCCGTTTTCACCGTCCAACGTCCAGGCCACTTCCTCATCCGATTCGATCTTAATATTCCCGGATCTGAAAGAAACGATATTCTCCGAATACTCATACTTGCCTATGGCAATTGCGCTCAGAAGCTGCTGGAATTCAAGTGGATTCTTCAATTCTCTGATCAGATTGACTTCAAAGAGGCCGTCCGCCAGATCCACATTTTCTCCGGTTATACCCTTTATCCCACCGACGCTGATGGAATTCGTTATCATGCCGTAGATAAAATCATCTTCGATTACTTCACCGTCATGCTCTATCTTCATATGCTGGGGCTTGATCTTTGTGACGCTCTTCACTCCCTCCAGCAAATATGCCGAATGACCTATTGCATTTTTCATATCCTGATCTGTACTGTATGTTACTTCGGTAAATGCACCGAACGCCGCAACATACACAAATGCTTCGTTGTTAAACAGGCCTACGTCAACAGCCTTATTTGTCCCATCAACTACAATATGTGCGGACTTGAGCATATCCTTGGGCAGAGCAAGGGAACTGCCGAAATCATTGGTTGAACCCGCAGGTATATAACCCAGAGGAGTACGATAATCGTTTTTCATCATGCCGCGCACGGTCTCATCAAGTGTTCCGTCTCCTCCGCAGCACACAACGATGTCAAAATCCGCCTCTCTTTCGGCGGCGGTCTTTACGGCATCTCCGTTCTTACGTGTGGGAGCTATGGTGATCTCATAATCTCCCGAAGCAAATATATCGAGAATATCCGCAAGTTCATCACGGACTCTTCCTCTTCCTGCTCTGGGATTGTAGATAAAAAGCATTTTTTTCATAACAAAAATCTCTCTTACAAATCTGATAATAACATACTTAATATCTCTTGTAAGCATCGGAAAAATAAAAAAAGATGCAAGACTTTTCAGCCTTGCATCCTGATAAGACATACTTCTACTGCTTATGCTTCAACACCGGTAAGGAACTTCTCAACGGTATCGATGGCGCCTGCTTCGTCAGCTCCGTCACACTTGATAAGGAGCTCGTCACCGTCATCAAGAGTAATGCTCATCATACCCATGATGGACTTGGCATTTACCTTTCTCTCGCCGGACTCGATATAGATTAAGCTGTCGAACTTGCTGGCCTTCTGTACCAGAAGTGCTACAGGACTAGCGGAGAGATTCTTAGAAAACTTAACATTTACGGTTCTGGTAATCATAATAATACTCCTCAGCCTCATCTTCCCCAAGAATCGGCAAATCATTGACGCAAAGTTAGTTCTCCCCAATACAAGGCAGCTCCCCAGCCGCCATATTATCTCTTTTGCCGTGCTATATCACTGAGCCTTAAAAGCCTGTGATTTATTCCGGATTTACCTACCGGCGGATCCATAAGTGCTCCGAGTTCGGCAAGTGTCGCATCCGGATGTTCGAGCCTTCCGTATGCCGCTTCTTTTAAGGGTTCCGGAAGATCGTCCAAAAGTCCGTGTTCCTCGAGATACCTGATATCATCGAGCTGCCTGGATGCTGCAGTCACGGTCTTTCTGATATTGGATGTCTCACAATTGACCCTTCGGTTAACAGTGTTGCTGACATCCTTATAAATGCGACGGTTCTCAAAATCCATATATGAATTCTGAGCACCCATAACGCTCAAGAGCTCACCGATCATTTCTCCCTCTTTGACGTATACGACCGTTTCGTCACGTCTTAAGGTTGTGCGTGCACTTATCTCAAAATCCGCACACAGTCTGACTATCTGATCGGCTTTGGAACCGTCTTCGCAGACAAATTCCAGATGATATCCCTTATCGGGATCGCTTACCGACCCTGATGCAAGAAACGCTCCCCTTAAGAAAGCACGCTTACAACACGTATTCTTAAGGATCAGTTCATCTACGGGTCCGTTTAAGTCGCCAAGACACCGGACAAGTGAATCAAATTCCGGATCAGAGCTTTTCAGCGACTTCCCTATATTAAATGTTATTTCAAGTAAAGTAAAGCCTTTTTTTATAAGAGACTCTCCAAAGGCGTTAAATCCTATGGTTACATCACCTTCCGAAACCCCTATCTGGCCGGCCAGGTGCATTATGGCGGAGAGCTCGGCAATCCTGCAATGTCTCGCCTGTGGGATGACCCCGGCAAGCTCCTCTTTCACATCCGATGAAAAAGACATATCAGCCTCGCAATTCTATGCAACTTTAAGTCAGATTAACATCTCTGTGAGTCAGTTTAAAACCGATATCCTTGCGGTCCTTCATCCGGTCATACAATCCGGAAGCCAGAGTGACGGATCTGTGTTTTCCGCCGGTGCATCCGATAGCGATCACAAGGTTATATTTTCCCTCTTTTACATAATTCGGTATGAGAAAAGAGATCATATCCTCAAGCTTATCAAGGAACTGCCCTGTTTCCTCGAAACCGTTAACATAGTCCCTTACCTCTTTATCCAGACCGGTCTTGGCCTTGAGTTCATCGATATAAAAGGGATTGGGCAGGAATCTTACGTCAAATACCAGATCTGCATCCGCAGGGATTCCGTATTTAAAACCGAATGACACAATATTTACGTTCAGATTGCTGTATTTTTCATTCTTCCGGAATATGGAATCAAGCTCTGCCTTGAATTCTCTGGTCAGAAGATTCGAAGTATCAATGACGTAGGTGGCCTGCTTTTTGATGGGAGCAAGTTCGGTACGTTCTTTGCGGATACCCTCCTCCAGAGTACCGTCACCCGCAAGGGGATGGATTCTTCTGGTTTCTTTGTACCTTCTGATAAGAGTCTTATCCGAAGCTTCAAGGAAGAGAACTTCCGTCTCATGTCCGCCGGATTTAAGATTCTTAATGACCTGGGCCAGATTTTTCATGGAGCCCGCGGTCCTTATATCTATTCCGAGTGCTACTTTTCCGTATTCGTTGCCGGGCTGGGCAAGCAGTTCGACGAATTTGTCCACCAGTGAAGCTGGCAGATTATCTATTGCATAGAAGCCGATATCCTCCAGCATCTTCATGCCGGTTCTCTTACCGCTTCCGCTCATTCCGGTTATGATAACTATTCGCATCTGTATCAATACCTGCCGGGTCTGCCGAGCACACAAAGTTCAGGCTCAAGGCGTACTCCGTTAAAGTTATAAACTTCTCTTCTGACGTTCTCGATAAGTCTGGTAATGTCGGTGGCCGTAGCCTTTCCGGTATTTACGATGAAATTGCAATGCTTCTTGGAAACCATAGCACCGCCTACATAGGATCCGCCGAGTCCGGCTTCATCGATCATCTGTGCGGCAGAGCCTTCCCTGGGATTCTTGAAGATGCATCCTGCACTGGGAAGATCCAGAGGCTGCTTGTCTCTGCGCTCCTTGGCATAGTTTTCAATCTTCGAATTGATCTCGTTCTTGTCACCTTTCTGAAGTTCGAATACAGCTTCAAGAACAACGTATTTTTTTTCACAGAAAAGACTGTAACGATATTTGAAATGAAGCTCCGCAGGACGAAGGACGATCTCCTCGCCGGCGGTTGTAAGAGCCCTTACTCTCTTAACGATCTTGGACATATCCGATCCGAAAGCACCCGCATTCATTCTGATGGCGCCACCGATGGTTCCGGGGATTCCGCATGCCCACTCCATTCCTGTAAGCCACATATCCGCAGCCATTCTTCCCGCTGCGGCAAGTGATGCACCGCCTCCGCAGGTAACTTCATATCCGGTTACATCAATTTTCTTGAATTCTCCGTCCAGTATAATGGCAACTCCGGAATATCCTTCATCTTCAACCAGTGTATTGGTTCCGTTTCCGAGGATCGAGTAAGGAAGGAATTTCTTTCTGACACAGGTAAGAACTCTTCTGAGCTCCTCAATATCGTGAACTTCTACAACGCAAAGAGCATTTCCTCCCGTGCGAAATGAAGTATATTCAGCCATGGGCTGATCCGGATGAATAAATCTCTCATCGATATGCTCGGATAAAAGCTGAGCTATCTCCTGTCCTGTCATACAACTCTCCTCTCTGAACCGGCAAGGTGCTCGCCTCGCTCATTTTCTAAAATCATACCACAATCGTTTTTACGATAAAACCATTCCCGCACAGCCGTAAATTCCGGCGTCATTTCCGAGGGTCGCAAGCGCGAACTTGGAACCGCTGCAGGGAGGGAACGCGGTATTCTTAAACTCGGGTTCTACATAAGAAAGAAGTACATCTCCCGCCTTGGATACGCCGCCGCCGATTACGAAGATTTCCGGATTTACAACATCTGCGATCACCGCAAGTCCCTTACCCAGATACTTTCCGAATTCCCTCGCTACTTCATCAGCAACCTCATCTCCTGCCTTAACGGCATCAAATACAGCCTTTGCATCTAGAAGCTCTGCGCTTCTGAGAACAGAGGGCTTATCATCTTTAGCAAGTCTTTTTCTAGCAAGTCTTGCGATTCCGGTAGCGGATGCAAACTGCTCGAGACATCCTGTATGACCGCAGTTACACTTCTCGGTCTCTGCATCATCAACCTTGATATGTCCGATCTCTCCGGCTGCTCCGGTAGACCCGGTGATAAGCTTTCCGCCGATGATAACTCCGCCGCCTACTCCCGTTCCGAGAGTTACGGCCACGACATTCTTATATCCTTTTCCGCCGCCTTTTACCATCTCTCCGAATGCGGCAACGTTTGCGTCATTACCTGCTACAACCTTGATGCCGCCAAGCTTTTCTTCCATTGCTTCTCTGAGGTTGAACACGGGCCATCCGAGATTGACCGCTCCGCCGGTCATAACACCGTCTTCGTTAACTGCACCGGGAGCACCTGCCCCCACTCCGATAACATCGGATGAAGTGATGTTCTTCTCAGCCATCTTATCCTGAATGGACTTGCTAACATCACCTACTATATTTGCGCCGTGATCCGTCTTATCGGTAGGGATCTCCCATTTATCAAGAAGTTCGCCCTTTTCATCGAAAAAACCGAGTTTAACTGTAGTTCCGCCTATGTCTGCTCCAAAAACGTATTTCATTATTCTTCCTCTTCTTCATCTTCTTCGGAATGTTTTTTGGCAAGATTTGCCTGAACTCTCTTATAGAGTTCCTGTACAGCGTTGTATCCCATCTGCTTCTGACGATAGTTGACCGCTGCGGTCTCGCATATGACTGCAAGGTTTCGTCCGGGTCTTACGGGAATGTTGTGACATACGACTCTTACACCCAGGTATTCGGTATAGCTTTCTTCCACTCCGAGTCTGTCGTAATCTTTATCCTTATCCCAGTCCTCAAGTCTGATGACCAGGTCGACCTGCTGTGAATCTTTGACGCTGGATGCACCGAAAAGTGCCTTTACATCTACGATTCCGATACCGCGAAGCTCTATGAAGTGCTTGGTGATGTCGGGTGCGGTTCCCACCAGGAGCGTATCGGACAATTTCCTGAGTTCAACCGCATCGTCGGTTACAAGTCTGTGTCCTCTCTTGATAAGTTCCAAAGCCGCCTCGGATTTACCGATTCCGCTCTCACCGGTTATAAGAACGCCTTCACCGTAGCAGTCTACCAGAACCCCGTGTACCGAGATCATGGGAGCGAGCTGTTCGTTGAGCCATCTGATAAGTTCTGCGGTAAATCCCGATGTTGCTTCATTTGTCAGAAGAACGGGGATGCCATACTTTTTGGCCAGTTCCATGAATATCTCATTGGGTTTAAGGCCTCTGCAAAATATGATCGCAGGCATGGGATGCTCGAGGAATTTATCGTATGCCTCGTATTTCTGCTCATCGTCCAGCGCATTCTCCATATATGAATACTCTACGTAACCTATGATCTGTATACGCGAAGGGTCGAAATATTCAAAGTATCCCGCGATTTGAAGTGCGGGCCTGTTAATATCGGGCTGTGTTATACGGATCTTCTCGACGGGAACCTCGGGCGTGAGGTTCATAAGATTCATTCTCTCAATAACTTTTGTCAGTTTGACGCTTGCCATCAGATATTCTCCTTGATCCACTGTTCAAAGTCTGCGGGTGATGTCGCACCCAGCTTACTTGATACGGGCTGTCCGTCCTTGAAAATAATGAAATTGGGAATACTCATAATGTTGTACTTCTCGGCAACTGCGCCGCTGTCGTCAACATTGCATTTTACTACCTTGATCTGTGAAGCAAGTTTCTCTCCGATCTGATCGACCACGGGAGACATCATCTTGCACGGTCCGCACCAGTCAGCAAAGAAATCCACGAGAACAGGAGTTGAAGATTCAAGAACTTCTTTTTCGAAATCATTGGTGTTAACAAGCTGTGCCATAATTTGCTCCTTTCATTTACGGGTTATTATGTATTTACAAATAGGTTTTCCCTGTTCGGAAAATTTCGCTTCGTACTCCGTCATGATATTATCCGTCATGAGTTCTTCCTGCGAATGGAGATCGAAGGTCACAAGGTCCGATTTCCATGCAGATTCCGGAAGTTCCTCAAGTGCCCAGTCGAATAAAACCCTGTTATCGGTTTTAAATTCGATCCTTCCGTCCTGCTTTAATATCTTATCATATCTGGCGAGAAATTCGCGAGACGGAAGTCTTCTTTTTGCATGTCTGTCCTTAGGCCAGGGATCTGAGAAATTAAGGTATATCCTTCCGACTTCACCGCTATCGAATACCTCTGTGATCATCTCCGCATCCATTCGGATAAAGACCAGATTTTCCCTGGGTTCTTCCTCCATCTTCTGAACGGCTCTTAAAAGAACCGCAGAATATTTCTCTATGCCGATATAATTGATGTCCGGATTTTTCTCGGCCATTTCATAGATAAAACGACCCTTACCCATTCCGATCTCTATATGTATCTCATGGTCATTTCCGAAGACTTCCTTCCAGTGACCTTTGCACTCTTTAAGTTTATCCTCGGGAACACAATATTCGCTCTCGGCGATTCTCTCCCTGCATCCGGGAACATTCTTAAGTCTCATTTCAGTTTCTTATTACCCCATCTTGAAAAAACAGATCTGTGTCTTTCTTTACGATACTGTCTTCTCCAGTTGGGATGTACCTTTCTGTATCTTTTATACAATTTATGCAAGCCCATCAGCAGGAGTATTCCCGCTGCAATGATCGCGCTGATCAAAGCGACCATGGCAATGTTTATGAAAACAAAGGTCTTGCCCGGTTCTTCCGCGGCTTCCTCTTCGGGTTTGACTCCGAAATCATAAGAGTCCGAGGGTTCTCCGAACAGAATGGAGCATTTTCCGAGATACGTTCCCTCATAGGAATATATTATCCTGGCAGCTTCGTTACCGGTAACACCGTCGTATGAGATGGTACCCGTAAGATCCGAAAACTCAACCGTAAGAGGAAGTAGCACCCTGTCGTTTTTATCCAGTGAAAACATGGGACTTGAATCACCCATGATATCCGTTGTTCCGTATGAAGCCACGCCGGACCCGATGTTATAAGACTTTTCATTCTCCGAAGCATTTACCATGGTGAAATTCGAAAAGCCGTAATCGAAAAGGGCGATTGCATCTTCATATCTCTCATCACTTCCGTCGTCCATGATAACGGCAATAAGGCGCATTCCGTCCTTCTCGGCACCCGCTATGAGGCAATATCCCGCTTCTTCGGTATAACCTGTTCTGGCACCGATGAGATACTCGTATTCATAAGCCCCGCCGATCGTCATCCCGGAAGCGTTATGCTCTATTATCTCATCCTTCTGGCCTTCCGAAGGATAAAGGTGCAGGGTTTTCTGAAGTGAATATTTGCATAAAAGCTCGTTATCGAAAAAGTCCCTTCCGATCAAAGCCATATCATAAGCTGTGGTGTAATGATCTTCGGAATGAAGTCCCACCGGATTGGTAAACGAGGTCTCGGTACATCCGAGGGATGCGGCTCTGGAATTCATAAGTTTTACAAATGCATCCCTGGATCCGCCTCCACAGTGCTCAGCCAGCGCAAATCCGCACTCTGCCGCTCCTCTTATGAGTATCGCCTGAAGGCATTCGCCCACGCTTAAGCGTTCTCCCGGATCGATGGCGATGTTTACCACTCCCGAAGGAACATCTCTTACAGCCTGAGTTGAAAATTCCACCTCATCATCAAGGTCACACATCTCCGCCGCAAGCATGCTTGTTACGATCGCTGTCATGGCCGCGGGATAGCACCTCTCATGGATATTCTTGGCGTACAGTATCGCACCCGTCGAATTCTCCATCAGGATTACCGACCTTCCGGATGTTTCGGGACCTTTCGGCCAATTTAATATCTCATTTGTCTCAACTTCGGATATCTCCTCCGGAACGGAATCGACCTCCGAAGCCATACTTTTCAGCGAAAAAGACAGCACCATAAATATCACAAGAGGCAGAGTAAAGACTCTGCCCTTGTAGTTAACACGGTGCTTTTTTACGCTTACTGACTTTCGCATATTACATGATCGTGTGATTGGAAAAAATTCCTGTGTCACCCTGAGGAGCCTCCGGAATTTTGCTTTCATCCGCGGGCTTTTCTTCAGAAGATTCCTTTTCCGATGTTTCCTCCGCAGGTGCTTCCTCTTCGGATGCCTTTTCTGCCGGTTCCTTTACCTCAGCTCCGGTCACATCCTTTTCTTCCTCTTCGGGCTCGGGAATACCCTTTTCCGCCCTGAAGATCTTCATGAACTCTTTACCGGTGATGGTCTCTTTTTCTATGAGATATCCGGCAAGCTTATCCATAAGCTCTCTGTTTTCGGAGAGCATTTCCTTGGCCTGCTCATAGGCTTTCTTAAGCATGCTGACGATCTCTTCATCGATTGCCGCAGCAGTCTGATCGGAACAGTTCATTGCGGTACGTCCCTCGAGATACTGACTCTCAACGGTGGCAAATCCGGCCAGTCCGAATCTGTCGCTCATACCGAATCTTGTGATCATATTCTTGGCGATGGATGTTGCCTTCTCGATATCGTTGGCAGCTCCGGTGGTTACATTTCCGAATACAACTTCCTCTGCAGCCCTTCCTCCGAGAAGAGATACGATCATATTCTCAAGTTCTTCCTTAGAGTTAAGGTATTTCTCCTCTTCGGGAACCTGCATTACATATCCCAGAGCACCCATGGTCCTGGGTACAATGGTGATCTTCTGAACGGGCTCGGAGTTCTTCTGAAGTGCGGTGATAAGTGCATGTCCGACTTCGTGATAGGAGACGATCTTTCTCTCCTCCGCACTCATGATACGGTCTTTCTTTTCCTTACCCACAAGTACCTGCTCAACCGCATTGAAAAGGTCCTTCTGGCAGACATATTCTCTGCCTTCCTTTACTGCGTTGATGGCAGCTTCGTTTATCATGTTAGCAAGATCCGAACCCACGGCTCCGCTGGTTGCAAGTGCGATGGCATCAAGATCCACGCTCTCATCCATCTTAACGTCCTTGGCATGGACTTTAAGGATCTCCACACGACCCTTAAGATCGGGCTTATCTACGATGATCCTTCTGTCAAAACGTCCGGGACGAAGAAGTGCTTTATCAAGTATCTCGGGACGGTTTGTTGCTCCGAGGATCAGGATACCCTTTGATGAATCGAATCCGTCCATCTCGGAAAGGAGCTGATTCAGGGTCTGTTCTCTTTCTTCATTTCCACCGCCGTATTTGGAATCACGGCTTCGGCCGATGGCGTCTATCTCGTCGATGAAAATAATACAAGGTGCATTCTTTGTCGCTTCCTTGAAAAGATCTCTTACACGGGAAGCACCGACGCCTACATAGAGCTCTATGAAATCGGATCCGGTAAGTGAGAAGAAAGGAACATGTGCTTCGCCCGCAACTGCCTTGGCAAGAAGGGTTTTACCCGTTCCGGGAGGGCCTACGAGAAGTGCACCCTTGGGGAGTCTGGCACCGATTCCCGAATATTTACCCGGATTATGAAGGAAGTCTACGACTTCGACAAGTGATTCCTTTGCTTCGTCTTCTCCGGCTACATCCTTAAATGTAACACCGGTCTCTTTTTGTACATAAACCTTGGCGTTGCTCTTTCCCACATTTAAGGGGCCGTTGCCTCCGCCCATCCTTCTCATCAGGAAAGATGCAAGAAGCCAGAGCACCAGTACGGGAAGTACCACGCCTACAAAAATTTCGGTAAGGAGTCCCGATGAAGTACTTACGACTCTCTGTCCCTCTACACCGTGCTCCTCGAGCTGTTCGGTAAGGGTATCCATGGATTCCATGATCCTGGTCGTATACACCTGCTCGTTCTTGATCTGAACGAAATATGCATACTGCTCAAATGCGTTTGCGTCATCGTCAATGGAGCCTGCTTCGGACTGTGATTCTACGTATTCCTGCTTCAGAGTTACGGTCAGCTCCGCATTTTCCGCATCGAGTTCCACGGATTCGACACGATCGTTCTGGAGATCCTCCAAAAATTCCGTATAGGGCTTGGACTGTGTCGATCCTTTTCCTCCGAAGAGCATGTTATAGAATAGGAAAACGACCACGACCATGCACAAAACGGCCAGGATCATCATCCAGGTATTGTTCCGTCCCACGGGATGTTTGTTATTTTGATTCTGTGAATTATTATCCAATCTTAACCACCATTTAAATTAGTTTCGATTACAAAAACAGCGTATTTACACTATTTGTTTACTATATCACAGCGCCCCGGGCAAGTAAAAAAACGCAAAACTTAATTAACAATCGGTTAAAGGAAATTAAACGAAATCTTTACCGGTTTCATACTCGGGTGTGCAGGTGAGCCTGAGACCGAGCTTTCTGTATACGTTTTCATCGACTCTTGAAAGGATGACACTCGAATGAGCTTCCGCACCTCTGAGTCCGGACAGGCAGTCGAGCGCTGACTTTGCAAGAGGGTTGGATGAAGCCGAGCTTGAAAGAGCAATGAGCATTTCATCCGTATGAAGTCTGGGGTTATGTGCTCCCATATAACTGGTCTTAAGGTTCTGAATGGGAAGCAGGGTCTCTTCACTCATGAGCTTTACTTCATGAGGTATACCCGCAAGTTGCTTAATAGCATTGAGAAGGCATGAAGCAGCTGCTCCGAGAAGTGGATTTGTACGGCCGGTGACGATCTGACCGTCAGGGAGCTGGATGGCAGCTGCGGGAGTCTTGCTCTCCGCCTGTCTCTCCATTGCAGCAACGGCAACCTTTCTGTCCTCGGGAACGATACCCGCCTGCTTTAAGAGAAGCTCCTGCTTGTAGAGCTCTTCCTTGGGAGCATCGCCCTTCTTAACGGATACTGCGGTTGCGTAATATCTTCTGAGAATTTCCTGACATGATGCTTCCTTACAAACATCATCATCGATGATGGCATAACCGGCCATGTTTACACCCATGTCGGTAGGGCTCTTGTAAGGGCACTCTCCGCTGATTGCTTCGAAAAGAGCGCTCAGAACGGGGAAAATCTCAACATCTCTGTTATAGTTAACGGTCGTCTCACCGTATGCTTCAAGATGGAAAGGATCGATCATATTAACATCATCCAGGTCTGCGGTAGCAGCTTCGTATGCGATGTTAACGGGATGGCGAAGGGGAAGATTCCAAATAGGGAAAGTCTCGAACTTCGCATATCCTGCATTGATGCCTCTCTTATGCTCATGGTAAAGCTGTGAAAGACAGGTCGCCATCTTTCCGCTTCCGGGTCCGGGCGCGGTGATGACTACAAGGGGTCTCGTGGTTTCTACATAATCATTCTTGCCGTAGCCCTCATCGGATACGATAAGAGGAATGTTTGAGGGATATCCGTCGATGGGATAGTGAAGATAACTCTTGAGTCCGTGAGAATCAAGAAGCTGGCGGAAACGGTCCGCAGCGGGCTGGCCCGAATATTTGGTGATGACGATGCTTGAAACAAGGAAACCCAGCTCTCTGAATACCTTTACAAGACGAAGAACATCCTGATCGTAGGTGATACCGAGGTCGCCTCTGACCTTGTTCTGCTCGATGGCATCGGCTCCGATTACGATAACGATCTCAGCCTGATCCTTGAGCTGTTCGAGCATAAGGAGCTTATTGTTGGGGGCAAAACCGGGCAATACTCTCGATGCATGATAATCATCATAGAGTTTTCCGCCAAATTCCAGATATAACTTACCGAATCTGGATATCCTCTCCCTGATGTGAGCGGACTGAAGTTCTAGATATTTTGCGGAATCAAAGCCAATGTTACCCATTTTTTCTCCTTAAATGACCCGAATAAGGTACTAACCGGGCCGAAATACAAACAATTAACTACGATATCATACCACAATTATAGGGTTTAGGTATTGTTTTTCTTACGGAATTCCTCGAAATAAGCGATAATCCCGTCGGCAACCTTTTCAGGGATCTCGGGCAGTTCCATCAGATCTTCCTTGCCCGCGGAAGCTATCTCCGAAATGGTCTGGAACTTCTTCATAAGAGCCTTCTTTCTCGAGGGTCCGATGCCGGGGATATCATCCAGAAGAGACTTTGTCTGATTCTTGGATCTTAAGGATTTATGATACTCTATGGCGAATCTGTGGGCCTCGTCCTGAATCCTGGTGATCAGCTTAAATCCTTCGGAATGCGTATCTATCGGCAGTTCCAGATTGTTATAATACAGTCCTCTCGTCCTGTGGTGATCGTCTTTGACCATTCCGCAAACAGGAATATCAAGTCCCAGTGAATCCAGAACTTCAAGGGCTATATTTACCTGACCTCTTCCGCCGTCCATAAGAAGAAGGTCCGGAAGATGCGAGAAACTTACAACCTCACTTCCCTCTCCTTTTTCGCGAATGCGGCCTGCTTCTTCCATCCCGTGAGTAAACCTTCTGGTAAGAGCCTCTTTCATACAGGCGTAATCGTTGGGGCCGTCCACGGATCTGATCTTAAACTTCCTGTAATCACTCCTCTTTGATCTGCCGTTTTCAAATACGACCATGGAAGCTACGTTTTCGAATCCGTTTGTATTGGATATATCGAAGGCCTCCATTCTGACAAGTCCATCGGTTTTAAGGATGCTTTCTATCTCCCTGACCGCTCCGAGGGTTCTTGCTTCTTCGCGTTTTATCTTCTCTCCGTCGTTATTCAGGATGATCCGGGCATTTTCCTCGGACATCTCAAGAAGCTTTTCCTTGGTTCCGATCTTGGGTATCACCAAAGAAACCTTGTGTCCGCTCTTTTCGCTGAGCCATCCGTTTATTACATCCGCATCCGTCGGAGCGTATCTGATCATTATCTCCGAAGGTATAAAAGGAGTACCGGAATAAAACTGCTTTATGAAATCTCCCAAAACCTCCGCATCGGGCTCCATAAGGGAATCCGTCATATGGTAATGTTCCCTTCCCATAAGCCTTCCGTCCCTTACAAAAAAGATCTGGATGACTATATCCTCTCCGGATCTGAACATTCCGATGATATCTCTGTCGGTTCCCACATTTCCGGTTATCTTCTGTTTCTGGGCCACACTCTTAACGGAAGTTACCAGATCCCTGTATCTTGCAGCTTCCTCGAACTTCATATCCTCGGATGCAGCTTCCATCTTGGCCTCAAGGTCCTTAATGATGGGACCGTAATTTCCGCTCAGGAATTCCAGAGCCCCTTCAACCCCCTTGTTATACTCTTCCTTCGTAACATAGCCCTGGCAGGGGCCCATGCACTGTCCGATATGATAGTTCAGGCACGCCCTCTCAAGCCCGATATCCTCGGGAAGTTTTCTGTTACATGTTCTGAGCTTAAATATTCTGTTTAAAAGTTCGATCGTATCCTTCACCGCCTGCGCGGAGCTGTAAGGGCCGTAATACCTTGAGCGGTCTCTTTTCATTGTTCTGGAAAAAAGAATCCGGGGATATTCCTCGTATACGGTCACCTTGATGTAAGGATATGTTTTGTCATCTTTTAAAAGAGTGTTGTATTTGGGGGAATGTTCCTTGATAAGGTTATTTTCGAGGACCAGAGCCTCGAGTTCGGAATCGGTCACGATGTATTCGAAGCGATCGATCCTCTCGACCATGTTATCGATGGCAGGACCTCTTCCGATGTTTTTTCTGAAATATGATCTGACTCTGTTATGCAGATTTACGGCTTTTCCGACATAAAGTATCACATCATCCGCATCGCGCATGATGTAAACGCCGGGTTTTGCCGGCAGTTTCTTAAGTTCTTCGGAAAAATCCTTCATGGGCACTTGTCCGTAAATAGGCTCTGTTATAAAATGTATCGGTAATTCAGCAATCGAAACTGCATTTCATTACATTTTAACCATGAGATCAAAAGAAGACCTTGAAAAAGAAATAAGAAGGGTAGGCGGGAATATCCTGGATTCCGAATGGTTTATCCGCGGTTTTTCCCAGCCCCACCATTTCAGATCCAACGTGAGCGATCATGAACTCCATGTAACCAAGACATCCTTAAGGATTGCCGGGCTGTTTGCGTCAGCCGACAGGGAGGCACTCATAAGAGCCTGCCTATGCCACGACATGGGTCTGATCGGTAATCGAAAAGTTGTTTATACAACGGGACGTATGTGCATCACACAGCATCCTCTTGATTCCGCTACACGTGCGAAGGAAATTCTCGGCGGCATTACCGCCAAAGAAAAGGACATTATAGAACATCATATGTTCCCGCTCGTGCTCAAAAGACCCAATTCACTGGAAGCGGTCATCATCTGCATTGCCGATAAATACTGCGCTCTTTACGAGCCTTTCACGGTAAGGAGTTCATCCGAAAGACTTCACTCCCGTATGAACATAGCCGTCCGGGCAATGGCCTGATATCAGTCTTCACCTTTATCCTCGGGAATCGGTCCCGAGGTATTTTTTCCCGGTTTTTTAAATCTCACACCCGTGGTGTTATGTTTTCTGTATTCGCGGACCTTGTTGAACTTCTTCTCAACTACGGCCGCTTCTTTTTCGTTGACGCACCTTAAGATCTTAACAAGATACAGTCCTTCACCACCCTTTCCGGGGTATGTGATTATCTTGCCCTTGATAAGGCCGTGTTCTTCGCATTCGCACAGACAGTAATAATGTCTGTCACCCATGGAAAACCATTTGATCTTCCGTTTTGCTTTCTTACCGCATATATAACAGGTTGTGGACAGGGTTTCTTTTTCCCTGAAGGCCTTTTCACGGTTTTCGAAAACTCTGGAAATGTATTTCTCGTAGGTGGGAAATACGATCTTTATCTCGTGTTCTTTGTCTGCGGGAGGATAAGTGGTGTCGTAAGATACGAATTTGGTCACTTCGGGATTTATCTCGCAGACCTTTTTATATACCTCTGCGGCGTAATATGCGTCACTGAATGCTCTGTGAAAAGGAATATCCTTGGAAATACCGAAATGATCGACGGCATATTCAAGGGCTCTTCTTTTCTTCTCGCCTGCTTCGCATGCGAGCATGAACAGCTTCTGTACATCCACAAAAGCAACCGGTCCCTCATTTATGAGAGGAAGTCCGAAGAATTTGAGATTCTGCTGGAATACGCCCACATCTCCCGGGCCCCAGGTTGCGAATACGGGATCTTTGCCGCACCATTTAAAAAATCTCTCGGCAACAACTTCGAATGAATCACCCTTTTCAAGCTCCTCCATCTGCAGATGAACGAGCTTGCTGGTGTAGTTATGCATTTTTCTGTAAACCCTGGGTCTGATCAGTTCGCTGAATTCCGATATCAGGACTCCGCCATCACCGTATTTTACGGCGCCTATCTCGATGATCTCAAAAGGGATCTCGGAGATTTCCGGCTCGGTCCCGGTGGAACTCTGATTCCACTCAAGGTCGATAACGATAAGATTCATTCTTTACGCCGTGCTGTTTATTAATATGCTCTTCCCCAATAAACCATCTTCTGAGCAGGCTTTCCGCAGCATACGCACACATCGGAGATTTTTTCCTGTTCAAAGGGGATACATCTTGAAGTGACGGAGAGGTCTGCTTTGATCTGATCTTCGCATTCTCTGCAGCCGCACCACATAGCCTTTACGAATCCGGACTTCTCATTAAAGAGCTTCTTGAATTCGTCATAATCGTGAGCCACGTAGGTGTGTGCCTCTCTGTGAGCTCTTGCTCTTTCGAGCATTTCCTTCTGCATGGTCTCTAAGATCTCGGGAACCTTGGAAGCTACTTCATCAAGTCTTACTTCGATCTTCTCTCTGGTATCTCTGCGTACGATCACGCACTTGCCGGCTTCGATATCCTTGGGGCCGATCTCGAGTCTGATGGGATATCCTCTCATCTCTGCCTCGGAGAATTTCCATCCGGGAGTCTTGTCGGTATCGTCTACTTTGACTCTTACCGTATCTTTGAGGAGATCTCTGAGTTCATAAGCCTTGTCGAGAACGCCCTCCTTCTTCTGCTGGATAGGGATGATGCAGAGCTGGATGGGAGCAACCTTGGGAGGAAGAACAAGTCCTTCGTTGTCTCCGTGAACCATGATGATGGCACCGATGAGTCTGGTGGTAACACCCCACGATGTCTGATAAACATGCTTTAATGTATTGTCCTTGTCGGCAAACTGGATGTCGAATGCCTTTGCAAAGCCGTTACCGAAATTGTGGCTGGTTCCGGACTGGAGTGCTTTTCCGTCATGCATGAGAGCCTCAACGGTGTATGTAGCCTCAGCTCCTGCAAACTTTTCCTTCTCGGTCTTCTGACCCTTTATTACGGGGATAGCAAGGAAGTCCTCGAGGAAATCCGCATAGACATTAAGCATCTGAACCGTACGCTCCTCAGCCTCTTCAGCGGTAGCGTGAGCGGTGTGACCTTCCTGCCAGAGGAATTCTCTGGAACGAAGAAAGGGTCTGGTTTCTTTTTCCCATCTGACAACAGAGCACCACTGGTTATAAACCTTGGGAAGATCTCTGTATGAGTGAACATCATTCTTGTAGAAATCGCAGAAAAGAGTCTCGGAAGTAGGACGTACGCACATTCTCTCCGCAAGGGGTTCAAGACCTCCATGGGTAACCCATGCTACTTCGGGAGCAAATCCCTCTACGTGATCCTTTTCCTTCTCCAGAAGAGATTCGGGGATAAACATGGGCATATATACATTACGTACACCGGTAGCCTTAAATCTCTTGTCGAGTTCGGCCTGGATGTTTTCCCAAATTGCATATCCGTCGGGCTTGATAGCCATGCAACCCTTTACGGATGTGTATTCGATGAGCTCGGCCTTACGAACGATGTCCGTATACCACTGGGCAAAATCCTCGTCCATCGAAGTGATCTCTTCAACCATTTTCTTATCTGCCATTTTAATTACCTCTGCATTAATATCTTGATCGGTTTTTCAACCCTTTATCACATCATATACTTCATCGGGAGTATCGCAAATAGTTTTTGCTCCGTGCTCCGTCAGAAACTTGCGCCCGCGAAATCCCCATGAAACAAGTATCTCATCAAGTCCCGCATTTCGCGCTGTCATAATATCGGTATCGGAATCCCCGATATATACGGACTTTTCCGGACCTATACTCAGCTCTTTAAACACCTTGTGGCACATGTCGGGAGCGGGTTTCACGGCCTGTCCTTCCATATCACCGACGGCCGCATCAAACAGCCCGTCGTAATAGGTCTTGCACAGATCCCTTACCGCAGGGTCGGGCTTGTTGGAAACAACAGCAGTCTTGACGCCTGCTGCCCTGAGCCTTTTTATGAGATCCGTTATTCCGGGATACGGCCCGGTCTTGTCGGCGCTGTGGACTTTATAATAAGCCATGAATTCAGCCCTTACCTTCTCGCACACCTCCTCGGAGGTACCCTCGGGGGTTGCTCTTTCGATAAGCTTGGCTATTCCGTTTCCGACAAAAAATCTTACTTCCTCTATCGAATGCTCCGGATATCCATATGCTTTCAGTGCATGGTTGGTAGCATCCGTAAGGTCATCCAAAGTGTTTAATATGGTTCCGTCCATATCAAAAACTGCAAGTTCGTATTTCATGATCTTTACTCCGGGCATCAGAATCCGTGATGGCCGCCGCCTCCACTGTGACCACCGCCGCCACCGCCTCGATGACCGCCACCTCCGCTGCTTCCGGAAGACTGAGGCGAATATGTCTTGGTCTCGCCTGTCACGATAACAACGGGTGGAGTATACCTAAGTGATTTACTCGCTCCGGCAATCAACTCCGCATTAGAAGTTCTCTGTATTCTGGACATCACTCTTACCACCCAGAAATTGATCAGGAAGGATAAAAGAAGCGCCATAAGAGCACTACACACATACCTCATTGGCCGGGCAATCTTCTGACCCTTTAATACTGTATAGATCTGCTCGAATCCCTTTGATGCACAGGTATAGTAATCTTTGTTTGATGCATAACGGTAAATGTTATCGGTGATGTCATATCCGTATGCATCGGTTATGACTTTATGTATGTCTCCGTCAGAATAGATGGAGATCTCTCTCTCTTCCATATCGATAATGAGCATGACACCGTTTGCGTGATTTCCGAACATCTCATCATAGATGGCATCGGAATATCTCATTATGTCACCATAGTTGTTTTCATCTGTGGTGATAAGTGCAACATTTCCATAATGGGCTATTGGGGCTATTTCGTCCGCCAGCTTTTTGATCTCTGCGCTTGTAAAGAGATCCGCTCCGTCGGAAATGACCACGCGGTATCCGGTTTCGCTGTTGGTCTTGTCCACGTCCGTATAATCGGTATCATCAAGCGGATTATAGGCATGTGCGTAATCGGCGGGAGCCAGTACCAGGGCGGCGAGTATAGCTATCACAGAGAGCAGTAATAAGGGATATCTTATTATCTTCTTCATGACTCGTCACCTCCTCTCTTATCGAACTGAGGAAGTTTCCTGGTTGCCAGTCTGTTATGACCTTTAACCAGATCATATACGGACAAAAGAAGTGTAACAATACATATGATAGCGGCTATGTAATAGAATTCATCCGCTGAAGGAGCAAGCAACCATACTCCGGCGGCTAAAAGTACTCCGATCAACGGTTTCAGACACGCCAAAAATTTTCCGTCTGAATGTGATTTTTTTCCGGAAGCATTCGATCCGGTTGAATTCTTATTTTGCTTAAATATCAGACCTTTATCGTCTAGATTATTTTCTCTGACATAAATCTGCTCTTTCTGACTGCACAAAGAGATCATTCCTATCACGGAAAGAACAATCGATATCACAAGCAGATAAACCGGTCTCATTACAGGGATCAGGCACAACAGAACAAATATCGGCACAGACCACGCAAGTGACCATAAGATATATTTCTTATAATCGATGGGCACATCCGTTGCAACTTCTCCGGTCTGTCCGTTTACAACCGCATAACTCACCCTGTCCTTATGCCTTACGGACATAAACCATACGGGGAAGTAGCCGAATCTGGTCTCAGTTCTCTCGGGTGTCAGGTTTGGAAGTGATTCCTTTTTAAGGGTAATAGTCCTGACAGCAGGATCCTTAGCAATCTGATTGAAAATCTCCTGTGTTACGATATTGCGGCTCTGCTGCTCATAAATCTTAGGATCGGTATCTTCGGCATCGGCATAAAAGCCGCTCATGTAAGATGTATTAAAAGGAACCGCCTCTTTAAAATCAAAGGGAGCAATGGCTTCACTCAATGAATCTGAGAACTGAGAAGATGCATCGGATGCCAATCCGTTGTACTCAGCCTGAACACTCGTGTTGATGTTATAGTGAGTATGATAGATATAATCTCCCCTTCTGGTATCCTTTTGACCGCGGAGAGTTGCTGCACGGTTTTCTTTAAAATCGTAGATCCAGTAAGGCATATAGATACCACGGAGTTTTTCGATGGTGGCATCTTCCTTCATATATTTGGGAGCGAAAAGTGCTTTATTAAGAGCTTTCTTGTAAAGCTCCGCACTCTGATCCTTGGTAACCTTAAAGGGAATGATATATTCGGGAGCTCTCTGTTTGCCTACACGGCTGGCAAGAATTGTGGAAGCTCCGCAATAGCTACAGAAGGTGGCAACGGTATTGTCATTGGCAAGAATCTCACCTCCGCATTCTTTACAGGTATAAATAGTGGTGGTGTATTCTTCGTAGCCGGTTTCGGATTTATCGCTTGCCTGAGATTCGGTATAAGTATTCTCGTCAGCGTCATCCTTCTGAATCGCAGCCTCGGGTGGAAAATCCGATTCACAATACTCGCAATGAAGCAACTGTTTGCCGGGGTCAAATACAATATTGGCTCCGCAATTGGGACAAACGAACATTATCCTCCTCCTTCTCTAAACAAACATAAAGCGGCCCCCGATAGAAATTGGGAGCCGCTAAGGATCTTATAGCCTACTTACGGAATCTGTTTACGGCCTTTTCGGAGATCATTACCTCTCCGTGTTCCCTGAGCACCTCTTCACAACCTTCACCCGCACTGTAGAGCTGTGAGAACTCAAGTGCCTGTACACAGCATCTGCTGAAACGGTCATAAGAAGCTTTGCCTCTTGAGATGAAGAGGAAATATTCCTCACCCATCTTGTACAGCGAAGAATTAATCCTGATGCCTTTGGGAAGCCCCTGAGCATACTCGATAAAATCTGACAGGTATGTGAACATAAACACCGCATCATTGACATTCGCTATGGGCGTGTCAGCCTTAGCGGGTTCACCGCCCGCTTTTACGGGCGCTGCAGGTGCGGGAAGCGATAAACCTCCCTGTCCGAGTCCGGGAAGCGCCCCCAAAGGAGCCGTCGTTCCGCCGGATTCCTCTTTGACATGCTCGAGGAGCTGTTTCAAAGTATCGATAAATCCGCTGATCTTGTCGGCATCTACGCCGAGAGCGGGATCCTTCTCGGAAAAAGTAAGAACCATTCCCTGCTCGGGGACCATCATTATCTGCATCTCAAAAGCAATCTTCGGAGGATGATAACCCACCTCAGATTTAGCCTGTTCTATGATCTCGCGAAGGAGCCTCTGGGCATTTTCGCTTCTGGAAATAAAGTCGCTGTAATCGACTTTATAGTAAGCAAGTTCGTCCTTCGACAGATAGCATTTAATTGTTTTGTCGTCTATTCTCTCTATTTTCATATCCAGTACCCCCATCTAACCCCCGGTACCGTAAGAAAAATCACATTTATTTATGTAATGATTTTATCATGTTTCGCTTATTTTGTATAGTCTGTGGGCATTTCGCCAGGTTGCCTCAAGCACCTCTTCCGTGCTTATTTTCTTGATCTCGGCAATCCTTTCGACGACCAGGGGAAGGTACCCGGAAAAGTTTCTTTCTCCCCTGTGAGGAGTCGGTGCAAGATACGGGCAATCCGTCTCCAAGACTATATTCGAAAGCGGTATGTACTCTACGGCCTCTGTGAGTTTTTTGGCATTTTTGAAAGTAACAACGCCGCCTATCCCGAAAAAGAAACCCATATTCAGGAATTCTCTTGCGGATTCTGCGGAATATGAATAGCAGTGCAGTACCCCGCCTATATCTCCGGCATTATGCCCCTTCATAATATCTATCGTATCTTTGGCGGCATCTCTTGAGTGAATGACTATGGGCTTGGCCAGTTTTCTTGCAAGATCCATCTGGTTTACAAACCACTCGGCCTGAACATCCCATGGATCGTCATCCCAATGGTGATCAAGTCCGATCTCACCGATGGCAACGCATTTTTCTTCTTTTTCGGCAGCTTCACAGAGCCACTTCCAGGTTTCCTCATTTATCTCGCTGCACTGTCCCGGGATAACTCCCAATGCACAGTACATCCACGGCGTCTTTTGGGCAAGCTCCAAAGCTGTTTTGGAACTGGCTATCCCCGCTCCGATATCCGTCACTTTCGCTACGCCATACTCTTTAAGCGAATCAAGTACACTTTCCCTGTCGCTTTCAAAAGCTTCGTCATCATAATGAACATGCGTATCAAATATGGGTGCCATAAATACCTCTTTCGGATAAAAAAAGAAAAGGCCACAAACCCGCTTCTAAGCAAGCCTGCGACCTCGCGTGGACCGCCAGGGGCTCGAACCCTGGACACCCTGATTAAGAGTCAGGTGCTCTACCAACTGAGCTAGCGGTCCTTTCATTAGTGCAACGATGAGATATTACCATCTTCGATTTAAAAATGCAAC
>JAEEXJ010000102.1 GCA_016291475.1 Lachnospiraceae bacterium | reverse complement strand
TTCTTTATGTGATACGCCATATATCTGACAGCCTTTAAGAATGAATGAGATATCTCGTTGCCAACATCGAATCTGAGTCCGTCGATATCAAATTCTTCTATCCAGAATCTGATGATATCAAGAAGATAATCCTGAACGGCCGGGTTATTGGTATTGAGTTTGGGCATGTACTCCGCAAAAGCAAAAGAATAATACCTTCCGTCCCTTGTATCCCTGCCCTGCTCTACAGGCCACTTATTGACCATGTACCAGTCGGCGTACTCCGACTTCTCCCCCTTTTCCAATACATCTACCCACATGGGATGATCGGAACCGGTATGATTAAATACCGCATCCAGCATTACCTTGATGCCTGCTTCATGGGCTTCTTTTACAAGAGCCTTCAGGTCATCGTTGGTTCCGAAATGAGGATCTACTTTCTTGTAATCCTTAGTATTGTATTTGTGATTACTGTCCGCTTCAAATATGGGATTCAGATAAAGACCGGTAATTCCGAGTTCTTTCAGATATGGAAGTCTGTCCCTGATACCTTTTATGTCTCCACCGTAGTAGTCATGCATTCCAACTTTGCCGCTCTGCCAGGGAAGTACACCCTCGGGATCAAGACTCTTATCACCGTTACAGAATCTCTCTGGGAAGATCTGATACCACACGGTATCATTGACCCAGCCGGGAGTGCTGCAAATGTCTGCGGGATTCATCCAGGGCATGATGAACTGGGAAAGGGTCTTGCCTTCCTGATTCATCTCCTCCTCGGTATAGAATCCGTCTTCATACATAAAGATAACTTCGTCGCCCGAGTGGAGTTCGAAGTAGTATTTGCATCTCTTGTAGAGAGGATTAACGGTGGTTGTCCACCAGATATGATTCTTAAGTCTCTTCTTATAAACAATTTCCTCACGTTTCCCGTTCCAGCGCTCTGCTCCGCCCATGATGCCCGCATCATAGGGATCTCCGTAGATCAGAAATACGTGATCTATGTCGTAACCGGTCTTAATGTTGATGATAAGGTTATCATCATCCAGAGGATAGCAGTACTGTTCGGACATTCTGTGGTAAATTGCACTTAATTCCATATTTCTCTCCTCATTATTTAGGAAAACGTTTTCCGTCAACACAAAAAAAAATATAGCCTATATCGGCCGATAATGCAACAACATATTTCAAAATCCCTATTTTAAGCCAAAAAATCGCCTATGGAGAGGTTCTTTCGGTCCATCCCCATAGGCGTTATCGTCATCAGGTATCTTCAACAGGCGGAGTCCAGAACGGGTTGTGCAATTCCCTTCCGTCCACGGTATATTCACTCACTATCTCCCAGAAAGCCTCATCGCCTTCCTCAAAATACATATATATTTGCTGAGCAAAGTCACTGCTGCCGGCACGATAGTATCTTATCTGTTCTCCGTCAAATTGGATGGAATTTCCGCTTTCGTAAGTCAGTTCGATACCGTCCTTCCATCCGTAGAAGTAATCCTTCATCCCACCGACTCTGTCGATATTCAGTGAATTCAGATCAGTTACAAGATCCTCAACTCGGTCTTCGGGAATATCAACCCATACTACTTCGTTCGAATCCGTATCATGATAGAAATACGCGGCGGATACTATCTCGCCATCCTCATAATAAGTGGTGAAAGTCTTGGCTCTTGCCTCTTCATCCTGCCTCTCGTTATATTCGTGTAACGCATTCACCCCGCCGCGGAATAACATCACGATCATTAATATTCCCAAACCGATGATTGCGAGCAGGCCTCCGAAAACAGAGGCTATCGTTATCAATACGATCTTAAGTGTTCTGTTAGGATCATTATTCATAATCTTCTCCCGCTAAAACTTCCTGCATCTTCTTGGGACTCAGTACTACCTTTTCAAGAGGAAGGTGTTTGATCAGCATCTTCTCAAGGGCCTTGTAATCTATGGGCTTGGTCAGATAATTGTCGAAGCCTTCAGACAGATATCTTTCTTTGGCTCCACTGATTGCATCCGCAGTCAGGCATATAAAAGGAATATCCCTATAGGCAGGACACTCTTCCTTGATATGCTGCATGGTCTCGGTTCCGCCCATAGCCGGCATTCTCTGGTCCATAAGCACAAGGTCATAAGTGTTCTTATACGCAAGTTCGATTGCCTCAGTTCCGCTTAATGCAGTATCGATCTTCAGCTCGGTATCTTTGAGAAGTCCCTGAACGACCATCAGGTTCATTCTGGTATCGTCTACGATCAGGATGTGTGCATCCGGCGCGCGGAAGGACTCCTCATACTCTTCCATTGCCTCAATGCTTTCGTCGAACTTCCTTCTGAAATCTCCGACAGGCTCTTTCGAAACAATGATCTGCGGCAGGAATATGGTGAAAACCGAACCCTGGCCATAGACACTGTGTACATCGATGTGTCCGCCCATCATCTCAAGGAGATTCTTGGTGATCGCAAGTCCAAGGCCCGTACCTTCTATCGTGGAGTTACGATCAAGGTCCATACGTTCAAACTTGTTGAAGAGTTTTCCGATATCCTCTTCCTTAATACCTATACCCGTATCCGAAACAATGATCATCAGGTTGAATACATTTGCGGAAAGATGCGTGTTCTCCTCGCCCTTAACCCGCAGATGAACCGAACCTTCCTTGGTATACTTAACCGCATTGTTCAAGATATTTGTAATGATCTGACGAACACGAACCTCATCACCATGGAGACCGTCGGGTATATTTTTATCAACATCCACTTCAAACTTAAGTCCCTTTTCCTTGGCCTTGAAGTAGATCATGTTACTTACGTCGTTCAAAACTGAACTGAACATGTAGTCCGATTCGACAAGCTGCATTTTTCCGGATTCGATCTTTGAAAAATCAAGAATGTCG
The DNA here is from genome assembly GCA_016291475.1 of Lachnospiraceae bacterium. The sequence continues at coordinate 7,896 of JAEEXJ010000102.1, read as the reverse complement.
TTTATCAGATATAGGAGATTATTTCCGGCACTTCCGATATTTCCGGAATACTTTGCGATGTCCGCAAACTTCTTTCTTGTTTCCTGTTCGGTACCGGGAAGATGATTGCTCGAACCGAGGCTTTCACGAAGGATCATCTCGTTCATACCGAGTACGGCATTAATGGGAGTTCTGATCTCGTGTGACATGTTTGAAAGGAAATCGCTCTTACCGCGGTTTGCTCTCTCCGCTTCTTCCTTTGCTTTGCGAAGGTCTTCGGCAGCATCCAGAAGTTTAAGAACCGACATGTGATAGTTGACCAGACAGATCGACATGAGTGCAAGGTTCAGGAAATACAGGACGGGAAATCTGTCCATGAAAAATCTTGCATACTTATCTGTGAAAAAAGATCTGAGAGGTGTGTAGAAAAGAACTACAAGTAAGGTCTGGAAATATATTCCGCAATAGATTCCGTAAAGCGCTTTTCCGAAATATCCGACACCGAGAGGAACAAGGATCGTCCACATCGCAGTTGTTCCGCCGGTTTGTCCGCTGAAGACATAGTAGGTGAAGATTATCAGACATATCAGGATCATCATATACGTCGGGATCATCTTATGACCCTTGCGTATTAAATAGACTATAACAATTCCGCTGAGTGCCAGGATCGATGTGGATGCGACAGTGATCGGATGTCTGTTCGCGATCATATTCATGGTCGTCAGAACACATGACGCAATAAATACAAAGATACCTACGAACATACAAGCTTTCATGTTTTGTGTGCGCAGGTCTCCGACGTAAATATCCTTATGAAGTAAGGTCCAGATGTTTTTGAATTTCAGCCACAGATTCTTCATATTTTCGCTATTATCTCATCAAGAAGTGCATCCGCTGCCTGATCTTTGCTCATCATGGGAAGTTCCTTCTGATCGTCTGCTGTAATAAGGGTAAGGATGTTGGTATCTACGCCGAATCCTGCACCCTCAACCTTTACGTTATTTGCTGCGATCATGTCCAGATTTTTCTTGGCCAGCTTTGCCTTGCTGTTTTCGATCATGTTCTCTGTTTCCATTGAGAATCCGCAGAGGAACTGACCTTCTTTTTTGTTTTCCCCGAGGGTCTTTAATATATCGGTGGTGCGCTCAAGAGGGATGGACATGTCACCGTCCGTCTTCTTGATCTTGTTGTCTGCTACGGTTGATGGTCTGTAATCCGCAACCGCTGCGGCTTTGATGATGATGTCTGAATTGCCGGCTTCAGCTATTACCGCATCATACATATCCTGTGCAGAGGTGATATCCACCACTTTTACATACGCGGGTGCGGGAAGATCTGTTTTACCGGATACGAGCACAACCTCTGCACCTCTTCTTGATGCGGCCTTTGCGATGGCGTATCCCATCTTGCCGGTAGAATGATTGGTCAGGTATCTTACGGGATCGAGAGCTTCTCTTGTGGGGCCTGCGGTTACCAAGACCTTCTTTCCTGTCATATCTTTCTCATGAGCTGCGGTATGAAGAACCGCTTCGAGAAGTCTTTCGGGCGCGGGAAGTTTTCCTTTTCCAACGGCACCGCATGCAAGCCTTCCGCTGTCGGGCTCTATTATCTCCCATCCGTAATGACGGAGAGTTTCTATATTATCCTGAGTTACGGGGTTTTCCAGCATCGCGGTGTTCATGGAAGGAGCTATGGCTTTGGGGCATCTGCATGCAAGAACCGTGGTGGTCAGCATGTCATCTGCAATCCCGTGTGCCAGCTTTGCGATGATATTTGCGGTAGCGGGGGCGATAATGACCATATCCGCTTTATCCGCAACCGAAATATGCTCGACGCTGTGGACGAAATTTCTGTCGAAAGTATCGGTAAGCGCTTTATTTCCCGTAAGCTGCTCAAATGTTATGGGAGTTACAAATTTGGTTGCATTTTCAGTCATGATGACCTGAACATCCGCATGCTGTTTTACCAGCAGTGATGCCAGTTCACACGCTTTATAACAGGCAATTCCGCCTGTTACTCCTAGTACGATATTTTTGCCCTTGAGCATAGCTTGGTATCTCCTTAAAAGTACTGATTTACTTTACTCTATCACATGTATCCCAAAAAGAACAATCCACCCCTTGTGGAAAGGGGTTCTTATGCTATAATCGACTTGTTTGCAGGGGAAATTGTTCCTTGTACCTTCCGGGTGAAGGGCAGGAGGACAAACGCCTTTCCCTCACAAACGTTGGTCTACGCAGTGTATCCCGCTAAGAGGAACACAAGCAAGGAGGAAAATATGAATAACAGATCAAATCTCAGAAAGATGACGGAACTCGCCATCTTCATCACCATCATTCTCGTAATGAAGATAACCGGTTTATCTTCTATCCCGGTAGGACCTCTCGTAATGACGTTCACCATGGTACCCATTGCAATCGGAGCTATGCTTTTAGGACCCGCAGAAGGCGCAGTCCTCGGTTTCGTATACGGTCTTACCAGCCTTTATGATGCAATGACCGGTGCTTCCGCAATGACCGGTTTCTTTTTCCAGATCAGTCCCGTTCATACAATTATTCTCTGCGTTGTCGTACGTACCCTGGTAGGACTTCTTACCGGACTTTGCTTCAAGGCACTTAAGAAGATCGACAAAAAGAAGATCTGGTGCTACTACGCAGGCGGCCTTATGGCACCCATGTTCAACACCATCCTTTTCATGGGATATATCGTTCTCGTATTCTACAAGACCGAGTTCGTTCAGAATCTTGTAGCTAAGGTAGGTGCGGTAAATCCCCTTATGTTCATCATTCTGGTCGTTGGAATTCAGGGAATGATCGAGTGGCTCACCGGACTGGTTGCGGGCGGAACCGTTGCTAAGGCTGTTGCACACGCACTGAAAAGAGATAACTAAAACCATTCACGCTTGGGAGGTATAACATGATCCTGGCTATTGATGTAGGAAACACCAATATTGTTCTCGGAGGCGTCGAGAACGGCAGAGAACTATTCTCGGCACGACTTGCCAGCGACAAAAATAAAACTGAAGATCAGTATGCCCTCGACATCAAAGGCATACTGGATATGAATCATGTTGATGTAAAAGACATCGAAGGCGGAATAATCTCTTCCGTTGTTCCCTATCTTCAGAGCGTACTTCCCAAAGCGGTGAAAAAACTTGCAGGTATTGATATCATGGTTGTAGGTCCCGGATTAAAAACAGGATTGGACATCCGAACCGATAATCCCGGCGCTGTAGGAAGCGATCTTATAGTAGGTGCGGTTGCTGCCCGTGCAAAATATAGCCTTCCCATCGCCATCGTTGATATGGGGACGGCGACAACCATGTCAGTTATAGATGAAAACGGAAGCTACCGCGGAGGAATGATCATCCCGGGACTCTGGGTTTCACTCAATGCATTATCTGCCCAGACAGCCCAGCTTCCCAATATCGATCTGACCGGCAAAGCAAAAGTCATCGGAACCAACACCGTGGATTCCATGCGTGCGGGATCACTCATAGGATGTGCCGCCATGCTTGACGGAATAATAGACAGAGTAGAGGAAGAACTGGGAAGTCCCGTTACCGCAGTTCTTACCGGTGGAGTAAGTCCTCTTGTTGCTCCTTACTGCAAGAGAGATTTCAAGTTAGAGCCTGATATACTGATTCAGGGACTTGAGCTTCTATATAATAAGAATAAATAAGGTGACAAAGGGGACGCTACAGTTTTGTCATCAAGTGAAACTAGTCGCTTGATGACAAAACTGTAGCGTCCCCTTTGTCACCTTTCACTGGAACATATTCTGAGTGTTCCGTTCATTGTCAGAACTCCCAGTATCTTGATCGCAGCAGGTGATGCAGGCGGTATAAAAAAAGCCGCACCTATTGCATCACAATCTGCTTTACCCAGATTTGTAATACTGTATCCGTGAGGTTTATCAAAGTTAAAATAATACTTTCCGATAAACCCTCCGGCCTTACTCTCATACAATCCTCTTGCGGATACGAATGCCGCATCCAGGAGTCCCGGTTCAAGCACCGCATAGCAACTGAGGACAAGACACAGTTCCGAAGGCGTATTAATCTTCTTATGTATAGTCTTGTGCAGTTCCTTCGAAACTTCCCATATATCATCGGATTTCCCGGCAGTGCTGACGGAGAAGGCAGTTGCAAAATTTCCGAGAGAATCTTCATTAATACATGTCAGCTTATCTCTTAAGTCACTTGCAACAACTGCGCTTTTCGCTTTTTCCCGGATCATGAATTCGGCCATGAGATAATCATTGACAGTGACATCATGCCTTTTGCATCCGTCAATGAGCTTGGTAAGATCAGCGGAGCTTATCTCTGACAGAGTGTGTTTTACACGATCTGTCTTTAAGAATTCATCCGCAAGCTTATGATATTCTTCGTATGAAAGAATCCTGTTTTCTTTTTTCCAATTCTTATTGGCATTATTCGTAAACCATCTGCTTATGAGTGGCATTTCGGAATTCTTCGGAAGATCCTCTGCGGATTCGATAAGCTTTTCTTCCGCAAAAGCAGGCTTTGTTCCATCTTTATAATAGGAAGCAAGCTGCTCGGCCAGCATAAGAGCCCCGCGTCCGTCAGCAAGAAGGTGGTGAAGTGCCAGGAGAAAAACAGTCTCGTCACCGAATCTCCATGCACTCACTTTCAGCATTCCTTCATTGAACAGATCAAAGTCCCTGCCCATAATGCGATCGTATTCGGAAATAATCTCAGGCGCTTCTATTCCGGAGATTTCCGTGCCCGTCAGATTCAGCTCAGTCTTCGGAGAATCCGTTACATCATAAAAATATGCATTGGACTCCTTCTCATATCCGATCAGTGAATTCAGAAAAGGATGTGCTTCGGACAGAACACCTACGGTTTCTTTTATCCTGTTTTCATCATAGGGGCTCTTTACGGTAAGCGCGATGGCAAAACCCATATTGGGACACATGAGATGTGCTCGTTCCGTAAACAGATATTTTCTCTTGCTCATACATATTTCCTCATTATCCATGCCCACTGTCCCATAACAAGTTTTGTAGGCATGTATTTGGAATAAAGCCTGAAATATTTTGCGAAAAATGAAGGAAGGGAAAGTTCTTTGCCTCTTCGAAGATCGGCAAGCGCTTTACTTACAACCTTCTCGGCACTTATCATTCCCGTGTAGTGAATCTTCTTTCCGTTTTTCTCCTTGGGAAGCATTCCCGTATCCACCCATCCGGGGCAGGAGCATGTGACCTTTATCCCGCGCTTTTTAAGTTCCACTCCCAAGGCTCTGGAAAAATTCTTTACGAATACCTTGCTTGCGGAATACATCGTCAGATAAGGATTCGGTTGAAAAGAAGACGAGGACGAAATGTTTATGATTCCCGATCCTTCTTTCATATAGGGAAGGCATGCAGAAACAAGCAATGCGGGCGCGGTACAATTCAGCGTACAAAGGCTCTCTATCTTATCCTGTTCCATATTCTCGAAATATCCCAGATAACCTGCTCCGGCATTATTTACAAGAATTCTCACCTCGGGATTCTCACTCTTAAGCTTCTCTGATATCTCACTGATACCTTTGGTCAGATCCGCTTCAACAGGAACTACCTTGGGATATTCAGATGCGAGTTTTTCAAGCTTTTCTTTGTTTCTTCCGACGGCCCATATCTCGTCTATATCTTCATCTTCGGATATCCGGCGGACAAACTCCCTTCCTATTCCGCCCGTCGATCCGGTCACTATTGTAACTCTGCGCATCTTATGCCTCCAGAAGTCTTGATAAAGTTTCTTTGGTAACGGTTTTCGGATCTTTCAGAAAGACCTTCTTAAGTGCATAGAGGTATATATTTCCCCAGTAAAGATCCGCAAGGTACGTGGGATCTCCGGATACCACTGTTCCTTCTTTCTGTCCCTGTTTAATAACTTTCACCAGCTCTTTATAAAACTCATTTGATGAAAAGTCCTTATGCTGCTCAAGCATCAGCTGCGAGAAGATGGTAATCTTAACCGCGTAATCTTCATTGGTACGCAATTGCTTTTCCATCTCTTCGGATATCTTCTCTATTTTGAGCTTTGCGGGTATGGGAAGTTTTACAAGAAGTTTCATCTTCTTCAGTTCCTCTTTATTATCCGCAGTCTTTCTAATCTCTTCAAAGAGCTCTTCCTTGGATTTGAAATACATATACATGGTTCCCTGACCGATACCGAGGTACTTGGCAAGGTCACCGATCTTGGTATTTCCGAATCCGTTCTTGGCAAAATAGATAGCCGACTCCCTGAGGATACGGGCTCTCATATCTTCACGCATCTGTTTGCATTGTTCTTCTGTTTTGGGCATATATAACCTCTCTTTTTAACTGAACGAATATTCATTCATAAACCGACTTTAACACTCATTCAGATATATGTCAAGGTGACAAAGGGGACGCTTCTGTTTTGTCACAAGGACAAAACAGAAGCGTCCCCACTGTCATCACTGTCATTCGTCAAGATCAAAGTCCGAATCTAAAACATCCTATAACCGGAATTCCCTTATTGAAACATCCTGACTCTGCAACACTGTTCAAACAAAAAATCATTTTCATTCCCCTTTCTATAAACCATATACTTTCTTTAATGAAGTAAACTTTTTATCCAGATGACTGTAACTGAGGTCACATATATCTGAATTTTTATATATACTTCCCGTGCTCAGATAACTTCTTGCGCGGCATCCGCCTCCGCACAGATAAGCATACTTACACGATTTACAACTCTCCAGTGAATTGATATCCAGATTCAAAAATGGATTTGTATCGGAATAAATAATATCCTTAAGCTTCTTATCCAGAAGATTTCCCAATTTCAGTTCATCTACATGAAGCATGTGGCAGGGAAAAACCGTTCCGTCGGCGGCGATACTTACCATCATCTTACCGGCAGCACATCTGGATTTACATGAAAGGCCTTCACTTTCCATTGCCGAATCCGTTATCACCGCTTTATTGTGATTCACATACTCTTTGACTATCTCGAAATCTTCGTCAGTCAAAATATAATCTTTAAATGCTTCATCATCCGGGGAAGTGGTCAGCATACTGAAGTTATGAGTCACTCCCAGATCCTCTGCCATCTGTCTGTATTCATACAGATAGTTAGCATTTTTATGATGGAGGGTAAAAATCAGATTTACGACCGCACCTTCATCTTTCAGCATTCTAACGGTTTCAAGAACCTTCGGCATGGTCCCTTCGTCTCTAATAAAACTTGTGGTTTCATTATATCCGTCTACCGAAACGCTTATACGGTCTATATACGGAAGAGCCTTCTTATATCTGTCATGAGGCATGGTTCCGTTGGTGATGATCTTGGTATACATACCGAGTTCCTTGGCATGTTTGCATATAAGATCGATATCATCCCTTATAAACGGTTCACCTCCCGAGAACACTATGACCTCAAGTCCGTTTTCGGAAAGTTCGTCCAGCTCGTAACATATCTGCTCCAAAGTCAGATCCTTTTTGCAATTTCTCCCTTCCACATAGGAGTAGCATCCCACGCAATGGAAATTGCATCTGTCGGTTACGTGAAAATATGCCGACACAAGTTTGTTTTCTTTTTCCCCGTCACTGCTGAAAAATCTTCCGTCCCTGAACGCATAATACAGGGGCTGGATATTTTCAGCGACTTCAGGATTTTTTCCGTCCATTATCTCCTGAACGAATTTCGATCCGTTGTCATCAAGCCCGATCAAAGAACCGGTACGATTATTGCCGATCATCCTGATCCCATCGATCTCAAACCTGATGACATCAGAATGAAATTTTTCTTTTACTTCCATTTGTGTACCTCCCAACGATTACGTTGGTCGTATACTATCATATATAATCTGATGATTTTTACTTACTGTAATTATTTGTCGCTTTCAATGTAATTATCATTGTACAACAAAATATTTACGG
>JAEEXJ010000013.1 GCA_016291475.1 Lachnospiraceae bacterium | reverse complement strand
GTAACATAGGTGCCTTCCTTGGTGATCCACTCTCTGGGAACGAGTCTCTCATCGTTAGCGATCTTGTGAACATCCTTAACCTCGGTTCCTGCCTGGTAAGGATCATCGGAAAGTCTCTTGAAGACTACCATCTTTCCTGAATCGCCCTCGTCAGCTGCCTTCATTGCGGCACCGCCGACTTCGTATGCTTCGAGAATATCGATTCTTGATGCACAGTGGGAAGCTGCTCTCTGGAGAGTTGAAAGTTCGATTGCTCTGGTCTTGCAGCCGATTTCCTTAGCTACTACGGTCGAAAGATAAGTAGCGGTTCCGGTGAGCTGCTTGTGTCCGAAAGCATCGACATACTCAACACCGTCTGTCATCTCGGATACATACTTACCCTCAGCGGTACGGATACCTTCGGATACGCACATAACGATCGACTGCTTGGTCTTAAGAAGTTCCTTACACTTATTTACAAATGCCTTGATGTCGAAAGGAATCTCGGGAAGATAGATTGCATCGGGACCGTCGCAATCCTCACCCTTTGCAAGTACGGATGCGCCGGTAAGCCATCCTGCATTACGTCCCATGATCTCTACGATGACAACCTGACCGTGTGCGGTCTCAAGGCTCCATCCGTCGCGGATGATCTCTTTTACGGAAGTACCGATATACTTGGCAGCAGAGCCGTATCCGGGAGTGTGATCGGTAAGAGCAAGGTCATTATCAATGGTCTTGGGGCATCCGACGAAACGGATCTCAGAGCCTGAAATAATAGCATAATCGGAAAGCTTCTTGATGGTATCCATCGAATCGTTTCCGCCGATATAGATAAAGCAATCGATCTCAAGTTCATCGAGCATCTTGAAGATCTTTTCGTAAAGTTCTTTGTCCTCATTGATATTGGGGAGCTTATAGCGACATGAACCCAAGTAAGCAGAAGGTGTTCTCTTGAGAAGTTCGGCATCGAGTCCGGACTGAATGTGCTCGGAAAGATCTATATATCTTCCTTCCATAAAGCCCTGGATTCCGTGAATCATACCATAGACCTTGGCATATCCTCTGTCCTTTGCGGTACGGAACACACCTGCAAGAGAGGAATTGATTGCGGCGGTAGGTCCGCCGGACTGACCAACAATGACATTTCGTTTCTTAGTTTTACCCATTTTCATTTCCTTTCTGCGAACTTGATATTTTTGAGGAAATACACCCCATGTGCAACATTATACAGAATACGACAGTAAAAATCACGAAATATTCTGAATATTTCCGCACAAAAAAAGAGAGCATTTTCTGTGCGAAAATGCCCCCTTTCCAAAGATCTTATCCGAGCTGACTAAGGCTGGCAACGATTGCTGCTCCAAAGAGTGAAAATATAATGAAAACAAGAACAATACCGATAATCGTTGCGAGAAGAAATGATCTTGCAAAATTCTTAACATTCTTGTTGGCAGGAGCAAATGACATAACGATTACCAGGATAAATCCGATGAAGGGGAGAGCAAACAAAATTTCGTATCCGAGATATCCCCACATGGAAATTGGCTTGTACTCTTCAGGAATCTGAGGTGTCTGATAGAAGTTGTTGTAAACAGGCTGCTGCTGGTAGGGCTGCTGGTAATTCTGCTGGTAGTTCTGGTTGTTCATGTTATTGGAATCCATTTTTAAATTCTCCTCTCAAGAATCAAAATCGGGTCACCCCGTAAGTAACAATATAACGGCACTTATAAATCGCGTCAATGATCATTACACGCAGACGATCCTTACCGTCCGGAATAAATTACAGCTTGCCGCGGTATGCGAAAATGTACTGCTGCATTATTCCGTTATAGGGATGGTATTTCTCCAAAGGAAAGGTTCCGTCATAGTAAGTATCAAGTGCTCTTTGGATCCATACATCAATGGGAAAAAGATCCAGTCTGTGGAATCCGAAAAGCGCAGTGCAATTTGCTACCTTCACTCCTACTCCCTTAAGAGACATAAGCGTATTTATAAGAGTATCATCATCAAGCCCGCTCAAATACCCCTCATCAAACTCTCCCCTTGCAAACACCTCCGCCGTCTCATGAATGTACGGAGCTCTGTATCCGAGTCCGCATGCGGAAAGCTCATCGGAAGACAGTTTCTTAAGCTCATCCGGAGTGGGAAAATCATATATATCCGTTCCGGGTATCTTACGTCCGACAGTCTCACATATCCTCTCGACACTGGTCTTAATGGCGGGAATGCTTTTTCTCTGAGAGATGATAAATGTGATAAGTGTCTCGAACGGATCCTGATATATGATCCTTATGCCCTCTCCGCTTTCGGCGGCAGCAGACAAAAACTTATCTTTTTTATCAGGCATTTTTCGAATCTTCGAATAATCAAGATCCGCATCAAAATATTTCCCCCAGATTTCGGATATGGTTTTTGCATCCGGTTTCTTTTTCGGGGAAGATAAAAGTTCAAGGTTTATTCCGCCTTCGGCTTCGGTCACTCTTACCGACATACCGAAAGCGGGGATGATAAATGCATCCCCGTCTCCTATCCATCTGAAGCACTGCCCCGATCTCTCAGTTTTATCAAGATCGATGCCGCCCTTCAGTTCTATATACAATTTCTCTGCGAATTTCATTCGGATCAGAATCCTTTTCTCTTAAGGTCTGCAACAAGCTGAACATAGAATTCCCTGACATCGTATCCGGGAATATTTTCACGGTTAAGATCGATGACATCACCGTGTGAGATTCCTCTCTTACCGGTAGTTGTGATCAGATGAAAATCACTGCCCCAGGGAAAAGACTTCTCACCGACAAGGCCGTCGTTTTTTCCGTCAAAAGCGTTTACAAGTCCGTAAGACATGTTGAGTGGGAACTGTCCCCCACGATTATTGTTGAGAACAGATCCGAAGCTCTGAATGTAAACTCCTTCGGGATCTTTAACCCTCTCATTGAATTCGGCACAGAATGAATGGGTCAGATTTTTACATGCAACTATGAAGTCGGGATTGTAATCTCCGAGCTTTGAAAGCGCTTTGTTGTAAGCCTTTGCAACAACCTGCTGAGGCTTTTCGGGAATCTTTTCGAGAAGATAGTCCGCAAATTCACATCCTCTGTGTGGCGTGTTGATCGTGGTAAGAGATGCGACTCTTCTCGCAATATCCGGATCCGTCATCGCACTTCTTGCGTCGAGTCCGCCCTTTGAATGTGCAATGATATTAACCTTCTCACATCCTGTAGTCTCGGTTATCTCTTTGATCTTACGCGCAACTTCAAGTCCGCAGGATTCAACGGATGCAGCCGACTGCTGTTCACCGTAAAAGAATGTGCAGCCGTTGGTATAAAGTTCTCCGGGAACGCGCCCCCAGTAATCGAAAAATTTGGAATCCCTGAAAAAGACACCGTGCAGTAAAAGTATGGGATACTTCGTAGCACAGATCCTTTCTGCTTTCCTCTGCTCATTCAGGATGGCTTTATCGTTCTCAAACTTTACCTCATCGAGAGTGGTACGGATCATGATCCCCAGAACGATCAGGTTAACCGGGAAAATAAGACCGCATAAAATACCGATAACCCTCATCTTGATTCCAAGCTGAATGCTGGTCAGATATATCCTGATAATTCCGATCCAGAAAGTGATCGACAAAAACACAATGGCGATCACTGCATGAGATGCAAATTTTTTCCAGGGAAAATCTCCGGCAGATCCGCTGACATTTTTAAATACGAAAAGCTCAAGTATCGTATATGCAACGGTGATAACAAGCGCTTCCAGAAAAACTCTCAGCTGAATATTTCCGAACCAGAGCTGTTTGACTCTTCCGTCCCTGACATCCTTTGTACATGCTCCCGGCCACAGCCAGAAGAAAAAACACATGCACATGGTGATTATCATTACAATGGAATCATAGGCCCCGGAGGCAAGCAGAAACACAGAGTTTGCCGCAAGCAGGAGCACAAACAGGAATAAAAGATGATATATGATTCTTATGATAGTATGAAGCGGATTTTTCACTTTACTTTACTTCTTCATAACGCTGGAATATCTTATCTTCGCCGCAGACATGCTTGGTGCCGTCCGAATCTACGATGATATAATCCCCTTCGCTTATGAAGGTCTTTCCCCTTCTGTGAGAGATATAAGGACACACAATGGAACCGTCGGGAAGAGTAATCTGAACAAGATTACTTGCAACGATCCAGGTCTTGGTAATAACGTCGCTGTATAGCTCATATCCGTCTTCCAATCCCTTTCCCAACTCAAACTTGTAAACATCAGCTTCAAGAGGTACTCTTCTGCACTTCATGTTTTGCTCCTTTCAGAGTCTGTTTGCGGGGAACAAAGGTCTTTATTATTATAACACAAGTGACAAAAGGCTACGTCCACACTGTCACTTAAAACAACACCTCGAAGAACTTTCCGACTTCGATCCACGCTTTCTTGGATTCAGGTATTGCGGTATATGCCATCTGAAAAACATGGAACATTCCTTCGTAGATATGTAATCTTACCTTCACCCCTTCATCACGTGCCTTGGCTGCTACCACCTCAGAGTCGGATAAAAGCATCTCGTTAGATCCGACCTGAATCAGCATGGGAGGAAAATCCTTAAAGCTTCCGAATGCGGGCGAGATGTAAGGATCTGTTTTATCGTGATCTCCCGGATAAGCATTGATATAAATAAGACTTTCTTTTGTGCCGCCGTACAAAGGATCCTTATCGAAGTTCTCCTCATAAGAAGCCCCGGATGCGGTCAGATCGGTCCATGGGCTCATAGCAACAATGCCTCCCGGCATGGGCAGACCGTTATCCCGAAGATACATGCAAAGCGCCATAGCCAGTCCGCCGCCCGCACTGTCTCCCGCAACGACTATATTCTCCGCCATATATCCCCTTGTAAGAAGCCACTTATATGATGCTACCGCATCCTCAAGAGCCGCAGGGTAAGGATTCTCAGGAGCAACTCTGTAATCGGGGCAAAGCACGTTCATCCCCTTGCTCACTTCGTTGTACAGCCCCGCAAAAACATAATATGCATTCCTGATGGCACCCATATATCCGCCGCCGTGAAGCTGTAATATCACATGATCGAGATCCGGATTTTCTTTGGATGAAAGCATCTTCATTGAAAAACCGTCCATCTCGAAGCCGGTTACATTAAACGGTTCGGGCACGTTCCATACGGGTTCCTTCATTTTTTTCCTGAGTTCCCCCGTCTTGAGTGACCTGCCCATCAAAGACTCGTTTGATATATAGGAGATCATTCTTGAGACAACCTTACCGCGCTGTGATACGCCTGCTGCCTCCTCTTCTTCCTCTTCAGCCTCATCTCCATCACTTAAAAGCCTGCGCTCATCGGCTTCTTCGGCAGCGCCTGAATCATCCGATGAATCCGCAGCTTCACCGGGCGCCTCTGTATTTTCCGCCTCTTCACCCAATGTAAGTTCCCTGTACTGACGTTCAAATCCTTTAACCCAGTGATTAGAAAATAAAGCCATCAGATAAAAAATCTCCTCTTAAGCTCTTCGGTAGCTCTCTTTCCTCCGAAGATAACAGTTCCCGCAAAAATAATACCCGAAAGTGCCATCGCTATAAGGACCAATACCGGTTCCCTGATAACATTAAGTCTCAGAAGAATGAACAGAACAATGCTCCAGGCTATGTTAAAAAGCTGAAGGGATATATAGCTCTGCCAGTTTCTGTGATTGATTATCATCAGCCCCACACAGCTGGCGTTCAGGAATATGACCGATGAAGGAAGGGTATAGTCAAGTGACCACCTGTTGTATCCGGTAAAATAGTCAATTCCGATAAGTATGACTACGACCGATATCGTAAGGAACAGTGTCTTGAACATGTATCCTATCTTATCCGTGATGGACATATAGATCGTAACATTCACATACAAAAGAATAAGTCCCACTACAATGGTCCAGTTGAAGATATCGGCTCCCATATAAAGAGCGATCAGCATTCCGCCCATCGCGCATATCGATAAAAAGAGAACGATCCTCCTGATGTTCCTCCACACCTTGACTGTTGCTTCGGGATCCGGATATACATTCATTCCTTTTATACCGTCATCTTCGAGTACACATCTGCAAAAAGGACATCTGTCCGTATCGTCCGTAATGTGTACTCTGCATTTTTTACACTCAGCCATAAAATACTCCGTTCGTCGTAACAGTAACATTGATGCCGTCTTCTGCGAGCTGCTTTACGAGGCTTCTTTCAATGGAAGTATCTTCAAGTGTCGTAGAGAAGGTATATACGAAATCATCCCCATAGGAAAGTACGGTACCCTTTATATCCTGACCGATACTCATGGCGATATTGGCGGTAAAGCCCTTAACATACTTACGGTATTCATCATGGATCTTGATATTACCGATATTGGTTACGGTCGTGGTATTGGCCGTAGCCGATTTTGTATATACAAATCTTATCGCAAGATTCTTTATCCCCAGAGGAACAGCCCTCAGGAAAGGATTCATCTGGTTTGATACCGAGTAACTGAAGAGATCCTCCAGATGCTCTTTGGTAATCTGCTCCCTGAGAGTTGTCTTACAGATATCAAGTACCTCCGCAAAGGTGTACTCTTTTTCCGCATCGGCAACTTCCGCCGAAACAACCGCGAAGAAATTCTTGGTGGTATAGGAATCAAAATAAGGCCTTAGGTTAACGGGAACCGCAACCCTTATGGGACGTCCCTTACTCCTTCCCCTGAATCCGTTCTTGTAAATGCTGTATGCCGTAAGAGCAACCATGTACTCATTGATGGACACACCGTAAGCATGTGTAACCTTCTTTAGTTCCTGAACGGACATGGTAAGATGCATAAGTCCGAACTCTCCGTCCGGGAGATGTTTTCCTTTTATGAGATATGCCTTCTTGGCTACGAATCCGTTGGGCTTCGCCGACTTATAGTTTCTTACGAAGCTGTCTTCCTTGTTAAGCGATGTATCGGAACTTAATCCGTCGCTTTCAAACTCACCCGGATGCGCAAGTCTTAAATACTGGTAAGCAAGCTCTCTGATAAAATTGATTCCGCCCATTCCGTCGGTAAGGGCATGGAATACTTCAAGATTGATCCTGCATCCGAAATACGTAACCCTGAACAGATACGAATGATTTCTGTTGGGTCTTATAAATCTGCAGGGAAATCCCGCCTCCTCCACGACTCTGGGTGCAGGCTTTCCGTTCTCCTCAAAATAGAACCAGAAGAACCCCTTCCTGAGTCTTACGTTAAATCCGTCAATCTTAGGAAGAAGTATGTCCAGTGCTTTTTGAAGGGTGGCCTTATCTATTTCCTCCGTCAGGATGATCGATATCCTGTAGGTACTTGTCATGTTCTCACCGGCAATCGAAGGAAAGAGATACCCCGTATTATCCAATCTGTCCCATCTGATATGTTTTCCCACGGTATTATCCTTCCACGATAAGGTATCTTCCGTCCCCAATCTCAAATACCTCATCTGCGTTTAATATATCCCCGGCTTCGGGGCTGTCTAAATCGACGCCCTCTTCTTCGAAATACTCCTTAACTTCGTCTGCGGAATTCACGACCTGTGCCATGAGTTCCTCAAGAAAATCCCTTGCTTCCTCTTTGGTGGAAGCAACCTCTTCGTCAAATAACTGTTTCTGATTTTTCAGGAAAGCTTCGAGAACTTTGTCATCATATATTTCCATAAAAATCCCCCTCTTTATAATAGCTTTGAATTTCTGATAAACTGCCTCATGCAGATTCTGTAACTTTCAACGGAGTCTGCTTTATTCATTTCCTTTCGTCCCTTATCATTGCCCGAAAAAGCCTGAGCGGAAAAACTCCATGTGTCCTTCATCTTGGCAAGGACGAAATTGTCAACTCCTATCTGCTCCATGTATCCGTCAAGGAGCGCTTCCATGTATCTTAAATACTCCTCATTGTCAACACATTTGCCGCCCTTTATCCTGCGGGCAAGGGAAGGATCTCTTAAAAGCCCTCTTCCTATCATCACTCCGTCAAGATCCGGATAACTTCCCGCAATCTGCGCATAATCTTCCGGTGTTTTGATATCTCCGTTATATACGACTCCGATTCCGGCACCCTTAAGCGCATCGTACATGTATGAAAATGCCTCCATATTTGTACTGCCTTCATACATACGCGTACGGCTTCTGGGATGGATTATCACCTGTTTGACGGGATGAGCAAGTAAAAGCTCCGTAAGTTCCTTATGCTCATCCTCGGAATAAAACCCTATTCTCGTCTTAATGGAAATGTCCGGAACCGGTCTTTCTTTCTGCTCATACAGTCTCATAAAGAGTTCGTCCAGATACTCCTTAAGAAACTGCTTATCCTTAAGCATTCCGGATCCTTTGTTTTTGGAAACAACGGTACCGGAGGGGCATCCCATATTTATGTTGATCTCTTTATATCCGTATTTTTCGGATATATCCAAAATATAGCCTGCACTCTGCTCCGCGGAATTTGATATTATCTGCGGAACAAGATTTAATCCTTTATTACACTCAGGATCTATTTCCTTTTTCTCTTTTTGATTAAGACTGTAGTTTTCATTGGTCGAGATAAAAGGAGTAAAGTATTTATCGCATCCGCCGAAGAATTCATTGTGAAGGCATCTTAACAGCGGCGGAGTCATTCCTTCCATCGGGGCAAAATATATATCCATCAAACTATCCCCAGTGATTTTAATTCTTTATAAAGGTGCGACGCGGGAAGTCCCACAACGTTCAGATAATCTCCCTCTATTCCGTCGATATATCTGGCGCAGAATCCCTGTATGCCGTAAGCGCCTGCCTTATCCATGGGATCCCCCGTCCTTAAATATTCCAGGATCTCCTCATCCGTCATCTCGGAAAAATGAACCGCAGTCCTTTCCCAGAACTGTCTCTTGACCGGAGTCTTAAGTCCGCTGACAAGTATCGTCACACCCGAATACACCTCGTGCACTCCCCCCTGCAGCGCGGATAACATCTCAAATGCCTCTGCCTCACTATGGGGCTTACCCAGAATTCCGTTACCCTTTTCCTGATACACAAGGGTATCACAACCGATAACGCAAAAGCTCTCCTTCTCAGGATCCGCATCAAGTCCGGACTTTCCGCTCTCCAGTGCCTTCAGCACCGCCATTGCCTTACGCTCAGACAGCAGCATCACCAGTTTCTTCGGATCCTTCTCTATCGAGTGCTCATCGACTTCACTGACGCACACATCATATTTAATTCCAATCTGCTCAAGTATCTCCCTTCTTCTGGGAGATGCCGAAGCTAACACAATCCTCATATAATCCTTTCTGCCACGGCCCTGCGCAGTCCTGACACTATCCTCAACGCGCCCGCTTGCACAGATACTGTTTTTTCAGTTCATGCTTTCTTCGCTAAGCAGTTCAAAGAAATGCTTGTTTTACTCCGTCACAATCTATGGACGCTTCACCGCTCGCGTTCGACATCCATGTCTCATGCGAGCTGGGTTTGCCATCCGGGCAAACCCGTTACGCTAAACACCGCATTTCATGAACTGCTAAACTCAGAAAAAAATCACTGAAAAAACAGCATCTGTGCAAGCGGCGCTGTATGTGTACATTGGCTACTCATCCGTAAGAGCAAAACCGCATGAATTGTTCTGATACAGCCTCTGTGCAAGTCATGTATATATTTTCCCGATTTTAGAATGAGCTTAGCTGTTCTCAGGGATGTATCTAAGTAAGCACAATTTCGCCCGGATGGCGAAATTAGCAGGCATGAGACATGGATGTCGAACGCCTGCGGTGCGGAGTCATCGCTGTATATACATCCCTTAGAACAGCTTAGCGAATTTCTGCATGAGGGGAAATATATACATGACTTGTACAGAGGCGTAGCTGCTATCTTGCGGGTTTGGTCTTGGGGATGAAGACTCTGCTTTCGGAGGTCTTCTTGGGGGTAGCGGCCTTAGCCATGTCGATGGCTTCTTTTACGGCGATCAGCTGAGAGTCTACGGCTTTCTTCTGGCGTGTGCCTTCCTTGACATATTCAAGGCCCATAGGCTGCAAAATATTTGCCCTGCGATTGTCTTTGAGCTCGGTATCAAGTACATGCCAGAGTCTTGCCTTGAGCGCATCGTCAGTGATCGGAAATACGATCTCTACGCGACGGTCAAGGTTACGTGACATCCAGTCAGCACTTCCGCAGAACACCTCGGGATTCTCATCATTCTTAAACCAGAAGATCCTCGCATGCTCCAGGAAATTACCCGTAATGGATCTTACCGATATGTTTTCGCTGACTCCCTTTATACCCGTCTTAAGACAGCAGATACCTCTTACGATCAGCTGAATCTTTACGCCTGCTGCCGATGCCTTGTAAAGTGCTTCGATTATATCCGGATCCGAGAGCGAATTCATCTTTGCGACTATCTTTCCCTCTTTTCCGCTTGATGCGATCTTAGCTTCGCGCTCTATCAGGTACAGGAACCTCTCCTTTAACCATAAAGGTGCAAGAACAAGCCTGTTCCATGCCTTAGGCTCCGAGTATCCGCTGAGCATATTGAAGACCGCGGTGGCATCTTCACCTATCTGCTCGTTGCATGTAAGAAGTCCGACATCCGTGTAAATACGTGCGGTAGCATCATTGTAGTTACCTGTTCCAAGATGCACATATCTTCTGATCCCGTCGTTTTCATGCCTTACGACAAGTGTGATCTTCGAGTGAGTCTTAAGACCCACAAGACCGTAGATAACATGACATCCGGCTTTCTCAAGCATCTTCGCCCATACGATATTGTGCTCTTCATCAAAGCGGGCCTTAAGCTCTACAAGAACCGTTACCTGCTTTCCGTTTTCCGCAGCCTGCGCAAGAGCTGCGATGATGGGTGAATTTCCGCTGACCCTGTAAAGAGTCTGCTTTATAGCAAGTACGTCGGGATCCGTTGCGGCCGTCCTTACGAAATCAACAACAGGTTCGAAAGTCTGGTAAGGATGGAAAAGAAGGATGTCCTTCTTGCGTATCTGTGAAAAGATATCGCAGCCCGCAGGCAATTCCGGAACCGGTGCGGGGATAAACGGAGGGTTCCTTAGGTTTTCAAATCCCGGAAGAGAAATGATCTTAAAAAGTGCAGTAAGATCAAGAGGTCCGTCTATTCCGTATACTTCAGAATCATCTATGCTGAGTTCCTTTTTAAGGAATGCCACCAGCCTTTTATCCGCGCGGTGCTCGATCTCAAGACGAATTGCCTGTCCTCTTTTGCGTGCCTTAACGGATCTTTCGATCTCTTTTAACAGATCTTCCGCATCATCTTCATCTATGGACATATCACCGTTTCTCGTGATCCTGTAAGGATGGGAGCATACGATGTCATAATTCAAAAACAGAGACTTCATGTTCCGTTCGATGATCTCTTCGAGAAGGATCACTCTCTTAAGATTCGAACTGCCGGGAAGAACAACAACCCTTGGAAGAACTGAGGGAACCTGAACCGTTGCAAATACCAGTTCCTTGCTTCCTTCTTTTTTCCTGACAAGCGCGCCTATATTAAGGGACTTGTTAAGGATAAGAGGAAAAGGTCTGGAAGAATCCACTGCCATAGGGGTAAGGACCGGATATACCAAAGTCCTGAAATACTCATCCGCAAACTTGCACTCTGCTGCGGTCATATTTTCGTGACCCTTTACAAGTTCAAGCCCGTTTGACTTAAGCTCCGGCAAAAGCTTGGTTCGAAATGCTTTGTACTGGTCGTAGACAAGCGCATGGATACTGGCAGAAACCGCATCTAGCTGCATTTCGGGAGACAGACCCGAAATGTCCGGCTTATCGTATCCGGCCTGTTTCATGTCATACAAAGAACCGACTCTTACCATTACGAATTCATCAAGATTTGATGAAACGATGGCAAGGAACTTAAGCCTCTCGAAAAGAGGAGTTGCGGGGTCTGTGGCTTCGGAGAGGATCCTTCTGTCAAATTCAACCCAGCTTAACTCTCTGTTCGTGTAATACTTGGGATCTCTGAAATTGATATTTTTTCTGGCAGCCATAATTAATCCTTTATTCTCTGATTATCACGGGTCTGATCGAATATATCTCTTCAAAAAAGTCCGAAGCTTCGGGGAAGAATGCTTCCTCGAGAAGGAATGTCTGCGGAGTGTTAACCCTTAAGGATAATTCTCCTTCGGATAGCGTTGCCTTAACTTCCTTCATCCTCTGTTTATGGCTTCTGTCCAGACTGTTTGCGAGTCTGAGTATTGCGGTAAGCTTTGCGATCTTTATGTAACCGTCTTTTCCAAGGTCTGCATCTATACTATGTTCAAATACCGAATATGCAAAATCGGAATGGTTGAACCTTACAATATTTGCGATGATCTCTCTTTCGTAATGCGAAAGACCTATGATCTCTGTCGCCATTACGATGTCATAAGATCTTTCTCCTATATCCGTCATGGCTATGTACTTTCCGCAGTCGTGAAGGATGGAGGCGATGTCCAGATAAAGCTTGTCTCTTTTGCTCAGTCCGCTGACCTTCTTTATGGCATCAAATATGGTTGCGGATATCTGTCTTAAAGTCTCCGCTCTTGACTGCGAGCCTTTATATCTTCTGCTTATGTTAAGAGCACAGGCCGTAATATCTTTTTCAAAATCATGCTCGGGCTTTATGATCTTATTTTTCTCCGCATATTCATATGCGATACCGTCCGACAAAGTAACCCCGGGTGCATATATGGTCTCGCTCTTTAATATATTGCAGAGGCACTTGACCAAAAGACCCGATATTCTCATCAATGGAACTTTCTCTTCGGGAACGCCGAAGCTTTGCGCGGTTTCAAAAGTGCCGCCGTTTGAAAGCTCCTCCAACAGTGCATCGTATTCTTTTCTCGATAGGACACCGTCGTCGTTTTTCCTGCCGCTTCTTCTGAAGCAATTGCTGATGTAGTCATCCATGACTATCAGATTCTTTACGGTACCTGTAAGGAACAGCTTCTTATATGTGTTGAGAGAAGCATCGATGAGTTCCTCCTCAAGAAGCCTCATTCTGTACGGATCTGCTCCGAGACTTTCAACTCTCTCACGAATTCTCAACACACCGAGTTTAAGGTTCTGGGTGCTTACCAAAGAATCCTCGTCGAAAAGAGAGATCTGTATGCTTCCACCGCCGATATCGAGTATGGCGGCACTTCCCTGAATGGCGTTGTAAAAGATATCACCCGCCCCCGCGATAGCCTTATAGTCAAGGAATCTCTGCTCGGAGTTTGAAAGGGTATCTATCTTTATTCCGGTTCTGGTTTCTATAAGGTCGAGCAGTATATCGGAATTTACTGTTTCTCTTATGGCACTAGTTCCGTATGCTTTATAGCTCTCGACTTTATAAGAGCGCATGACGGATGAAAAATGCTGGAGCACTCTGCAAAGCTCGTCCACTTTTTCCTGAGAGATCTTACCCGTGGCATAAGTATCCGCACCGAGGGAAAGACCCGTAACAAGGCAGTCGATCTCCTTCATGGGCTTTTTTCCGCCGTATTCGAAGATCTTCATTGTAAGCTCAAAGCTTCCCACATCTATGGCAGCAAAAGTGTGTACCATAATACCCTCCGAAAGGTGTATCAATAGTTACCGAGAATCCTCAGATACTTAGCTTCTTCCCGAAGTCCGGTAAGAGCACATCTGACGGAAGGGTCCGAAAGATTTCCGTCAAAATCAAGGAAGAATCTGTATTCCCAGGTACGTCCTTCAATGGGGCGTGATTCGATCTTGGTAATGTTAAGTCCGTTGAATATGAAATGTCCAAGGCAATTGTAAAGTGATCCGCTCTCATGGGTCACTTCAAAGCAGATGCTTATCTTACCCGCATTTTCTCTGTAAACCTTCTGACCGGTTATGATAATAAATCTGGTGGAATTGTTTTCCGCGGAATTGACACCCTTTTCCAGAATGTCCAGTCCGTAAACTTCAGCAGCAAGTTCACTTGCGATGGCCGCCTGTGTCTTATCGCCGTCTTTTGAAACCTTATTTGCGGCAAAGGCATTATTGGGCATGGAAATCTGTTTCCAGTCATGTTCATCGAGATATCTTGCTGACTGCATAAGTGACTGGGGATGTGAATAAACTGTCTTTATGTCTTCTATCTTCGCTCCCCTGACGCCCATTAGGCAATGTTCTATCTTAAGGACCTGCTCGCCGACGATATAGTTCTCATACTCGGCAAGAAGATCATAAATCTCACTTACGATACCTGCGGTTGAGTTTTCAATGGGAAGAACCGCATAATCCGCACTTCCTTCGGCGATAGCACACATAGCGGAACGGAATGTGGGAACATGTATGGAATCCACATCATCTCCGAAAAACTTCTTCATGGCAAGCTGGGAATAGGCTCCCTCATCTCCCTGAAATACGACTCTGGGATTTCCTTCCCTTATATCGCCCACCGGAATAAAAGAGATATTGATGTGTCTTCCGCTCTCCAGAAGAGTTTTGTACTGGAGCTTTCTGCTCATGCTCATAAGAAGCTTGAACATTTCCTTTGCTCCGCCTTCGAATTCTTTATTTTCAACGGAAGCGGCAACGGATGCCAGTTTAACCTTTTCTCTGTCTTTATCGAGAACCGCCTTTCCCGTTTCGAGCTTAGCCTTGGCCACCTCTTCGGACAGCTTCATTCTTTTCTCATAAAGAGCTACAAGCCCCTTATCACATTCATCAAGTTGTAATCTTATTTCCGAAAGATCCATTTCAGGTACTCCTAAATATTTACTCAAGTATCAAACGAAGAAAACACTTACCCCGATGATACCTTAACCTAGATATTTTACTCCGAAACTGCGGATTTTACAATGTTTTAAGGGTTCCCTGCCTTGATTTGAAGCGGTCTGCGGGGGTACAATATTTTTGTAAATATGTTGTATTTCGAAGGGAGTTAAAATGGCGAAGAAATTAAAGAAAAGTGATAAGAAAAATCTTATAATCGCCACCTCCGTAATAGTATCCATGATCGTGCTGCTGGCACTGGTAGCGGTCTTTTCCAGAAGAGGCGAAAAGGTACCTCCCAATCCCGAGGGAACCATAGGAAGTCTTCCGGGAAACATGAATACCGGCGGCCTTGTCTGCGAATCGGACGGAAAGATCTATTTTTCCAACCCTTATGACGGCGGGTCATTGTACGTTATGAACCTGGACGAGACCGACTGTAAGAAGCTTTCCACCTCTGTTGCAACATCCATCAATGTAACAGGCGATTATATCTACTATTTCCAGTCGGGAAGTTCCGGAGCCGCAGGCCTCGGAGGAATAAGGATCCCTCTCTCCTACATAAGAATGCATGTCAACGGGAAAAGAGGATTTACGATGACCAGAAGTGTCATTGTAAGGGCGCAGGTCATAGGCGACTGGGTCTACATGGAGGGAACCGCCGATAAAGAACACGACGCTCCCTACCTCATCAGGATGGACACCAACGGAACCACCACCGAGACCGTGGCAAATTTTG
The DNA here is from genome assembly GCA_016291475.1 of Lachnospiraceae bacterium. Next base: position 27,384 of record JAEEXJ010000013.1, on the reverse strand, counting down.
CACTTAACCCTTCATGTGCGGTCGGAGATCTGATCTACTACAACAACGTTCTTGAAAACCATAACCTGATGTGTTTAAACACCAAGACCGGTGTAAGCACACTCATCCTGGAAGCAAACGTCTGGAATCCTCTTTATGACAACGGGTATATCTACTACATGGCTCCTGCGGATAATTATCAGCTCAGGCGCTATTCTCTCTCGGACGGAACCATTGAAGTACTTACGAATGAGAAAGTGGAAAGCTTCAACGTCTACAGAGGTTATATCTACTACCAGACCTTCGGAGATACGGCTCACCTTGCTTTTATGAACACCGACGGAAGCAATCAGACCGTACTTACAAACGGCAATTACAATTCCATCTCCATGACAAACGGATATGTGTATTTCAAAGATTACTGGAACGAAACTTCACTCTACCACACATACCCCGGAAGCACTTCTTACGAACCCGTCAACGCCGCCCTCGAAGCCGCAATCGCGGAAATCGAAAAACAAAACAAATAACACACAAAAGGAGCTCGCTTTTATGGGCTCCTCTTTTGATTCACCTGGATGGGCCTTGCCGGCTCGTTGGTATATTTCTCTCAAAGGCATAAACACATAAATATTTTTCAGCTCATGATCACTTCGTTAAGCTGTTCTAGGGGATGTATGTACAGCAATGACTTCGCACCGCAGGCGTTCGACATCCATGTCTCATGCCTGCTAATTTTGCCATCCGGGCAAAATTGTGCTTACTTGGATACATCCCCAAGAACAGCTAAACTCGTTCAAAATCGCAGAAAAACATTTATGTGTTCACGCCTTTTGAGGCAACATTTATGGAGAGCCGGCAAGGACCGTCCCCGGATTGGAGAAAAAAAGGAGCCCATAAAAGCAGGCTCCGTAAATTTATTCTTCGATATGGTCGATACCTGTCGAAAGGATGGTACCGATGTGGTCATCAGCAAGGGAATAGTAGATTGTCTTACCGTCACGCCTTGCTTTTACAAGGTCCTGCTGCTTCAAAACCTTAAGCTGGTGAGATATGGCAGACTGCGTCATGGAAAGAGATTCCGCAATGTCCATTACGCAAAGCTCACTCTGCTGAAGTGCCAGCATTATCTTAAGTCTCGTTATATCCCCGAACATCTTAAAGAAATCCGCAACAGAATCCAGTTCCTCATCGGGCGGTGTCGCATCGGTTATCTTTTTTAGGATCAGTTTATCCATTTATATTCCCCTTAAGCAAACCTGAAAACCAATCTGTCTTCATCTGAAGCTATTATACCATCCGAAGTTAAGTACGTGCCATCATTCATGATATAGATCACTTCAGCTCCGTATTTTGCCGCATATCCTATACCCATACCCGGTCCCATTACAAAACATGCGGTAGACAAGGCGTCAGACAAAAAGCCATCATCCGCGATAACAGTTACAGAAACGGGATATACATCACCGTATGGATATGGGGAAGATAATACCGCGGCCGGAATCATCCGCCTTCCTTCGATATCTTCGGGAGTCCATGCCGGATACCCCGTCATAGGGTCAAGTATGTGATGATACCTGACTCCATCCGTTTCAAAAAATCTTTCGTAGCTTCCCGATGTAGAAACAAAATGACATTCTTTTAATTCGATAATTCCGAAAGGAGAATCCGATGTTCCGAAAGGATCTTTAATCCCTACTTTAAAAGATGAACCGTCATCCTTGGAGCCGTATACGAGAACACTCCCTCCGGCGCTTATAACAGCTCCGCTCACTCCCTTGTCATTAAGAATCTCTTTTACCAGATCCAGATAAATACCTTTCCCCACACTTCCAAGGTCGGTAATGCTTCTGTCGTTTATCAATTCAGAGATCCGGTCTTGCGAAGGGATAACGAATTCGCTCTCACCTTTAACCGCTCCTTCAATGTTCCATGCATCACATAAAGCCCCGATATGAATATCAAATGCCCCTGATGAGGATACGTTCATCTCATCGCATCTGCCTATATACGAGCTAAGATCTATTGTATGACCTTCGAGATCGTAAGTAAGATCCGCAACAGCGTCATTCATATACTGACTTAGCAGGGATTTTTCGGAATAACGCGAAAGAACATTTTCATCCAAAGTCAAACCCGCATCCAAAAGCTCTGCGGGATCTATTTCTTTTCCGTACACGGTCACCGTAAAAACAGTGTCCATAATTATCCCGGAGCTTGTCTGACCGGATGCCTGCCCGCAACCGGAAAGAATTCCCGCCATCAGGATACCGCTTAAAAATGCAGCTATATATTTTTTTGTTTCTTTAAAAAGCACCGAATGTATCATTTTATATAAACGTGATAAAATGCCCTTATGTCGAAAAAGATTTCAAAAAAGAACACCGCTCCGGTGATCATGACCGTGACACTGCTGATACTCATACTCGTATCCGCAGCATGGATCTTATACACCGAAAAAAACAAAGGTGAAACCGTCACCATCGTATCAGACGGTATTACTGTATGGACAGGCAATCTTTCTTCGATTGACGAAGAACTTATCCTCACTGTCACATGCGACCCTTCGGATGATAAAAACCCTTGTGTCATCGAAGGTTATTCGCCCCGTGGCAGTCACTACAATGTGGTCAGGATAACACGTGAAGGGGTCAGTATTATCGATTCCGATTGTTCCACCCACATATGCATCCATGAAGGAATCACGAATTCCCCGGCAAAACCTATCGTATGCCTTCCCAACAGACTCCTTATAACAGTAACAGGTGAAGTACAAGACACCGATGCAATAACATATTAAGCATGAAAAAAGACACTCGTAAAATCGTTACACTGGGACTTATGGCTGCACTCTCCCTTGCCATCTATGCATTCGAGAGTATTCTTCCGCCTGTCATTCCCGTTCCCGGAATAAAGCCCGGACTGTCCAATATCATAATCCTGTTTTCCTTAAAGAAGTTCGGAAAAAAAGAAGCAGGATCAGTCCTGCTTGTGCGCCTGCTTCTGTCCGCATTCCTGTTCGGCAATGCGACGTCTCTTATCTATTCCGCCGCAGGAGGTTTTTTGGCACTCCTCATGGAGATCATCTCTGATAAGATCCTGTCCGGAGATCATCTCTATCTCACGGGAGCATTCGGCGGATTTTTTCACAATATCGCCCAGCTCATCGTAGCAATGCTTATCATGCAAAGCACACTGATCTTCTTTTATGTTCCCTACCTGTGCATATCGGGAATAGTTACGGGACTCTTTACAGGATTTGCAACCCATTTCCTGCTTAAGATAAAGATTCCCGAGACATGATCAGTTTTCTTTTTCCCTGAGCTCATTCAAAAGCTGCAAAACGGTTCTGTTAAAAACGGGATGTCTGTAGCCCGGCTCAATTTCGCATACAGGCTCTAAGACAAAGAATCTGTTTTGCATATCTATGTGTGGTATCTGGAGCGATGCATCTCCGTATACCAGATCGTCATAGAAAATGATGTCTATATCCAGAGTTCTGGGGCCCCAGTGGATTTCCCTTACTCTTTTATGTTTTGCTTCGATTCCCTGCGTAAAAAGAAGAAGGTCTTTGGGCTCTAAGATCGTGGAGACCGTAACAGCGCAATTAATAAACTTGCTCTGATCGGTATATCCGTAGGGCTCTGTTTCAAACATTCCCGAAACCTTTATCACATTCGTGGCAGGATCTTCATCGAGCTCTGCGATGGCGTCTCTTAAATGTTTTTCCCTGTCGTCCATATTGGAACCGAGGCTCAGAACAGCTTTGTGCCTGCTTCTCCTGCGCACTACGGAAACATATCCGAATTCATGTGCAATGGGAGCTTCGGGTTTTTTGATCTCGACAACGACAGATGTCAAAAGCGAATATTTTAAAAGAATACTTTTGCTCAGTTCCTCGGCCGCAGTTTCGATAAGCTTGTAGGTATTATCGGTAAGGAAATTTACTATATGGTCGCACATATCGGCATAGTTGGTAGTGAGCATAAGTTCATCCATACTTGCCGCTGCGGAGATGTTCTGATATGCATCAACACAGACATAGAAGTTCTGTCCCTTTTCAGTCTCTTCAGGTAATACTCCGTGATGAGCAAATACCTTAAGATCCCTGATCCTTATGAGAGAGTAATCTCTGTCACTTATCTCCTGTGCCATACATTATTCCTTCCGTCATACGAATGGCCATTGCGTTCATCTTGACATTGTGAACTCTGACAAATCTCGCACCCGCCTGTGCAGACATTACGGAGATCGCACATGTTGCCGCATCTCCTTCGGCAGGTTTGATACCGAGTGTCTTGAAAATAACGGATTTTCTGCTTGCACCTACAAGCAGGGGATAACCCATATTTGTAAAATCCGAAAGATGTCTTATTACTTCCAGATTCTGTTCAAGTGTTTTGCCAAAGCCGATTCCGGGATCGAGTATGATCCGGTCTTTTCTGATTCCTGCCTCCAGTGCGATCCTTACGGACTCGCCCATTTCCCTTGAAACATCAGCGATCAGATCTCCGTAATAGGTATCGTCGCTGTTATGCATAAGAACACAAAGTGCACCGTACTCCGCAGCCACCTTAGCCATCTGGGGATCCTGTCTGAAGCCCCAGATATCATTGATGATATCCGCCCCGGCTTCCAGTGCTTTCTTTGCAACGGATGCTTTATAAGTATCGACTGAAATGGGGATGTTTAGATACTTTCTGATCTCTTTAACAACGGGAACAACTCTCTCTGCCTCTTCATCGGCGCCAACGGGAGTATAACCCGGTCTTGTGGATTCACCGCCGATATCGATGATATCAACGCCTTCGGAGACCATTTCCTCCGCTCTTCTGAGAGCACTGCTTATATCGGTATAGCTGCCTCCGTCGGAAAAAGAATCCGGTGTGACATTAAGGATCCCCATAATATATGTTTTATGGGGATCACCGAAATTTGAAATATCCATTGGTTAATTACCACCCTGTGTCATTAATGCAAGATATCTGTCCGTAAGCGCATTATCCTCGGCAAACACTCCGCGTGTTGCGATGGTTACGGTGCGGCTTCCGGGCTTTTTGATACCTCTCATGGTCATGCAGGTATGCTCGGCATCGAGCACTACAAGTACACCTTTGGGATCAAGTGCTTGTTCGATGGCATCCGCTATCTGCATAGTCATATGTTCCTGGATCTGAAGTCGCCTTGCATAGATCTCCACGCATCTGGCCAGCTTACTGATACCCACAACTTTTCCGTTGGGAATATAGGCGATATGAGCCTTTCCGAAGAAAGGAAGCATATGATGCTCGCACATCGAATAAAAGGTTATATCTTTTTCAATAACCGGTGAATCTTCTTCTACGGTGAAAAATGTATTGAGGACATCTTCCGGTTCATATGAATAACCCGCCATGATCTCCTGGTACATGCGTCCTATCCTGTCGGGAGTAGCCTTAAGACCTTCTCTTTCGGTATCTTCACCGATTGCTTCTATGATAAGCTTCGCAGCTTCTTTTATCTTATCCTGATCGATCATTTTCTCATCTTAAGATCACTGAAGATCAATATCATTTACATCACCGACATCACCTGATCCGATATCGAGCATGTTAACGGTACGTCTCTTGATCCTTGCCTCCTCGGAAGTCTTAAGGAGGTAATCTTTTATCTCCTCGGAATTTTTAATATGCTTTAATATAAGCTCTTTGTCGGTAGTATCACCGGTATAGCAGGTGATGGTACCAAGGCCGCAAAGTCTCTCCATGAAAGACTGGCTGAGCTGTACATCTACGATCTTATACATATAGCAGTCATTTTGAACAAGTTTAAAGAACCCGCTCTTAACATTAAGCATGTCTTCCTTCAGGCGGTAAACGGTAAATGTCCAGGGAAGTCCGAGGAACAAAAGGCGTTTTCTCTCTACGTGATCATAACCTTCAGTCTGTTTCATAATTATCCTCCATACCGTGATAAAAAATACGTACCGCTATATTTTATCATCTTACCCCACTGTTTTCCAATTATTTATACTGTCCGTCCACAGACTCATCCCGCCGGGGCTCATATGCTACACGCCTGAAGGTGCCCGCGTGGGTATTATTCCGTGCTCATGATCACTTCGTTAAGCTGTTCTAAGGGATGTATGTACAGCAATGACTTCGCACCGCAGGCGTTATTGCTGATAAAAAACGGCGGGATGGTTCCTTCCGGCTTCTATGAAGTGCAGGGCAAGGCATGGATATGACTGCTGTTTTCTGCGACATTTGAACGAGTTTAGCTGTTCTTATGAACACATACTTATCAAGGCGGGATTTTGCCCGGATGGCAAAATCAGCGAACATGAGACAAGGATGTCGAATGTGAGCGACGCCGAACGATGGAGTATACATAACGTGTTCATTAGAACAGCTTAACGAAGTGATCATGAGCAGAAAACAGCAGTCATGTCCATACCTTGCACCCAGGTTGAACAAGCCGGGAGGAACCGCCTCTGTAATACTATGCAGAACTGGGATTTAGGAGTAGAATTATAGGAGTCGGAGGCAGACAGATCATGATACATGTAATCATTAATTCATCGTCGGGCTCGGAAAAAGGCTCGGTGATCAAAAAAGTCGTTAAGCCCTATCTCTCACAGGCAGGTGAGAAATTTGAAATCCACTATTCCGAAAAGCCCGGCGATATCGCCAAGATCGGCGCCGAGATCACAAAAGATGCAACTTCTAAAGTAAGGATCCTCCTGATCGGCGGTGACGGCTCCATCAACGAACTCCTATCCGGCATCGAAGATACCACAGGTATTATCTTAAGCATCGTCCCTACCGGTTCAGGTAATGATTTTGCACGATCCGTGGGCATCCCATTTGATATCAGGCTCGCACTTGATATTGCAGTCAAAAGAGGACGTACAAGCATCATCGATCTTGGTGAAGTCAGATATAAAGACGGCACATCCAGAAAATTCATTATCAGTGCCGGAATAGGCTTCGATGCGGCGGTCTGTGAAGAAGCCATGCACTCGAAACTTAAGAAAACGCTCAATAAGATCGGTCTAGGAAAACTCTCATACGGTGTCATAGCGATCAAGCAGATATTCGGTGCAACCAAGCCCGACGGTTATATTTCCTTTGATGGCGGCAAAGAGATTGCGGTTAATAAGATCCTGTTTTCTGCGTTCATGAACGAACCTTTTGAGGGCGGCGGATTTAAATTCGGTCCCGAAGCATCACATACAGACGGCAAGCTCGACATATGTACCGCAAGCAACATATCACCTCTTAAGATGTTCGTTGCTCTCCCCTTTGCAACAAAAGGCAAACACTTCATATTCAAAAACATCACCGCTTACAAAGCTGGTAAAATTCATATCAAACTCACCTCCCCCGTATGGGTTCACACCGACGGCGAAGTCACAAGACAGGCCGATGAGCTTACGGTAAAAGTTCTTAAATCAGCCATAAACATAACACTACCCTGATCTTTCGATCAGGGTAGTTCTTTTATATACATTTATTCAGTTCCGAGATATTGCCAGTTTTCAACTTCATAAGGAGAACCGGTAACCTCATACCAGTCGTCGGGGATGAATCTGTAACCGTTATTGTCCTTTATATCCCATCTTCCGGATATGAAAACTCTGTGTATATCTTCATTCTTTTCATGACCGTCAAGCAGATTTCCCGTGAATGGATTTACAGGATTATCAATAACTCCCTCAACAGCCATAGGGCAGGTATCTGCGTTGGTCATAAAATCAAAGGATGATTCAAATCCGTGAGCATCAAAATCTTTGACCATGAGCATGGGAAGATACCATTCACAGGATTCATTCCTGTCGCCGAATCTCAAATCGCTGAACCAGCCGACTCCGATTCCGTGATCTCCGACGATTATGATCCTGGTATTGTCATAGACACCCTCTTCTCTCAGATAATCAAACCACTCTCCGAGCTTAAGCAAAGCCGCCATGTTTATCTGATAGTGAGTTACCTGCTGGATATCCGTAAGGTTCATAACCTGTCCGAGCAGGACATAGAATCCACCGTTATCGTATGCCGTATTGTCCACATGCTCCTGAGGTACATAATCGGGAAGCTGCAAAAGCGTGGGTTCATGAGCGGTGCAGTTATACATCATCAGGAATTCACCTTTATCATTGTCGCTGAATTCGGTGATCTCATCCATATTATCAAGAACCGTGTACCAGGACATAAAGGAATTGGAAATTCCGTCGCCCATGAGGGTTCCTTCCCAGCTCTGTTCGGAGTCTGCAGTAAAATCATCCGCAGAGATCTGATTGACCGCATGCGATTTCATGTACTCCTTGTTGTAATTTCCTCCGTCGTACAAAAGCCCCTGAAGGAACAGAGGAACCGTCTTCATTTCGCCGAAATAGAAGAAATTTCTCTTAAGATCCTCAATAGTCCTGTTTCCCATCAAAGCCGGATTATCCAGGAATTTATCCTTGGAGATATATGTTTTGATCTCAGGGTAATCATCATAAATACTGAGATCGGGTATCTGGGAATAACCCGCAAGAGGAGGATCCATTACGGTAACACCGTATCCGTTCTCGGAAAACAAAACAGGAAGTACCTTAAGTGCCTCATTGTTTTTATCTTCGAGAAGCATGTCGTCTCTTTGGTTCATTGCCCAGGGAGTATATTCATATCCTCCGAATACGGCGGGCATTGCAAAATTGGTAGCACGGCCGTACGAAATAGTATCGTGATAATAAGTAAATCCGTCGAACGTCTCCATCAGCTCGGGACGCTCATTCATAAGGTACGGAACAACAGGTCCCATTGCGCGGTCCAACATAATGACCACAACATTCTTACCGGTCTTTGAAAGAGATATCGTAGGAATATCCACGTAATCCGAAGAAGCATTATACATCTCGGAAAAATCTCTATACTCCGCATTTATTCCGTGAACATTAAGGAGTGATATGCAAAGGAATGCAACACATCCTGCTGCGGCAAGTGTTCCCGCAAAAGCAGGCTTGAATCTGTAAACTATTATCACAACCAGGCAGACAGCAAGAATAAGCAAAATATCTTTTACTATCAGTCCTGTCGCAAAAACCGGCGTAACATCATATTTAAGATCGGTGGAGATGGTTCCCAGTCCCGATCCGGATAACATATAATTTACTACCGCACTTCCGCATACGATCAGATAGATAAGTGAAAAAATCTTTCTGGTCTTAACGGTTGAAAAGAGATAATAAATTCCGATCCATACAACATAAAAACCTATACCGAGTGCCAGGGAATAAATAAGATACCTTGAAGGGTTAAAAATATCCATGGTGCTTATAAATTCCGTTGCGGATGCTGCAAGAACATTTGAAGGGATATACAATCCGGTCATTACAGCCATGAGAAAAGCACATGACATAAAAATGCGGTCATACCCTTTTCCTGCTTCTTTATCCTTCTTTTTAACAACGGGCTCGGTATCCGATTCGGTTTTTACCTTAGCTGCCGGTATCTTTATCTTTCTGCTCTCAACAAATTTCTGCACCGCATTCTTGAGGAGCGAAAACAGATTGTTGAAAGTCCAATAGATAACAAGACCTGCGGGAGAATTATATAAGAGCACCAAAAATACAAGTGCGGTTACATAAAGCTGAATCTTCTCCTTGCGAAGGTGTCCCTTGGAATAAATTGTTCCCGATACGATATTGATGAGTGTCATCAATATGGGAAGGATATTTATACTGTGTCCGAAAAGCTTAAGCACACCGTCGGGTGAACCGAGGTCGTTTATCAGATAAACCGGGCCGTAAGGATTATTAATAAATCTCAGGAGAATCGAAGGCGTTCCCTGAAGAACGGTAACTCCCGACAAAAATCTGAACGCTGCGATGAAAAAGGGAATCTGAAGAAAAAGTGATGATACACCGCGCAAAGCATAAACAGGCTTATAATCGCAGATCCTGTAATATGCCTGCATCATCATTACTTTTTCATCACCCTTAAAGGTCTTCTTAATATGTGAGATACGGCTTTCCATGGCCTTCTCACGTTCTCTTTGTTCGGACTGAAGCTTATCGGCTCTCTTATAGAGCGGGAAAACCAGTATATTTACGATAAGGCTCAGTGCAAAAAGAGTCGTAAAGGGTTTGCCGACCCATCTGTATACTATGAAAAACACTGTCTCAAACAGTATCTCCAAAGGGCGTATTGTAAGATAATAAAGAATATCCAAAAACACGATTATTTATTTACTCCATTTGAAAAAACATTATCAGTCAGGTATCATTCGTAGCCAAGGTAGGACCAGTTAGCGGTATCATACGGACTTCCGCTTACTGTATACCAATCAGAAGGAATAAATCTGTATCCGTTATTTCCATTGGTATCGAACCAATCCGATCCCGTAATCCTAATGATATCTTCATACTTTTCATGACCATCCAGAGGATTTCCGGTAAACGGATTTACAGGATCAGGTATCAGTCCCTGAACTGCCATAGGACAAGTGTCTGCATTGGTCATAAAATCGGTTGATACTTGAAAACCATGTGCATCAAAATCTTTAACCATAAACAAGGGAAGATACCATTCACAGGACTGATGCTTTTCTCCAAAAGAAAATGCGTGGAACCATCCTATATCCCTTCCATGGTCCGATACGATGATTATCCTGGTATTATCATAAACGCCCTCTTCCCTCAGATAATCAAACCACTCCCCAAGTTTTAACAAAGCCGCCATATTAACCTGATAGTGTTCAACCCGCCACTCATTATCCATCCGGAGGGTAACACCGTTTATGGTATTATAGGCCTCATAATCAAAAGCGGTATTATCAACATGGACCTTTGGAACATAATCGGGAAGCTGTAAAAGTGTCGGCTCATGTGATGTACAATTATACATCATGAGAAACTCGCCGTTGCTGTCTTCGTTAACCTCCGTAATATTATTAAGATTCTCCAAAACGGAGTACCATTCCATAAAACGCTGATCAAGTCCGTCGGCAATCTTGATACCGTCATTGGTCTGACCGCTTATAACTCCGGAAGCATTCCCTTCCATCTCAATAAAAAATGTACCGTTTCCGGTTTTTCCGGTGTTATAGTTTCCCTTGTCATACAGAATATTCTGTATTGCCAAAGGGCATATCTTCATCTGCCCAAAATAATAGAAATTCCTCTTCAGATCGTTGACTGCGACCTTCTGATACTCTTCCGAATCGGCAAAAAATTTATCTCTTGAATAGTAAGTATTCACATCGGGAATGTCATTATAAATACTAAGATCAGGAAGATCCGAATATCCAGCAAGCGGAGGATCCATAACCGTGACGCCATATCCGTTCTCGGAAAACAGTACGGGCAAAACCCTCAATGATTCGTTCGTCGTATCCACAAGAAGTTCATCACTTCTTTCATTCATCTCATGCGGAGTATATTCATATCCGCCGCAGACCGCAGGCATTGCGAAATTTGTATATCCGCCGAATGAGATCGTATCATGATAATAGGTAAATCCATCAAAAGTCTCCATGAGATCAGGGCGTTCGTTAAGTAAGTACGGAATATCCGGTCCCATTGCACGATCCAGCAAAAAGACAATGACATTTTTGCCGGTTTTGGAAAGTGATATCTGTGGTATCTGTTCATAAACATCGGAATATGTATATCTGTTATGGAATTCATCATATGCGGTGTTTATCGAATTTATATTCGCGGACGAAACTATGATCATTGCAACGCATCCGGCCATGACCAATGTAGAACAGACGGCAGATTTAAACTTTATTACGACAATTACGATTCCGGTCACAAGTAAGATCAGAAAAAGATTAAGCGCAATCTTTCCCATCTCAAACACAGGCTCGGCATCATATTTAAGTTCTGCCGATATTGTTCCCAAGCCTGATCCTGACATCATATAATCAATTATCGATGCCGCAGAAACAGCCATCATCACTCTGGCATAATTCTTCCTCGCCTTATCGGTAGAAAAAAGATAATAAATACCAATCCATACAACAAAAAAACCTATTCCGAGCGAGAGTGAATAGATCAGATATTTTGAAGGATTGAACAGATCCATACTCCTGACAAATTCGATGGGAGATGATGAAAGTACATTAGAAGGAATATATAATCCGGTTACCAAAGCCAGGAAAACCGATGCTGATATAAACATCAGATTGGAAGTCTTACTTACTTCTTTTCCGGCACTCTTTTTCGTAATAACAACAGGTTTTCTTTTTTCGACAATCTTCTGAACAGCATTTTTTAACAGCGAAAAAAGATTGTTGAATGTCCAGTATATAACCAGTCCGGCAGGAGAATTATATAAAAGGACAAGGAAAACAAGGGCAGTGACATACAGCTGGATCTTCTCCTTGCGAAGATGACCTTTGGAATAGATCATTCCCGATACTATATTTATAAGTGTCATCAGGATCGGAAGTATATTTATGCTATATCCGAACAGAGACAGCGCACCGTCGGGAGCACCCAGATCACGAATTAAATATATGGGACCGTTCGGAGAATGAACGAATCGCAACAGTATCGAAGGCATTCCCTTGATCACGGAAACACCCGATAGAAATCTGAATGCGGCAATAAAAAAGGGAATCTGAAGCAAAAGGGATGATATTCCCCTTAGTGCATACACAGGCTTATAATCACAGATCCTGTAATAAGCCTGCATCATCATTACTTTTTCATCACCCTTAAAGGTTTTCTTAATGTGCGAGATCCGGCTCTCCATAGCCTTCTCACGCTCTCTTTGTTCTGATTGAAGTTTGTCAGCCCGGCGATACAGCGGAAAAACCAGGATATTAACTATAAGACTCAGAGCAAAAAGAGTTGCAAAGGGTTTTCCTATACGGTTGTACACCAGGAAAAACACCGTCTCGAACAATATTTCAAGCGGTCTGATAGTAAGATAATAAAGGATGTTTGTGAACATTTTATGCAGATTCCTTTACGTCGAGCGCTTTTTCTTCAATAGAAACGAGTTCGTTGTATTTTGATACAACATACTCGGCGGTACGCTCCGCACCTTCTCCGAAATGAGCCCAGGTCTCACGTCTAGCCCTGTCACGTCCCTCGGAATATTCATTACATTCAAGGCATTCGTCAATGACCTTCTTCATATCATCAAGATCACTCTTTTCAAGTTTTCTTCCGATCGAAGGAAGGATCTTGATAGTCCAAAGTTCATCATCGATCCATGAAGCATCATAAGGAGCTTTATCCATCTCTGCTCCCGTATAGATAACCGGTTTATCGTAAACAAGGGTAAAATCAAATATTACTCCCGAGAAATCGGAGATCATGATATCGCTCTTCATGAGAACATCGAAGTTATCATTGTCACGGTTCCAGGTAACACCGCTTCCTTCACAGTACTTATTCATAAGCTTATCCATCAGTTCTTTTTCCGAAGCAAAGGACTGGGGATGAGGCCTGATTATAACGTCATAACCTGTCTTCAAAAGCGCATCGATAAGTTTCTCTCCGTACATGCTGAGAGCTCCGCTCTTTCCCCATGAAGGTGCTAAAAGAACAGTCCTCTTATCGGATGTATTATTTTTGAACTCGGGATCTTTTTCCGCATTCTTAATTCTCTCAGCCATTACATCCATGTAAGGAATACCGACGATCTCGATATCCTTGGCAGGTTCGTTTCTGAGTCTTTCAAGCTCTCTGATCTGGTCTTTCTGATACTCTCCCGACAAAAGGATCGCATCATAAAAATCTATTCCGAACATTCTGTAAAGGGTGATGTCACTGGATGCGTGAGGAATATGGATATAGTACTGTGCGTTCTTTGATCTCTTCCACTGGAAAACATCAAGGCTGGGAGTGGTCGAAAGGACAATAACAGCATTTACCAGATTCATCTTCGCAAATGCTCTGTTTCCCTCACCGATAAATTCCGCAGTGATATTCTCATACTTTTTCTCAAGAGCGGGGTCATCGGGTGACATGGTGTAATAAACGCATTTGATGTTCTTTTTTTCAAGTCTGTCACAGATGGGTTCGAAAATGTTCCAGTATCTCTTATGGTCGGAAAAGATAACCACAGGGATCCTCTCATCCATGGTCTTTTCCAGCTTTCCGACACCTATCCTGTACTTAAGCTTAACCCAGTAAGCACGTATAAAGAGCATTGCCGATCCGAACAGACCAAACAGAACGGAAAAGATCATTCCGCCTGTTCCGGGATCGATATATGCGGTTATGAAGGTATGATTAAAAAACATTTCACTACTCCTTAGGTATCATTTATCAGACGGATCTGAGATATTCGACAAATGCATTCTTATTTTCCAGCGCGGTGGTTGTGGGACGACCCAGGTCTTCCCTTGCTCCGATGGAACATTTAACTTCGATGAGGGTAAGTTCATTACCCGCCTTTGCCGCTTTAAGTGCCTCATCAAGTTCATCATATGTACTTACGGAAAAAGCTTTAGGATAACCGCATGCCTTAGCAATCTCTACAACATTGATACCTGCTGCAACGGTAGGCATACCGCCTACGGTTTCATGTGCTCCGTTATTGATGACTACATGAATAAGATTCGCGGGTTTATTAGAACCGATCACAGCCATGGCACCCATGTGCATCAAAACAGCTCCGTCTCCGTCTATACACCATACCCTGGTATCTTTCTTATTAAGTGCGATCCCGAGTGCTATAGAGGATGAGTGCCCCATTGAACCGACGGTAAGGAAATCATATTTATGTTCCTGACCATTAGCGGTCCTTATCTCGAACAGCTCTCTGCTTGCCTTTCCCGTAGTGGAAACAATGGGATCTTCTCCGCTTACGAGTGTGATATGTCTGATGATCTCTTCTCTGAGCATCTTGTTGTCATTGGAATATTTAACGGAAGGAGCATCCGTAAGAGCACCTTTTCTGATAACAAACGCAACATCCTTGCCGGAAGCAAGCACTTTACTGTACTCCTCCATCTTGGATTCGAGTTCATCTTCGGTAGTATCTTTGTCAACCACAAAGGCCTGTATATCCATATCTTCAAGAAGTTTAAGAGTAACTTCTCCCTGATAGATATGCTGAGGTTCGTCGTGAACTCCGGGCTCTCCGCGCCAGCCCACTACGAAAATCACGGGGATCGCATATACCTTATCATTCAAAAGTGATGCGACGGGATTGATGATATTGCCCTCACCGGAATTTTGCATATATACAACAGGAACCTTACCTGTAGCAAGATGATATCCCGCTGCCAGTGCGGTGCAGTTACCCTCGTTTGCGGCGATCATGTGATGCTCGGGGGAAATCCCGTATTTATCCATCAGATAATTGCAAAGTGCTTTTAACTGGGAATCGGGAACACCTGTGTAAAAATCCGAACCAAGTATTCTTACAAAACTTTCTACTTTCATTTTATTTTCCTATGCTTTGTTTTTACTTATCGTTTCTTCAACCGCTCTGAGTTCATCCACGGTATCTATCTCGACGATATCTCCGTCTTCGATCGGATGAACCGTGATATCTATCTTATCCAGAATGCTGTGTACTACTTCATCCCAGAAAAGTTCCTCATATCCGGGTTTTCCCCAGGTTTCATCTACGGCATCTGCAATAGCTTCGGATTCCTCTTCGTAAAAATAGGAAATCCCGCACATGTTATAGACACTGTCTCCGCCTTTTCCTATGCGGATTATTTTTCCCGAAGGGTCCTGATCGAATACCCAGTCATCGGAATGACCTTCAACCTTTCTTCCGAAATAGCAGGATTTATCTATCGTGCAGTCCAATACGCCGGGATCCGGTATATAAAGATCCGCTTCGCAGATAAATACATTATGACCTCTCATAAGGTTCGTGACCGCGTGTATGGAAGAAATATTATTTACCGTCTCGTAGTATTCGTTTCTGACTACCGTTATATTGCCGTACTTTTCGGGAAGATAACGAAACTGATCCCCGAGATAACCTGTAACAATATATATGTGTGACACTCCTCTTTTTTCAAGGGCGCATATGACCGTTTCGATCATGGGAGTTCCATCCACCGTTATAAGGGGCTTGGGCTTTTCCAGAGTAAGCGGCCTCATCCTTGTACCCAGACCGGCAGCCATAAGTATAGCTATCTCATTTTTCATATTTGTATTCTTCTCACTTATCGTATCTGACGGGAATGCTGACTCCGGTAGCTTTCAAGGCCTCTTCAAACACCTTCCAGAATTCCCTGATATCGGCATCCGTGATCATGCCGAGTGCACAAAGTCTGAAGGTTCCTCTTCTTTCAATCTTACCGGGATAAATAGTGAATCCGCGCTCATATACATAATCGTGAACCTTCTCAAAATTCCAGTTAGGATCATCGGGATAAACAATCGCGGAGACCAGACCCGCCTGGACAGATCTGTCCAGCGCTTCCTTAAATCCGAGTCTGTCAACGCCCTCACGGATGGCATTCATAACCCCCGTATGGCGCTCCCACTTTGCCTCTTCCCCTTCTTCGAAATATTCGATAAGAGCCTGCTTTGCGGCATAAACGGTCTGAACGGGAGGAGTAAAATGCATCTCTCCGGTACGCTCGAAGAAATCATACTGCATGAAAAGATTGCAATAATATGATCTTACCGGGAAATCCTTACTCTTTTCGATAATGTCCTTTCTTCCGACAATGAAAGAAAGTCCGGTCATTCCCTGTATTCCTTTCTGTGCGGACGCCATGCAAAAATCAATGTTCTCGTCATACACATTGATGGGTCTTAATGCATATGCACTTGTGGTATCCGTTATCAAAAAAACACCGTACCTGTGAGCGATCTCACCGATCTCCTTAACGGGGTTGAGAAGACCTGTTCCTGTCTCATGGTACGTTACGTAGACATATCCGATGTCACTGTTTGCCTTAAACACATCCTCGATCTCGGTAAGTGAAGGAGTCGTATCGATGGGCTGCTTAAGCTCGATAAGAGGAAGATTATATGCTTTACATACATCAACCGCTCTCTGGGAATAAGAACCGTTGTTGATCACAAATGCTTTCTTTCCGGCATCCAGAAGTGAGTTAAGTGTTATATCTATGCAGATGGTTCCGGATCCGCAGAAAAGGACTGAAGTGAAGTCTTCCTTTTTACCGTGGACTATTTTGACAAGGTCTTCCCTCATGGGAGCCATGATAGACTGAAACTCCTTCTCACGGGGGCAGATATCGGGAACAACCTGTGCCAGCTTGACGGTGTCCGTCGTGGTGGAAGGTCCCGGATTAAGTAATATATTTCTCTTTATCTCCATTATCAATTCTCCGTACTTAAACTTATCTTCATCAGATCTCATCTATAAGAGTGATGATATCCTTGATAGACATCAATCTGTCATCAACTTCCTTGGCTCTGTGATATCTTAAGATGTCTTCCGCAGTCTTCTGCATTGCAGGGAAGGCTGCCCTGGTAAGCTGATTAGCATAAATTACGATATTAACACCGTGCTCGACAAGCTCACTTTCGGTGATGGTGTTATAGCTGCTGGGGACAACAACGATGGGAGTTGTCTTATCTTTTTCCCTGAATCTGTCGCAGAACTCGAGTATCTCATCAGGTGTTTTACGTCTGCTGTGGATCATGATACCGTCTGCACCCGCTGCCACAAAAGCCTCCGCTCTCTTAAGAGCATCCTCCATTCCGCGTTCAAGTATCAGACTTTCGATCCTTGCAATGATCATAAAGTCATCCGTAAGCTGGGCTTTTTTACCCGCTCTGATCTTGGCAGAAAATTCTTCGATGTCCGCCTGAGTCTGCTTGACCTCGGTTCCGAACAGTGAATTTTTCTTGAGTCCGGTCTTATCTTCTATGATCACCGCGCTTACACCAAGTCTCTCAAGGGTACGCACGGTATATACGAAATGCTCCGCGAGTCCGCCTGTATCTCCGTCGAAGATAATGGGCTTGGTGGTGACCTCGGTGATATCCTCAATAGTCCTGAAACGGCTTGTCATATCAACAAGCTCAATATCCGGCTTTCCTTTTGCGGTACTGTCGCAGAGGCTTGATATCCACATGGCATCGAACTGGTCCAGCATGCCGTTTTCACCCTCTACAACCGTTTTTTCCACAATAAGCCCCGTAAGGCCGCTGTGTGCTTCCATGGCCTTTACGATGTCGGTCATGGCAATTAGCTGTCTTAACCTCTTTCTTCTGTATTCGGGCATGGACAGCTTCTCTTTGATCTGCATGTCCACCTTCTTGACATCTTCACTGAAAGTGTAGGGAACATCGATAACCTCTCCGCCATACGAAGAAACCAGTTCGATAACATGGGTCCTGATGGAGCTCTCGGGTCCTTTGACCCAGTTATCCCCGTGAATTACGTAATCGGGATGAAGGGACTCTATCACATCCTCGTAAAACATATCGTTCTGGAGGATAACGGAATCAACTCCCTCTATCTCACCGTACATCTCTATTCTTTTATCTTCAGAGACAGTCGGAAATCGGTTATATCTTATGGAAGCTTTGTCGCTTAAACAGCCTACGACAACCCTGCCGTACTTTTTGGCTTCATTTATGATATTCAGATGACCGGCATGTATAACATCGGTTGCAAAACATGTATATACAGTCTTCATGCTATTCCTCACTAAGCAAAATTACGCATACTGAATAATTATATTACTTAAATAATGCTTATTCCACAAAATATGGCACAAAATATATACACAATTTATTCGAAAAATGTGTAATTAGATAATAAAAAAACGTTTTTTCGGAAAAAAATTCATTGTTCAGACTATTGAAGTTTGCCTACAATACGCTATACTAGACTCTGTCGGCCGCACGAGGGGTAAATTCTTGCGGTCAAGAAGGACAAAAAATGAAAGTTATAAAGAACCTGTATTTTAAAATCTATGATTTCGTTCATGCACACAAGGAAGGTATACCTTTTCTTGTGTACACTGTGTTTTATCTTACATGGTTTTCAATTCTGGAAAACAACGTGGTCATACCTAAGTACGTGATCCATATCGAAGCCGATAATCACATCCCTTTCTTACCGGCATTCATCATACCTTATGAGATATGGTTTATATATGTACTCGGATCGGTCCTGTTCTTCCTCTTTACCAGCAAAAATGATTATTGGAAGCTCTTTATTTTCCTGGTAACCGGAATGACACTTTTCCTGATAGTCTCTACCATATGGCCCAACGGTCAGGACCTCAGGCCCCACTTAAGAGGAAACGAAGGATTTTTCGAAGCGTGGGTATTGCATCTGTATCGTACGGATACTCCCACCAACATCTGCCCCAGCATTCACGTATATAATTCACTCGGTGTGGAATTTGCCATCGCAAGAAGCGAAAAGCTCAGAAAAAAGAAATGGATACAGATTTCAAGTTTTATACTCTGCATCCTGATCGTGCTTTCTACCATGTTCCTCAAACAGCATTCCGTATTTGATGTGGCAACCGCTGTTGTTCTGGGAATCCTGATGTACTACCTGATCTACTATCTGGATATCATTCAGGCATTCAGGGAAGCAAGAACCAAGAAGCGCGCTGAAAAAGAATACGTCAGAAAGAATTAAAAAATCACCCTCCCTACCGATATCGGTAAGGAGGGTATTGTTTTACCAGATCTCTCCGGATTCGCCGTATTCGCCGTTCCCGCCTTCGGAATCATCATCGCCTTCGCTGCCGATTCCGTAATAGTTTTCGTAGAACTGCTGCTCTTCAGCTCTTTCCTGCTGGGCTTCTTCTTTCTGATCCTGAAGATGATCCATTATATCGTCTTCTCTGGATGAATGATCCTGATCTCCGCCATCGCCGCCGTCGTCATTGTTATCCTGATCGTCGTTTTCGTCGTCTTCGTTGTCCTGATCTTCATCTTCGTCTTCATCATCATTTTCGTCTTCGTCATTATTCAGAAGTTCATCGATCTCATCCTTGAGAGTCTGAGCATCTTTATAATGGCCGTCCTCGTCGTCCTCGTGAGCACACCCGTCTTCGATGAGGATCGTTCTTGCGGTAATAAGTGTCTTCTCGACTTTTCTGGCCTCTGCGGTCATCTCATCACCTTCACACTCAAAAAACGCATCCCACTCTTCATCGGTGATCTGCTCTATCATCGCAAGGGCAAGGTTTACCTTATCGGGACATTCTTTGCCGTAGGGAATACCTGCTTCGATAGCCCTGTAATAATCTTCCTCTGCTTTTTCAAAATCGCCATTCTGATAATGATAATTTCCGATGTTATACCAGACAACGTATCCGTCGGGAAAATTAAGTGTGGACAGAGTTTTTTCAATCCCGTAATGATATCTTCCCTTTTCGGCCTCGGCAACAAAGTATGCGTTCAGTGACCATCTGATGATCAAAAACATAGCGCATACAAATGTTACTATAGCCCCTGCAAGAAGTCCGTACCAAAGACCTCTCGGTATAGTGGGCTTAGGTTTGTTTTGTTTGATTTTTTTCTCTTTTTTTGCCATGTTTGCTGCGTACTTTTACGTTTTCCCTTATATCCGCTATGAGTTCAAGTACAAGAACACCTGCCAGATAAGGAACATATTTGAAATAAGTATCCTGATAAGTAATGTAATCGTATCGTCTCTCTGTTATCGTACCGCTTGCCGCCTTTATCTGAGTGATAAGAGGTGTCAGGAGTGTGGACTTTTGCCTATGGATGTAATCGACTCCGAGAGCGTCTGCGATATCCTCAAGATTATCTTCATCGATACAAGATACGGCCTTTTCAAAAGTCTGCATATCGTAGATCTCGCCGTATTCGTCTTTCATGGTACCGCCCTTTTCGGTGCCGTATCCGAGAACGGCTCCGCCGTCTACCAGCTCACCCAGAACCTCATAATCGAAGGGAGTACCGCTTGATGCCGTAACCTCCCCGTCGGAGAAAAAGAAAACGATGGTCTGTCTGTTTTCTTTTCGATCAGATGAGATAAGCATGTTCTCAAGATCGTAATAAGGGGTATCCATGCGGCTTCCCTGAGCGTAATATCTGTCAGGCTGCTGTATTGCCTTGAGAAGTCCCAGCAAAGTGTCTTCATCCTGTGTAAAAGGAGCGAGAACTACCGCTTTATTCTGGAAGGTTATAAGTCCGAAATTCGCACCGGACAGACCATCCATGATATCTTCGATGTCTTCTTTGGCTGCCTTGAATCTGGTAGAACCTCCGGGACCGTCGTCCGCCCACATGCTCAGTGTTGTATCAAGTACAAAAAGAACATCAAGATTGCTCAGCTGGATCTCTGCGCCGCGCTCTTCTCTCATTGGACGGAGAGCAATTACAAATGCAAGACCCAAAACAGCGGCTCGTCTCACCAGCGCATATGTGCTTTTTAATCTGCTTTCCCTGCTCAGTATCCATAGGATTACGGATATCAGAAGTACGACCGAAAAAATCGCTATAAGAGCGGGGATAGGTATGACCGGGTTTAAAATCCTCATCTTATTTTCCCTTTAATACAGTCATGCTGATAACTGAACCCGCAAGACATATAAGTAAAGCAATGATGGCAGGGACAGGCATGTCGGTCTTCTGCTCCGTTACTATATCATCAACAGTCATTGCCTCATGATCCCTGATCTCTTCGACAATTTCCGATACGGTATCCTGCTGACTTTGAACATAGAGTTCTCCGCCCGTAACCTCCACCGCGTTTCTCAGTTCATTTTCAAATCCTTCATAATCGGAATCATTGTACATATAGTAATGAGCATCCTCGGACGGAAAGATTGCAAATACCGTAACTTCATTTTTGGCACAAAGTTCACTTGCTTCTTTAAGATCCGGGATTTCTTTTACGAAGGAAGAATCCGCATTATCGGTTGCAAAGATTATGCATCTTGTTCTGGATGAATCTCCGATGGAAGGAAAGCTGTAAAGGCAGGATCCGAGTCCCTCTCCTATGAGTGAGCTTCCTCTGTACGTATTGTTCACGAGAGTACCTGCTTCATAATAGTCGAGCAGTGCACAGATCTCGTAATATCTGTCCTCTTCTTCCTGGGAATCAAAATATATATAATCGGAGTCACCGACCATATCATAGTATTCTTTTTGCAGACTGAAATATTCCTTGAGTTCTTCAAGTCTCATGACTACGTAATCATAGTCATCGGTCATGGGAACATAAACAACGGAAGAAGTATTAAAGATGGTAATTCCGAATCTGTCGCCCTTCAGCTCACTTACAACCTGCTCTAGGTAATCGGTGAGCTCATAGTTAAGCTCATAAAGCGAATAGGATACGTCCATGCACAGAAAGATATCTCTTTTCTGTACTCCGGTCTTGATCGTCTGGACTTTAAAGGGTCTGGCGATAAGGAAAAGCGAAGCAATGATGGCCGCTATAACGAAAAATTCATTGATGAATGCCAGGATCCTGCTGCGCTTATAAAGCTTTGCATAAATGGGAAGAGATTTGACGATCGATGCCGCGCCGGTCCTGACACCGCCGGAAAAAGGTTTCTTACTTCGAGCAGGAACCACATGAAGAACCGCCACCGCAAGGATCAGCACCGGAATTCCTATTTTAATGACTAATGGATACATTAACTCCATGTTTTCACCATCCATTTTGCATTCTCGGCATCAGACTTAAAGTCTGCTTTAGTCTTTAACGCAAATTCGGGAGCGTAACAGTTTTCGATAAGTCCGGCCAGAGAACCCAGCCCCATTTTCTTCAGTTCCGAAAGTGTAAGCGAGGTAAAATCTCTTCCGGTCATCTCAGATACAAACGTCCTCATGATCATACTCAGTCTCTGATAACTTTCTCTTGTATCGATCCCTGAATTACCCAGATCCGATGCTGCTTTGTCGATAGAAAGAAGTGCTTTCTGTCTGATATAGAATGACTGCGGCTTATTAACCGGCTTCGGTGTTTTAACTTTTACTTTCTTTGGAGCTTTCTTATATACGCATATCATCGCAAATAAGCATACGGAAACCAGGAGGATAACCCCGCCGAGGATTATCCACGCAATACTCATATTCAGCTCCGGCTGCATATTAACCGAAAATTCCACTGCGTCCCCTCTCAAAAAGATTGAGTACCGTATCAACCACGTTTGCCTCTGACGCAACTCTGTCAAACACCACGCGGTTTCTCAGTGCATCATTCTTAAAATTCTTCAAAATATTGTTTCTTTCAGCCTCTTCGGCTTTTCTCAGAGATCTGCTTCCCGCAAGGAATCTGTCTACGTATTCCTCACCGACTCTGTCATATACTCTTCCACCCGTAAGAGATGCATCATCAACGCAGATGAAATATGCGTCGTTTTTCTCCGTAAGTCTGCTGAGAGTGGAATTCTTTACGGATTTAAGTCCTGCAAGATCCGTAATAACAAACACCAGCAGTCGCCTTGTTGGGAATGATCTCAGCATGTTCATGATAAGGCCGTCCATATCCGCTGCAGGGTTGTCAAAAATAGAAGCCCCGTATGTGCGAAGGAGTTCCTCGACACATATTCCTCCGGATCTGAAGGGAGTATTTACGATACCGCCGCTTCCGGAGCAGGCAAATCCGACATCGGACCCCTGTCTGCCGAGAAGATATCCGATAACTCCAAGTGACATCAAAGCGATATTTGCCTTAGATTCACCGAGCGGAGTATCGGCGTCCATCTTGGGGCCTGTGTCTCCTATAATGAGCACGCTATGCTTTTTTTCCGCTATGTATCTTCTGACCAGCAATCTGTCTGTTCTGGAAGATGCCTTCCAGTCTATTGACGTGATATCGTCACCCTGGGAGTATTCCTTAAGATCCTGGAATTCGTGGCTTTTCCCGAGGTAAACCGAATTATACCCCCCGTCAAGGATATTGGTCGTCTTACGGGAGGTATAAAGCACTGCGTCTTTACTTATCCTGGCCAGATATTCGTAATCTATTTCCATATCAGGGTGTCTTTAATTTCTGAGTGATCGCATCAATGATCATTTCCACGCTAACCTTATCGGCTATAGCAGAATAGTTAAGTGCAATACGATGACGGAGCACAAGATGAGCCATCTGCTTGACATCATCGGGTACAACGTAGGTTCTGCCATTAAGAAGAGCGGTAGCCTTAGCGGTACGCATGAATGCGATGGATGCTCTGGGGCTGGCTCCCATCTTGATGTATCCCGCCATCTGAGGTCCGAGGAGTCTCTCGGGAGTTCTGGTAGCGGTTACTATTGCCGAGATATACCACTTGATGCTCTCATCAACATAGACCTTCTCGGTAATCTCCTGAAGCTTATCGATATCCTTGATGGTCATTACTGGAGGCTTCTTCTCAAAAGCATGATTCTCGATCCTGTTAAGGACCTCAACCTCCTCAGCCGCAATGGGATAAGAAATAACTTCCTTGATCATGAATCTGTCGGTCTGAGCCTCGGAAAGAGGATAAGTTCCTTCCTGCTCGATAGGGTTCTGGGTAGCTATTACGATGAAGACATCCTCAGGCATGTTGTAGGATTCGGTACCGATGGTAACCTGATGCTCCTGCATGGCTTCCAGCATTGCCGACTGTGTCTTGGCAGAGGATCTGTTAACCTCATCCAATAGTACGAAATTGGCAAATACGGGACCAAAGACAGTATCAAACTTGGATGTCTGTCTGTTATAGATCTGTGTTCCGATAATATCACTGGGAAGAAGATCCGGGGTACACTGGATTCTCGAGAACTGACCGTCTACAGCCTCTGCGATGGCTTTAGCAGCCGTTGTCTTAGCCAGACCGGGAACCGACTCGATAAGAACATGGCCGTCTGCGAGGATGGCCGTAAGAAGCGATGCCTCCAGAGTCTTCTGTCCTACAACCACGCTCTCGAAATAAGCGGATAATTTACCGATCATCTCACGGCTGTACTCAAACTCTTCCTGGGACACCTTTGACTGATTTGTATCGTAAGACATTTTCAATTCCCCTTCAGAAAAAATATTAATGAAAGTATTTTACTATAAATTTATAAATTGTTCAAAATTTCAAAAACGAAGGTGGGGACGGTTATCTTTGGGCAATGCTTTCACTGCCCGAAGATAACCGTCCCCACCGGCACCGCATCCCCGACGGAACACTTTAAAACTCTTTTTTCTGCATGATCCTTATGCTGATCATCATCGAGATCGATATTATCACAACGCACACCGCATACAGCGCTGCTACAACCGTAACGGGCGATAAAGTATCGGCCTTTGCGGCCATAGCCTCGAAATCCACCCCGAAATTACTGTGTATAAACTCCAGTACTCCTTTTCCTGCGATCATGATCAAAACGATGATACCGCACAATACGAAAAGAACGATCTTACTTTTCTCGGAAGAGAATTTAAATTCAACGGGGATCATGATCGAAGTGATAATGAAAAACACGGGAAGAATCATGAAATCTTCAACTATCAGTTCCGATACATCAAAAGGTGTTTTCTGAACGAAAAGTGTTATAAACTGCATCAGTATCGCGACTGCCCAGGTTAAGAAAAGTCCTACAACCGCAAAGATATACTTGGCTACCGCATAATCACCGGGACGCACAGGCATAGTCATAAGGAATCCCATTCCGTTTTCATGATTGTCATATGAGATTGTTGAAATGACCAGCATCATTCCGATCATCGGAAAATATGACACTATAAAACTTGAACTCATTGTAAAACCGAGCATGATCGATACAAAAAAGTATAGAATCAAGAGCTTTTTTTGTCCCAGTATGATCCTGCTGTCTTTTATCAATAAACCTTTCATCAATTATTACCTCCCACCATCAGGACGATAATATCGTCAATATGTGCATTTTCCACCACTGCCTTAGGATAATTTTCCGCATAGAATTGTTTCTCGGAGGTAAGGCAGGTATAGCTGTAACTCTCTTTCTGTGAAGCAAGAATATTTTTTTTGTCGAGATTCAGGTAATCTTCCTCGCCTACTTTTACCAGACCGTATTTTCCCAGGAGAACATCCGTATCTTCATGGAGGATCACTTTTCCGTTATCGATCATGTAAATGTCATCGCAAAGCCCTTCAAGGTCCGAAGAGATATGGGAGCTGATGATAACGCTTCGCTCTGAATCTTCTCCGAGATAATCCCTGATCATCTGAAGAACATCGTTTCTGGCGATAACATCAAGTCCTGCGGTAGGCTCATCAAGGATCAGAAGCGATGCCTTGTGACTCATCGCGGTAAGTACTCTCAGTTTTGCTTTCATACCGCTTGAAAAATCCTTGATCTGCTTATCGAGAGGAAGACTCTGGGCTTTACACTTTTTTCTGAAATCGCTCTCATCAAAATCCTCGTAAAAACCTTTGAGAATGTGGATGACATCTGTAAGGGTAAGCACCATGGAAAAAACTGCTTCCGAAAGTGCAACTCCGATATTCTTCTTATCTTCGACGGTAAAATCCTTGGGATTTTTTCCCATTACTTCTATCTCGCCTCCATCGACTCTTATAAGACCGAGGATGGCTTTTAATGTAGTAGTCTTACCGGCACCGTTCTTACCGATGATACCGGTAACTCTCCCATCAGGTACTTCCATCGAAACATCCAATTTAAAATCCTTATAATCTTTTTGAAGATTCTTTAAACTGATCATTATGATCACCTTTCTGCAATGTTGAATTAGCAAAAATACGGTTACTGCGGATCTTCAAGTATGATCTCCAGCATCTCCCTGATCTCATCATCGGTAAGACCTACGGATCTTGCTTTACTTACGGAAGATGCAAAATCGTCCTCAACAGCTTTCTTTCTGGCCTCGATAGCAAGCTGTCTGTCCGTTTCCGCTACATAACTTCCTTTCCCGTGAACCGTTACAGTGAACCCTTCCTCCTCAAGTTTGTCATATGCCTTCTTGACGGTAAGAGCACTGATCTTTAATTCTCCGGCGAGATTTCTTACCGAGGGGAGCGCTTCCCCCTCTTTAAGAGTGCCGTCTATGATCTCCTGCTTGATCTGATCCATGAGCTGCTCGTAAACAGGGATCATTGAAGTGTTGTTAATGATGATCTTCATTATTTATCTCCTTCACAATAAACAGCATATAACAGTTTATAACTGTTGTCAACTGTTATATGCTGTTTATTGTGAAAACATTTATAAGTGGGTGAAACAGGGGGACGGTTCTGTCGTTCCGCATAAATTCTGCGGAACGACAGAACCGTCCCCCTGTTTCACCAAAAGAGAACCGTCCCAATTGTCATCGAGATGTATCTATGCCTATTTTACTAAGCAGCATCTCACCCATGTTGTACATCATCTTGTACGCTTTATCTTTGGATAATTTGTAATTATCCGTCATCATCATAAGTGCCAGGCCGTGGGTGTATATTACCGTATCCCTTACGGCTTCGCTGATAAGTTTCGGGGAAACATCGTATTCTTTGGACAGAAGTTTAAATGCATGCTCATCAAATTGGAATTCAAAAATACTTTTACCGTCATAAGGATCTTCCCCTATTGTTTCCATG
>JAEEXJ010000101.1 GCA_016291475.1 Lachnospiraceae bacterium | reverse complement strand
CAGGGGGGTTGATCTTCATGAGTGATAAGATAGGAGAATCATTTGAGAAAAATCCCAATAAGAAGGCGTTTATTACATTCATAACAGCCGGTGATCCCGATATTGAATCCACGGAAGAGTTTATTCTGAAAATGGCTGATGCGGGTGCGGATATCATCGAAGTAGGAATTCCTTTTTCGGACCCTGTAGCTGAGGGCGCCGTTATTCAGAATGCAAATGTCAGAGCGCTCAGAGCGGGAACCACTACCGATAAGGTATTTGAGATGGTGGCCAGAGTCCGCAAAAAGAGTGATGTAACTCTTTGTTTTATGACCTATGCTAATCTCGTATATCATTACGGATATGATAAGTTCTTTGAGAAATGTAAAGAGCTGGATGTAAGCGGTGTTATCATCCCCGATATGCCTTATGAAGAAAAAGAAGAGATGGAGAGTGTTTCACTTAAGTATGGAGTTAACTATATCTCCATGGTAGCTCCCACATCAGAAGACAGAGTCAGGATGATAGCCAAGGAAGCTAAGGGATTTATCTATGTGGTAAGTTCAATGGGTGTTACAGGTGTGAGAGATAATATCAGCACCGATCTTGCTCCGATCGTAGGACATATCAGAGAAGTTACCGACGTTCCCTGTGCGATCGGCTTTGGTATTAAAGAGCCTGCACAGGCTAAGGCAATGGCCGGAGTTTCCGACGGTGCCATTGTAGGTTCCGCGATCGTTCGTATGGTAGAAAAATACGGTAAGGATGCGGGACAGTACATCTATGATTATGTTAAGAGTATGAAAGAAGCAGTTCTCGAAGCTTAAGCTATATGACAGTAATGACAGTGGGGACGTTTCATTTTTGTCATCCGGTGACAATGATGAAACGTTCCCTTTGTCATATCATTTAGTTATATTATAATTCTCTTGATTTTTAATCCTATATGTTGTATACATTAATACATGGGTACACGGTGCTGTACTTTTTTTGTATATCCGGAGGGTTGTTATGTACGAAGATAAAGAAAAAATAGAAATGCCGGACCTGCTGGAGATTGATGAGATCAAGACCGATGCAGAGCTTCTTATCAATGAACTTCACGATGTCCGTAAAATAGATAATAACCTTTATGTCGAGTATGACGTTAAAAGAGGTCTCCGTGATGCTAACGGAAAAGGTGTACTTACCGGTCTTACCGAAGTATCCGATGTAGTCGCTTTTGATATCGTAGACGGAGACAAGGTTCCCTGTGACGGAAGGCTCTATTATCAGGGCATCAACGTCATGGATATTGTTAATAACTTAGGAGACAGGATCCACGGATTTGAGGAAGTTTCCTTCCTGCTTCTTTTCGGACATCTTCCCAATCAGGATGAGCTTGATGCATATCTTCATGTATCGAGTAATCTTCAGGAACTCGGTGCAAGATTTGTACGTGACGTTGTAATGAAGGCTTCTAACGGCAATATCATGAACGCACTGCAGAGATGTGTACTTACTCTTTATACCTATGATAAGAGTCCTGATGATATCACTCCCGAAAATGTACTCAGACAGAGTCTTGAACTGATCAATAAGCTTC
Organism: Lachnospiraceae bacterium; assembly: GCA_016291475.1. Next base: position 9,587 of record JAEEXJ010000101.1, on the reverse strand, counting down.
CTCTTATTGCGGTTTATTCATACCATTCCTATATGCACTTCAGGAAGGATGATGCGCTCATCATCAGAAATCCCAAGAAGAATCTTTCCCTTTCCGAGAATATTCTTCAGATGCTCAGGCCCGACGGTCACTATACGCAGCTTGAAGCAAAGGTCCTTGATATAGCACTTATAGTTCATGCGGATCACGGCGGAGGTAATAACTCCACATTTACTACTCATGTAGTTACTTCATCCGGAACCGATACATATTCTTCAACCGCAGCTTCCATCGGCTCTCTCAAGGGTCCCAAGCACGGCGGCGCCAATCTTAAGGTTCAGGAGATGTTCAGAAACCTTAAAGAGAATATTGTAAATCTTGATGATGATGCGGAGATCGAAGCTTATCTTAAGAAGATACTTGATAAGAAAGCTTTTGACGGTGCGGGACTTATCTACGGTATGGGACATGCGGTTTATACATTATCCGATCCCAGAGAAGTTCTTCTCAAAGAGTATGCACGTACTCTCGCGGTTGAAAAGAATCTCGTAAAAGAATTCGAGTTCTATGACAGAGTTGAGCGTATTGCCAAGAAGCTTATCGCCGAGAATAAGGGTATTCATAAGCCTGTTTGTGCAAATGTAGACTTCTACAGCGGATTTGTGTATTCGATGCTTGGAATTCCCGAAGAACTCTTTACACCTCTTTTTGCGATAGCACGTATGTCAGGCTGGAGCGCACATCGTCTCGAAGAGATTGTAAACGGGGGTAAGATCGTAAGACCTGCTTTCAAGTATGTGGGAGAGCATGTAGAGTATCGCAAGATGGATGACAGACATTGATTCACGGGAAAAAGCCTGAGAGCCTACGCTCTCAGGCTTTTATTATTTCATTTTTCCCGGAATTGTTATAAGATATTGTCATATTTGTATAAATATTTATAAAGATGAGTTTTTTACATGAATAAAGCCGAATTCAGAGAGTTTACCAAAGACAGAATTATATATTTGGACGGTGCGTGCGGAACGAATCTCGCCAAGGCAGGTATGCCTTCAGGCGTATGCCCCGAGAAATGGATATGTGAGCATTCGGATGTGATGCTTGATCTTCAGAGGAGCTATGTTCAGGCAGGTACCGATATTTTATATGCGCCTACTTTTACTGCCAATTCCGTTAAGCTGGATGAGTACGGATTAAAAGATAAAGCAGATGAACTTATAAAAACACTTTGCAATATATCCAGACAGGCTGCCGATGAATGCAAGGACAGAAGGGTTCTTGTGGCCGGTGATATCACCATGACCGGGCGTCAGCTTAAGCCCATCGGAAACATGGATCTTGAAGACCTTATTGATGTTTATAAAGATCAGATCATGCTTCTTGAAAAGCACGGCTGCGATCTTCTTGTTGTGGAGACCATGATGAGTCTTGCGGAGACAAGAGCTGCACTTATAGCAGCCAAGGAAGTATCGGATCTTCCCGTAATGGTCACACTTACATTTGAAGCTTCCGGAAGAACACTTTTCGGTACGGATGCGGTCACGGGTGCAGTTGTGTGTGAAAGCCTCGGTGCTGACGCCATCGGCGTCAATTGCTCGACGGGACCTAAGGACATGGTTAATATAGTTGCGGATATGGCAGCAAATACCCGTATCCCCATAATCGCCAAGCCCAATGCGGGACTTCCCGAACTTGATGAAGATAATAAAACTGTTTATAAGATGGGACCGGATCTTTTTGCCGAAGAAATGGCAGCTCTTGTGGATGCCGGTGCGCAGATCCTGGGAGGATGCTGCGGAACCGACAGCAGATATATCGAATCGATCGTGAATGCCTTCGGAAGAGGACCTGTTAAAAGAACGGAGTATCGTAAGGACGGTATCAGATATCTTTCAAGTGAAAGAAAGACTCTTTCTTTCGGACTAGACGGAAAGTTCATCATTGTCGGTGAACGTATCAATCCTACCGGAAAGAAAGCGCTTCAGGCCGAACTTCGGGAAGGGAACACCGACAGGGTTCTTCAGTTTGCTACGGAGCAGGAAGAAAAGGGAGCCGGTGTTCTTGATATTAATGTGGGCATGGGCGGAATTGATGAGATGGCAATGATGCTTAGAGTTATCGATGAGGTGACTCAGGCAACCAGTCTTCCCCTTTGCCTTGATTCGAGTTCTCCGGAAATCCTCGAAGCGGCTCTCAGACATTATCCCGGAAGAGCACTTGTAAATTCCGTTTCACTTGAACCCGCAAAGTTTGAAAGACTTTTACCTACTGTAGCTAAGTACGGCGCCGTATTCATTCTTTTACCTCTTTCCGAAAAAGGTCTTCCCAAGGATCTTGATGAAAAGAAAGAGATAATAGATATCATATATAAACGCGCTGTTGAGCTGGGTCTATCCAAGGATAACATCGTGGTGGACGGTCTTGTGCAGACGGTTGGTGCTGATCAGAGTCAGGGAGTTAAGACTCTTGAGACCATCAGGTATGCTCATGATAACGGTTTTGCGACCATCACGGGATTGTCTAATATTTCATTCGGACTTCCGGAAAGAAGTTATGTTAATTCCGCATTTCTTACTCTTGCCATAGCAAATGGTCTTACAATGGCCATTTCTAATCCGGGTCAGGATCTTCTTGTGGCAGCAGCAAGGGCGACGGATCTTCTTTTGAATAAAGAAGGCAGCGACCTTGAATACATAAACACGGCAGCAAGGCTCAAAGAGGAAAGAGAATCAAGAGAAGAACTGTTGAAAAGTGCGGCATCATCCGGTGAGTCGATAGAAAAGAAAGCCGTCAAAACATCAGACGCAGGTTCGGGTGCTGATGTTCCCGAAAAGCTGCAGGATGTATATAAAGCTGTTGTAAGCGGCAACAGAAGTGCAGCTCCTCAGGCTGCCAAGGCAGCTTTGGATCAGGGGATTCAAGCTTCGGAGATACTGAATAACGCACTTATACCTGCAATCAATCAGGTGGGAGTATATTTTGACAAAGGAAAATACTTCCTTCCTCAGCTTATTTCTTCGGCTGAAAGTATGAAGCTTACAATAGCCGTGATCGAGCCGCTCCTGGCAGCGGCAAGTGCGGGTGAAGATGCTCCGAGCGTTGTTATAGCAACGGTTGAGGGGGATATTCACGATATTGGTAAAAATCTTGTAGCCATGATGCTTGGCAATTACGGCTTTAAAGTTATCGATATGGGTAAAGATATCAAAGCCGAAGATATTGTTAATGAAGCCGTGGCAAAGGATGCTAAGATCATATGCCTCTCGGCTCTTATGACCACTACCATGATACATATGAAAGAGACCATCGAACTTGTTAAAGAAAAAGGTCTTGATATCAAAGTAATGGTCGGCGGTGCATGCGTAACGGAAGAGTATGCCCGTGAAATAGGAGCGGACGGATATTCGACTGATGCGGCGGATGCCGTTCGAGTGGCTAAACAGCTTTTAGGAGGATATGCCCAATGATAGGTGCAGATGCGATAGTTAAATGTCTTGAAATAGAAGGTGTAAAAAATGTTTACGGATACCCGGGTGTTGCGATATGTCCTTTTTATAACAGCATCCTTCAGTCCGATATCAGAACAATCCTTGTCAGAACCGAGCAGAATGCTGCCCATATGGCAAGCGGTGAAGCAAGAATCTCCGGAAAGCCCGGAGTATGTGCAGTGACCAGCGGCCCGGGTGCTACCAATGTGATCACCGGTATAGCTACTGCTTTTGCTGATTCGATACCCATGATCATAATCACCGGACAGGTTAATTCCGAACTTCTCGGTTCCGATGTTTTCCAGGAAGCAGACATAACAGGTGCTGTGGAGTCTTTTGTAAAATATTCTTATCTTGTTAAGGATGCAAACGATCTTCCTCGAATAATGAGGGAAGCTTTTTATATAGCTTCTACCGGTAGAAAAGGTCCCGTACTTATCGATATTCCCATTGATATTCAGAATCAGCCTCTTAAAAATTTCCGATATCCCGAAGAGGTTAATCTCAGAACTTATAAACCTACCTTCAAAGGAAACGGTCAGCAGATAAAGAAAGTCATCCGGGAACTTGAGAATGCCAAGAAGCCCATTATATGTGCAGGCGGCGGTGTCTTCCTTGCTAATGCCGATGACGAGCTTAGGAAATTTGCCGAGAAGAAAGGTATTCCCGTTGTTTCAACCATGATGGGTATCGGAGTTCTTCCCACAGCTCACCCTCTCTATTTCGGAATGGTGGGAAATAACGGAAAACCCTATGCCAACAAGGCTATGAACGATGCCGATGTCATCATTATGATCGGAGCACGTGTGGCGGACAGAGCAGTTAACAGACCTGAGCTCATCAGTAACGGTAACAAGACTCTCATCCATATGGATGTCGATCCCGCAGAGATCGGAAAGAATGCATATTCTACCATTCCTCTTGTCGGCGACGCGGAGGCTATACTAGAAGAACTTACCGCATCGGAAACTGATGCCGACTACTCCGTCTGGGTTAAGGAACTCACTGCGGCAAGAAAAGCATTTAAGCCTAACAGAAAGCCTTCCTCAAAGTATGTTGATCCTGCAGAGTTTGTAAAGCAGCTCACTACCGATATGATCGACGGAAGCATTTATGTAGCTGATGTAGGACAGAACCAGATCTGGTCCTGTGCAAATATAGTTATCGGAAAAGGAAGAATGCTTACCAGCGGCGGTATGGGAACCATGGGATATGCAATTCCCGCAGCTCTCGGTGCCAAGATCGCAGCTCCCAAGAGACAGACCGTTGCGGTATGCGGAGACGGAGGCTTCCAGATGTCCATGTGCGAACTTGCTACTTTCGTACAGCATAATGTACAGGCTAAGATCGTTGTTCTCAGGAACGGATATCTGGGAATGGTAAGAGAGTATCAGCATTATACTTACAATGATGATTACTCAATGGTTAAGCTTGACGGAGATCCTGATCTTGAGCATATAGCCGCAGCATACGGATTCGATTATTTAAGACTCGATAACATGAAAGATTCAAAAGCAACTATCAAGAAGTTTTTGAATGACAAGAAGAATGTACTTCTCGAATGCATTGTCGATCCCAAAGATGTGGTTAAGCCTGAATAAAGTAGGTGGCAGAATATGAATAAAAGAATCTATTCCGTAAATGTAGAAAACAGAGCCGGTGTGCTTTCCAAAGTCAGCGGACTCTTTTCGCGCAGAAATTTCAACATTGATTCACTTGCGGTTGGTGAGACCGACGATCCTACCGTATCTTCCATGACTATTGTATCAAGCGGTGATGAAAGAACTCTTGAACAGATCGAAAAACAGCTGAATAAAAAGCTCGATGTCATCAAGGTTAAGACCTTCTCCGAGATGCAGTGCGTATCCCGTGAGCTCATGCTTATGAAGATCAAGTATAACAAGAATAACCGCGCTGAGATCATGGAGATCTGCGAAGTTATGAAAGCCGAGATCGTGGACATGAGTCTTCACTATATGATGATCCAGATCTGTGCATCTCCCGAGAAAATAAAACTGCTTTTGGAGATGTTCCGCTCAATATCCATTGTTGAGGTTGCACGTACCGGAACCCTTGCACTGGCCAAGTGCTCCGAAAATGAACAGAATTAAGCAAAAATAGTTACATAAGGACGTTGACATTAGCGTAGTAAAGCGGTAAAGTATTTAAAGTTACGGTTTTACTATATTGATAGGTGAATATTTATGCAGAAAATGGTTCTTCAGCTTCTTGCTGATAACAATTCAGGTGTACTCAGCAGAATATCCGGTCTCTTTTCACGAAGAGGATATAATATCGAGAGCATTACTGCGGGAGTCACTGCAGATCCCAAGTATTCAAGGATCACCATCGTAACTTGCGGAGATGAGGAGATCATCGAGCAGATCGAAAAGCAGGTTGCAAAGCTTGAGGATGTCAGGGATGTGAAGGAACTTCCCTTCGATTCTTCGGTACACAGGGAGCTTTGCCTTATCAAGGTCAGATGCGCCGCATCCGAGAGAGAAGATATGGTTTCTCTTGCCGGGATATTCAGAGGAAACATCATTGATGTGGGAACCGATTCGGTGATCATTGAGATCACAGGTAACCAGTCCAAGATCGATGCTTTTATCGGACTCCTTGACGGACACGAGATCCTTGAAGTCGCAAGAACAGGTATCGCAGGTCTTTCAAGAGGAAGTGAAAACGTCACTTATCTGCCTTAATGCAGTTAATGAATATAAGCCAATTTTAAAACGGAGGTATTTATCATGGCTAACAAGATTTTTTATCAGGAAGATTGTAATCTTTCCCTTCTCGAGGGCAAGACCATTGCCATTATCGGATACGGCAGCCAGGGTCATGCACACGCTCTCAACCTTAAGGAGTCAGGATGCAACGTCATTATCGGCCTTTATGAGGGTTCCAAGAGCTGGAAGAGAGCTGAGGAGCAGGGATTTACCGTTTATACCGCAGCAGAAGCTGCAAAGAAGGCTGACATTATCATGATCCTCATCAATGATGAGCTTCAGGCTGATATGTACAAGAAGGACATCGAGCCCAACCTCACTGCAGGCAACATGCTCATGTTTGCTCACGGATTCAACATCCACTTCGGATGCATCGTTCCTCCCGCTGATGTTGATGTAGCAATGATCGCTCCCAAGGCGCCCGGACACACTGTTAGAAGTGAGTACCAGGCAGGAAAGGGAACTCCTTGTCTCATCGCTGTATATCAGGATGCTTCAGGTAAGGCTTGGGATATGGCTAAGGCTTACGGACTCGGAATTGGCGGAGCAAGAGCAGGACTTCTTGAGACCACCTTCAGAACCGAGACCGAGACTGACCTCTTCGGTGAGCAGGCTGTTCTTTGCGGTGGTGTTTGCGCACTTATGCAGGCAGGTTTCGAGACTCTTGTTGAGGCTGGTTACGATCCCAGAAATGCATACTTCGAGTGCATTCACGAGATGAAGCTTATCGTAGACCTCATCTATCAGTCAGGTTTCGCTGGAATGAGATATTCAATCTCCAACACTGCCGAGTACGGCGATTACATCACCGGACCTAAGATCGTTACTGAGGATACCAAGAAGGCTATGAAGCAGATCCTTGCTGACATTCAGGATGGTACCTTCGCTTCCGAGTTCCTTCAGGAGATGAGCCCTGCAGGACGTCAGGTACACTTCAAGGCTATGAGAAAGCTTGCTGCTGAGCATCAGTCCGAGAAGGTCGGTGAGGAAGTAAGAAAGCTTTACAGCTGGAACAACGAAGCTGACAAGTTCATCAACAATTAATTTTTGAAATATATATAATGCCTTCGCATTTTGATATAATCAAAGTGCGGGGGCATTTTTTGTTAGGGGTATTTTCATGAAAAACAAAATGGTTCGTTGTTACAAAAGGTACTTTTCTCTGTTTTTATCTATTATTTTAGTTTTTTGTCTTATCGGATGTTCTCCGAGTAATGATCAGCCTGACGTAAACGATACTGAAATACAGCCTTCTCCCGATTCGGAAGAAGCAGTTTCTGATGTGGAATTCTCAGGTAAGATCGATGACAACGGTAAGCCTATTTATGATTTTGATGAGTTTGTAAATGGGGAATGGCGCAGTCAGTATGAAGGCGGTGACAAGACTGTCTTTATCGATGGTGAAATGTATGATTTGTATGTTGAACGCATGAGGGACATCGTTGAGACAACAGATTTATCATCGCTTGATGAAGAAAGCGGACTATATAAAGCAATATCACTTTATAATGAGTTGTGTGATACTTCTGATGCACCACAAAGAATGGAAGATATTAAGCTTTATCTTCAGCGAATTGAGAACGTTTCCGATATGTCGGATCTGATTGCTTTATATTCCTCTGAATTATATGCGAATAATGAAATGGTATTTTTGTTTAGTGTTCGGCCTGATGAATATGGGAGAAATAGATTATTCTTCATGCCTGATAGGATGTCTTCGCTTGTAAATGAATTTACGGATCTTTTGAATGATTCTAATAATGAAAAAGCTGAATTTTACCTTGATTGTTTCAAGGAATTGGGTTATTCAGAAGAAAGGGTAAACGAGATTTTTGATAATTGCCTTAAAATCAGTGCCTTTATTGATTCATATTATGAAGAATCTGATGGCTATTATGATTATTGGAATAATGAAAAATTAGACGAAGCAGGAATTAAATTTCCTGTGTTTGATATAATCCAGGGCCAAACTAATCTTGAAAATCAATATTATTTTTATGCTGAGGAGTCTTTTCCCGAGTTTATTAATACTGTTTATGTTCCTGAAAATTTGAACGCTCTTAAGGACTGTTTGATTTTTTCCTCATTTTGCCTTTTGCCATATTCCGGTTATGATAAATATCTCGGATATGAAATACCATCTTTTGAAAATAATTACATAAAATTAATACTTATGTATGCTCCGGATGTAATGGCCAAGGAGTATATGAAACGATACTGCAATGATGAAGTGATTAAAGATATCAATTCATTAATACTGGATGTTAAAAAAGCTGAGATTGCTATAGTGTCCGATTGTGAGTGGCTGACTGATGAATCAAAAGAAGCAGTTAAGCAAAAAATGTCCAGAATGACTCAGTATATCGGAGAAAACGGGCATAAATATTTGCTGGGAGATTTTGTCTTTACAGGAAATACTATTCTTGATGTGATTGAGATTAAAGCTTTGTATTATATTTCATGCAAAGAACAGGTATATTATGAGGACAGTTCCAGAGCTCCTTTTGGTAATTCAATCAATACTGTAAACGCTGTTTATAATGGTCAGTGGAATTCCTTTATTGTATACCCTGCATATATCTGTGATCCTATGTTTATTGATGCTGAATCATACGAGGAAAGACTTGCATTTCTTGGAGTTACCATTGCTCATGAAATAGGTCATTCTATTGATAGAAATGGAATTGTATATAATTGGGAAGGTTATCATGAACTTGAACTAAATGATACAGAGAAAGAATTTTACGATTCAAGTTTGCAAGCTGTTTCAGATTATCTGAGTAAAATAAATTGTGAATATGATATGCCCATTCCGGGGGATGTTAAAGTGAATGAAACTGTCGCAGACCTGATTGCAATGGAAACATGTCTTGCGATTTTAGCTGAGAGAGAAAATGTGGACTACGATTTGTTTTTCAGGACTTATGCCAGAAAAAATGCAGCATATTATACGGAAGATGATTTTGAGAATTATCTAAATGAAGCACACCTTACTTCAAAACCCCGAATAAACTGCATTCTCGCTCAATTCGACGAATTCTATGAGACCTACGACATAGATGAATCAAGTCCTTATTTCGTCCCTGAAGATCAGCGATTGAGAATATTCTGATCTGCCACAAATATCATATATTTTCCTCGGCTCCGTTAATATCAAAACGGGGCCGATTTTTTATTCAAAATCTTGTATAAATGCTGATAAATAAGCGAAAAGATGGTATAATCATATGGCTTATGGTGAGCAAATTATAAGTTATAAGAAAGAGGATTTTAAGATGGGAATGACAATGACTCAAAAGATCCTGGCAAAAGCAGCCGGACTTGAATCGGTTAAGGCCGGGGATCTTATCATGGCTGAACTTGATCTTGTACTCGGTAACGATATTACATC
>JAEEXJ010000012.1 GCA_016291475.1 Lachnospiraceae bacterium | reverse complement strand
TCCACATCTCGGCATACTTACCGCCGAGCTTAAGGAGTGAATCGTGGTCACCTTCCTCAACAATGCGTCCGTTCTCAAGCATGAGAATTCTGTCCGCATCTCTTGTGGTTGAAAGTCTGTGGGAGATATAGAATACGGTCTTACCCTCCGCAGCAGATTCCATGGCCTTGTTAAGTTCATATTCAGCCAGTGGATCCAGCGCACTTGAAGGCTCATCCATGATCAGCATATCCGCATCCTTGTAGAACGCTCTGGATATGGCGATCTTCTGACTCTCACCTCCGGAGAAGTTAACGCCCTCTTCTTCAAACTCCGTGGTAACGGGAGTATCAAGCTTCTTCTCAAGAGTATCCAATCTTGCTCCGAAGCCGGACTTACGAAGTGAGGCGATAATCTTCTCATCCTTCTCCGCGGTATCGGTACTGCGTGCTCTGTCCATTACGACATTTTCACCGAGTGTAGCTCCATACATCTGGAAATCCTGGAAAACAACACCGATTCGTCTTCTGTAATCGTAAGGACTGTAGGTCTTGATGTCCTTATCGTGATATTTGATGGTTCCATCGGTGGGATCGTAGAGTCTCATGAGGAGCTTGATCAGTGTGGTCTTACCCGCACCGTTATATCCTACTATCGCAACTCTCTCGCCCGCCTTGATCCTGAGGGAAATATCCTTCAGCGTTTCGGGTGCATTCTCTGAATACTTAAAGCTTACATGGTCGAGAACAAGGTCAGCATTTCCTTCGGGTACCATCTCACCTTCCATCACATTCATCTTGGGCACGTAATCAAGGAATGCTCTGATCTTATCAACATAGAGGCTGTTTTCCTGAGCCTGGGGGAAGATGTCCGCTATGCCTGCCATGGCACGTCTCAAACTTCCTGTTCTGTTAAAGAGGACAACCGCATCGCTGTATGCAACGGTGTGAAGTACCGCAGCCTGGAAGACTAAGTATGTGATGTAGAGTCCGTCCATAATGAAGTCGCCCACCATGTAGTTTCTGGAGAACATGAGGAAGGACTTCTTTCCTGCGACTGCTTTTCTTTCTTTGATGATCTCATTGTTTGCTTCAAGGAATTCTTTTTCCAGAGCATCACCTACGTTCTTGTGAAGTCTGAGTTCCTTGGCATAATCGTTGAGATAGAAAACCCTGCTTACGTAATTTCTCTTTCTCTCAAGAGGATTGGTCTTGATGCGGAGATCGTAGTTGAGTTTGTTCAGCACCTTGGATACCAGGAATCTGAGCACCAGAGATGCAAGTACGAAGAAGATTCCGGCAGCATCCGTTACCAGGTAGAAAACACCGGTAGTAAAGATAATGGTAAGTGCCTGAACGATTCCGTTGCACATGGTAAGGAATCTGTCTATGCTGCTCTCAGCTTCCGAAACCGCAAGGACGAAATCATTGTAATACTTGGGATCGTCGTAGCATGACAGATCGATCTGTGCGGCCTTCTTATACATCTGCTCTTTAAGTGCCTGATAGAGCTTCGGCTTGGTCTTGGGTGACCATTTGTAGATGAAGAATCCGTCGGGAATGATCTGTATGAGATTGATCGCAAGTACTATTCCGATGTAAAGGAGTGCTTTCCACAAAGGCTCCTGGAATTCCGCACATCTGAGGACATACCTGATTCCGAGTACGTGCTCTATGAATATTACGCCCTGATATCTGAAGGCATCGTAGAGAAAATAGATCATGTATCCGGGAGCGGTCTTAAAGCAGATGTTCCAAAGGAAGAGCTGATTTCTCCAAACGTTCTTAAAACTCTTCTTGGGATCTTTTGTCTTAGCTTCTTTCTTAACGTCAGACACCTGCCATCACCTCCTCTCCTATGCCGGCGGGGACGGTTTCTGTTGGCTCACTAAGTGCCAGGTAGTTCTTAGCCTGCTTGTTGTACATATCCGCATATATACCGTTCTGGGCCATAAGTGAAGCATGGTTTCCCTGCTCCTTAACGCATCCGCCTGAAAGCAGGTATACATAGTCGGCATTCTGAACCGATGACAATCTGTGTGAGATAAATACCAGAGTATTATCCCTGCATGAATCATAGATATTGTCGAAGAGTTTATTCTCCGCGATAGGATCAAGTGCACTTGAAGGCTCGTCGAAGATTTTGAAAGGACAATCCTTAACGAACGCTCTTGCAACGACTATCTTCTGGAACTCACCGCCCGAAAGCACTGCGCCCTCATCATCGAATTCATGGGTAAGTGTGGTGTAGATGCCCTTGGGAAGTGACATTACTTTATCGTAAGCTCCGGAAAGCATAAGTGCTTCCACAACTTTTCTTTCTTTTATATCATCCGGAATATTTTCTCCCATGACTACGTTATCGAGAACGGACATGGAGAACATTCTGTGATCCTGGAATGCGGTTGCAAACAGTGCACGATACTTCTGCAGATCGAAGTCCTTGATGTTGCGTCCGTTTAGAAGGATCATTCCGTCAGTGGGATCGTAGAATCTAAGGAGCAGTTTTATCAACGTGGTCTTACCTGCACCGTTATGTCCTACAAGTGCATAGGTCTTGCCGCCTCTGAATTCCATATTCAAGTGAGAAAGTACTTCTTTATCCTTGTAGGAGAAAGATACATCTCTGAACTCAATGGATTTGATCTCTTTGCCGGGATCAATTCCCTTTGAATCCTCGGGAATCTTCTCTTCATACTCAAGGAAGGTTCTGAGGTATTCGATGAAAAGTCCGTTCTTGAAAAGTGCGGTAATGGAATCCGTAAATCCGATGAGTATCCATGTGGTGGAAACCATCATACTGGTAATTACCGAGAGCTGTGCAAGTGTCATGGTATGACTTGCGAGAGTTCTGTAAGCTCCGTACATGAGAAGTCCTTCGAAGATGAAGGTAAAAGTAAACATGACATAGAGCCAGTGGAATACCGCAGACTTTGCGGAGTACTTATCCGTAACTTCTCCGATTCCCTTGATGGCATCTCTGTACTGTCTCTTCATAAGGGAGAAGACTTTGGTAAGTCTTATTTCCTTGGCATACTCAGGCAGGTACATAACTCTGTTTACGTATGCGCTCTTTCTGTTATGGGGAACCATATCCTTGCCCCTGGCGAAATCTATCTTTGCTACCATTCTTCCGAATACGAAGTTTCCGATAATGGGGAAGATAATGAAAAGAACCGACAGTTTATCGACCTGATACATGAATACGAAAGCACACACACTTGAGATTGCGCCGAAGATAACTCCGAAGATTACATCAACCGTGCTTAACATTCTCTCATCCGCTTTGTCCATGGCAAGAGTGTACTTGTCGTAGAAATCACTGTTTTCAAAACACTCCAGCTCAACGTTTCTCGATTTCTTAAAGAGCTTGGTATAAAGACCCTTATTGATAATCGCTGAACAGACCGGAATGATACTGCCTTCGAGAATGCTGTTATAAAGGCTCATGCCCGCAAAAACAACAGTCACGATGACTATGAATATCATGATGTGTGAAAATGCATCGCCGTTTTCCAGTGAATTGATGACGTATCGCATGAAAAATGCGCTGTAAAACAGCCATTCGAAATATCCCAGAAATTTACTTATGGCCTTGTGAACCACAAACTTCTTGGATATCCGCGATACCAGACCCAGGGCAAAGAAATTGTTGGCGATAGCCCTGCTTTTAGAAATATCTTTTTTCTTCTTTTCTGACATAATGCTCTCCAAGCTATAAAAACAACGCCCCCGCGCACTTACTCAGATAGTATATTGTTCGTTAGTATATACAAATAATGTTCTCTATGCAAGAAGTTTTTTAGTATAAAAAAGACAACCCGTTTTTGGGTTGTCTTTCATATCACTTATGATTCTTTATTCTCTTTTTTCTTGCGAAGCATCATAAAAGCAATGACCGCAACGATCGTATATCCGATGACGGAAGGAAGCGCGGATTCGATACCGAACTCTCCGCCGGTGATCCAGAATTTATCGCTTGCAAGAAGGTATTCGTAAATATCTGCAGAATCCTTATTAATGCCGACCCTGAAGAGTCCTCCGATTATGATCGTATTCCATGCCATGTGCATCACTGCACTGTTCCAAATGGATCCGCCCTCAAGTGCGACCAGTGAGAACATGATTCCTACCATGGTACCTGCAACTGTTACGAGGATTATGCTTCCGATGGAGAAATTCATTCCAAGGACATGTACGAATCCGAATACTACGGAAGGAGCAATTACTGCGACTGCGATGTTCCATCTTTCCTTCAGAAGGTCCATGATGATTCCCCTGAAGACCATCTCCTCTACAACGCCTGCCGCGAATCCTGTGAAGACGATCGCAAGTGCAAGAGCATTGAATATTCCGATGCCGTCAAGTGTATGCTTTACGAGCTGTCCGGGTACCGCGATCACGTAAGTTGCGGTAACTCCCAGAGGAAGAAGGAATGCTGCGATGACCCATTTAAACTTTACCTTTACTTTGGTAATGAGTATCTCGGACATCTTTTTCTTACAGATAAACTTTGCAAAGAGCCATACAAACAGGATTGCAAAACCGGGATAAAGGATTCCCCATAAGATATAGGTTATTCCTTTCATGATTCCCTGAGGCTCTCCGAAAGGAATCAGTACAACTTCCGCAAGAAACTGAGCGATGGGAATGATGAGGATCGCGATAATTACCTTTACTACTGTTAACAAACCTGTGAGAAACTTTTTCATACTTAAAACAATTAACCTTTCTTACTTACTAATTCTTCCGCACGCTTAAGCGCATCATCGATGTGAGGTGCGAAGTTTTCTTTTCCGATCTTCGCCTCAAAGCCTGCCTTCTGAATCACACGAAGAGGCTGCTCATTTACGTGTGAGAGTACGATCTTGATACCTCTGCCTGCGCAGTCATCATAGAGCTGCTCGAGATTGTGCATAGCCGTAGCATCCATTGCACTTACGCTTCTCATTCTGATAACGAGCACCTTGGTATCTTCTTTAAAAGAGATCTGAAGGATCTTGCCTGCTGCAGCGAAGAACATGGGACCTGAAAATTCGTATACAACAGTATGCTCGGGGATGGTTCTTAAAGTAATGGAATCGGGATCGTTCTCCTCATCCACTTCTTTCCAGCCCTCTACGGTGGTGACATCGCTCATTCTCTTCATGAAGAGAATAGCTGCAAGAAGGATTCCCGCCTCGATAGCAACTACCAGGTCAAAGATAACGGTAAGACCGAAGGTCAGTACAAGTACAAGGATGTCGCTCTTGGGTGATGATTTGCAGAGCTTTACGAAATTTCTCCATCCGCTCATGTTGTAAGCAACCTGGAAAAGGATAGCGGCAATGCAGGGCATGGGGATGAGCTTTGCAAGAGGCATGAGGAATACCACTACCAGAACCAGCATGATGGAGTGAACCATTCCCGCGATGGGAGTACGTCCGCCGCTCTTGATATTTGCCGCGGTTCTTGCGATCGCGCCTGTTGCGGGGATACCTCCAAAGCATGCGGAACCGATATTACCGATACCCTGTGCGATAAGTTCCATGTTGGATCGATGCTTGGAACCGATCATGGAATCCGCAACGACTGCGGAAAGGAGTGACTCGATACCTGCAAGAAGTGCGATGGTAACCGCGTTCATCATCTGTGATTTCATCATTGTAAGTGAAAACAGAGATGCATTCAGCGTGCATACGGGAAGCCCGGTTCTGATATCCTGGAATGCCTTTCCGATGGTATTAACATCAAGATCGAAGATCTTAACAATGGCTGCGGTTACGATAACTGCGATAAGTGATCCCGGGATCTTCTTGAAGAACTTGGGCCAGATGATAAGTATCGCAAGTGCAAGAGCTCCGATGGCAACAGCCTGTATATTGATAGTATTAAGGTTAGCTATAAGAGCTTCGATCTTTTCTGCGGTCTCAATGGGCTTTTCCCCGTGCATATACGCGATGCCCGCAAAGTCCTTGATCTGTCCGATGAAAAGAGTGACTGCTATACCTGCGGTAAATCCCGTTGTAATGGTATAGGGGATATATTTAAGAAGATTTCCGAAACGGCAGAATCCCATGACGATGAGAAGGATACCTGCCATGATGGTTGCGACCATCAGCCCTTCGGTGCCGTCACGTGCCACGATTCCTGCAACTATGGTTGCAAATGCGGCGGTGGGTCCGGCAATCTGGACTCTGCTTCCTCCGAAGAATGCTACGAGGAAACCTGCAACGATCGCGGTATATACACCGGCCTCAGGGCCTACACCCGATGCGATGGCAAGTGCGATAGACAGAGGGAGTGCGATTATCGCTACGATGATACCTGCGACCACATCCTTTGCTAACTGTGCTCCGTTATAATTTTTCATTACGGAAAAAAGCTTCGGTTTTAACTTATCCATTTTTTTGCGCCTATATATCCTTTCTAATCTTCCCCGAATAGCAACCCCACGTTATCTTTTTCAAACTTTGCTTATATTATCACATATAAAAAATGAGTCAAGACTGCGCGGAGCTCCTTGACTCATTCTCTACATTTTCAGATTTTCTTTTTACAATGCGGACAATTTCCTGCGGACGGACATCCTATGCAATGCACGCCTTTCTTTTTCTCCTTATATATATAGTAGGAAGATCCCGCAAAAAGAGCCAATATTACGATTGTTGCAATGATGTTGGTCATTTTGATCACCTCGAGGTTGATGACGGGGTCCATGGGGGAATCGTCTCCGATGGACCTGCGTCATCTCTGAATAGGAGAAAAACAGATTATGTCCGGTATTAGCTTAGCTGAGTTTGTAGTTAACTTCGACTGCCTTGTTTGCCTTAATGATAAGGTAGGTAATGATGGCGGCAAAGCAAAGTACTGCGGCAAGGCCTCCGATGAAGCCTGCTCCGAGTGCTCCGGTAGTTACAAGAGTTCCGATCTGATATACGAGGAAACCGATGGTATATCCGGTAGCAAGTTGGAGTCCGATGGCACCCCAGAGCCACTTCTTGCTCTGCATTTCGGAATTCATCGCACCAAGTGCAGCAAAGCACGGAGGTGTGTAGAGGTTGAACATAAGATAGGCAAGAGCTGCAACCTTGGTGATTCCCATAGCTGCCGCAACCGCACTTCCGCTTCCCACAAGCTCAAGCTCTTCGGTATCGATGAAGTTGGTGATCGCATAAACTGTAGCGATGGTTCCGACAACGTTCTCTTTGGCGATGAATCCGGTGATAGCCGCTGCAGCAAGCTGCCATGCGGCGATGCCTACAATAGGAACAAGTAATACTCCGAAAGGTCCTGCGATACTTGCAAGGATGGAGGTATCTTCCATTCCCTCTTCAACTACTTCGAAATGCCAGTTGAAGGACTGCATGATCTGAACGATGGTGTTACATACGAGAATGATGGTTCCCGCTTTTACGATATATGCCTTACCTCTGTCGAGCATGGAGCCGAGAGCCAGCTTAAGTGAAGGAAGCTTGTACTCGGGAAGCTCGATGATGAAGAATGACTTTCTGTACTTGGCTCCTGTGATGGCCTTGATGAGAACCGCTCCGAGAAGAACAAGTGCGATTCCGGTGAAGTACATTACAGGGCTGACCCATTTTGATTCGGGGAAGAATGCGCCGGCAAAAAGAGCGATTACGGGGATCTTGGCGCCGCAGGGCATGAATGTTGCAAGCATTGCGGTGGATCTTCTTTCTCTTTCGTTCTTAATGGTACGGCAGGCCATGATAGCGGGGATTCCGCAACCGGTTCCGATGATCATGGGGATAACGGATTTTCCGGAAAGTCCTACTTTCTTAAAGATGGGATCCAGAACTACGGTAGCTCTGGACATGTATCCGCAGTCCTCAAGAAGTGCAAGGAGGAAATACATTACCATTACGAGAGGAAGGAATCCTACTACCGCACCTACGCCTCCGATGATACCGTCAACAAGGAGGGCATAGAGAAGGGGATTTGCATCCTCCATAAGTCCGCCCACATATTCCTGGAAAGTCTCGATCCAGCCTACTAAATAATCAGCAAGCCAGGTTCCTACGGTTGACTGTGAGATATAGAATACAGCCCACATGATTCCTGCGAAAATGATAAGTCCGAGAACGGGATGGGTAAGGATCGCATCTACCTTATCGGCCTTGGTCTTATCTTTGGTCTGTACCTTACGTACTTCTACATCCTTAACGATCTTATTAACAAAGTCGAATCTCTTTCTGTCCGCCGCTTCAACTTCTGCCTTATCGTGAAGATTGATGTCTCCCTGATTGTAAGGAGCCTTCTGTCCCTTGCCATTAAGTTCTACGGCAGCGGCAACAACATCCTTAAGTCCCTTCTCGTCGGTTGAAACCGTCTTGATAACGGGGCATCCGAGCTTTTCGGACAGGAGCTTTTCGTTGATCTGTGTTTCTTTCTTTTCATTAATATCGGATTTATTCAGAGCTACGACTACGGGAATACCGAGTTCGAGCAGCTGAGTGGTGAAAAAGAGGCTTCTGCTGAGATTTGTCGCATCAACAATGTTGATGATGGCATCGGGGCGCTCGTTTCTGACATACGCGCTGGTAATGCTCTCTTCACTGGTAAAGGGCGACATTGAATATGCGCCGGGGAGGTCAACTGCGATAAGTTCCTCGCTTCCTTCGTAAAAATTCTTCTTGATGGCGCTTTCTTTCTTATCTACGGTAACACCCGCCCAGTTACCGATCTTTTCGCGTCTGCCCGTCAAAGCGTTGAACATTGTTGTTTTTCCGCTGTTGGGGTTGCCCGTCATGGCAAGTCTCATTTCAAAATCCTCCTTTTATATATCTTTGGTGACAAAATTGAAGTGTCCCTACCATCACCTGTCACCTAAATGCATATAGCGTCAGCCAGTTCCCTATCGATGTTGTATCTTGCGTCCTTGATGGAAACTACAAGATTCTTCTTTTTATCGACAACGGTGATCTTCTCTCCGCTGTAGCATCCGAGTGTAAACAGGAAGCTCTCCATTTCTTCGTCTCCGGTGGTAATACCGGTGATCACATATTCTTTTTCGAGTTCAGCATCATTAAGCGTCATATTCGGGCCTCCTTCCGTAAGTTATTAATATATAACAAATGTTAGCTATCATTATCTGCTGTTAGTATTCTCTAACCGATACCATTTTATAAGATATTTCTTAAAAGTCAACAAAAATTTAAGAGTCAGTGAGGACAGTTCTTTCTGACTCACGTGAAACAGGGGGACGGTTCTGTCGTTCCACAAGAATCATGTGGAACGACAGAACCGTCCCCCTGTTTCACACAAAAAAGGCCGGCAGGGTTACCTGCCGGCCTTTGAGACACCGTTTCTATTTACTTTCGTTGTATTCTTTCAGTTTCTGCGTGTACTCCGCGCCTCTTCGCTTAAATATCAGCCTGTCTATCAGTATTGCCGTCATATACAAGGAGATAACCGATGCCCAGAAAATTATCCATACCAACGGACTTCCGCCACCGACGAAAAGCCCCATGGAGTAATAGATAAAGATCTCCACCGGCAAAAACAATATGTAAAACAGCGTCAGGCAGAAGATGAACCCCTTCTTATCGAACAATGAATTAAAGAAGCAACCCGCAAAGCAGGCAGATCCCCATGCACACAGTGCAAGTAATTTAAAAAGGAAACCGACAGAGAGTGAGCCTCCGCCCAATCCCCATACAATAACCGCCGAGCACAGAACCGTCCAGGCATAGGAAAAAGCCAGAGTGTTTCTGAAGACCGTCAGCATTCTTTTGACAAAATAACTCATATCAGCCACCTATTCCGAGAAGTTTCTTAAGGTCCGATGCATAACGCCTTGAGATCAGGATCACTTCTCCGTTTTTGAGAGTTGCACGGATATTCCTGGTAATCTCCGGCTTAAGACTTAATACCTTATTTAAATGCACGATCATGGATTTGGAGCATCTGAAGAAGTCTTTATTATCTAACATTTCTTCGAGTTCGTATAATCTCTTGTCCGTCGTAGAGACACTTTTCTCTGTATAGATAAACGTCTTCTTGTCCACCGATTCTATGTAATAAATATCTTCGGTAGATACGTTCACATTGCTCCCGTCTTCTTTCGCCGGAATGAATGTGTCGAAGTTTCTGATGTACCGCTCCAGTCTCGACACGTCCTCCGTCACATCTTTGCAATGAATCTCGGCGAATACGACGTTTTCTTTTTGATCTCTTTCAATCGTTACTTTCAACTTCTCTTTCGTCCTCATTTACTTGCATGAAAAGTCTGATACACACGATCAGCTGCATTGCAACTATGAATCCCATTGCGACGGGATAACCGAATCTGTATCCGAGTAATATGACCCCGATGGATTCGACCATGGATGCCGTGAAATAAATCCTGCTGTTATACACCCATGAAAAGGGAAGAAGGTGTGCCGCGAAGATTATGGCGTAGATCAAAAGCATGGATTCGGGATGTGCATTGTATGCCCACATTGCGATGGGCAGATACAGGAACTGATTGATGTTACATAAGAATCCCAGTTTGTTTATCGGGTTCGTTGTCTTCTGGTATATGTTTACGCCCAGCATTTTTCCGAAGGCCGATGCAAGCGGCATCAGAAGTGCCGAAGAACAGAAAATAAAGAAGTTCCTCTCATTAATGTTCTCAATGCAGACGGTCGAAAACATGATACCGGTCCAGAGAAGAACCGACGCCATCATGAATGGCAGTCCCCTTTTCTGAAGTCGGGCCGCATCCTTACGGAGTGCGTTCAAACTCTCGGTACATTCACTTATCATATATGTAGTCATAACTTTTTCCTCCTTTTTGAGTCAGAAAGAACCGTCCCCACTGACTCATCTGTTATGGCTACATATTATCGGGCTTATTTTATGAGCACAATACCTCCGCTACCAAGCGGTACATGTAAGCTTACCAAGATGCCGAGATCTTATCAGGGAAGCTCATCTTCGTGTACAAGGCCCCGGTCGTTGGGTTTAGTTCCAAGCGCTAAAGCAGTGGGATTATTAAATTCCGCAATATACCATTTTCCGTCATAGCAAACGCAGAGCATAAAAAGCGTATAATCCTCATCTGCGATCTCAAGTTCTACTATCACCTGTTCAACATCCGCACCCCAGCGCTTTTTCAGGCTTTTCATAGTTCTTTTTATTCCGTCATCAGGCAGATCGAAATCTTCATGTTCAAGAAAATCTCCGATATCAATGCTGTCTAATTCCGGGTCGGTAGAAAGAAATTTCATTACCGATTTACAAGAGTCTTCATCAAAGGTATATAATCTTCCGTCGGATATCGTTTCAACGATCTCTTCTTCATCTGTTTCATGCGAGATGATCTGCATCAGCTGTTTGTGAAGGTTATAAAGTATATATGCTCTTCTGCTTTCAATATTCAAATCTCTCGCCATATCCGAATCGAAGTAAAATCCGGTGGTCATTTGTCCGCCGTTTGCTATAAACGGATTGAATTGCTGAATATATTCGAAATACTCATCCATATCATAATTATCTACATATGATTCCACGGCAAATGTAGAAATAACCCCTTCAAGATTTCCCTCTTTCAGGTAATTCAGATATGCGGTGACTGCTTCTTCGGGTGATTCATACCCCTCACCCTCTACGGATTTCGAAGTTTCGCCTGAATTCATTTTGAGCACGATACACATAACAAGAGCGGTCAACAAGGCTCCCAGTGCAAGTCCTATGATCAGAAATAATGCTTTTCCGATACCTTTCTTCTTCGGTTCGGGTGCGGGCTGCATGTTCATAGAATCCATAGTATCCTCCTTTATCCCCGGTACATTAACAGTGGCAATGCCTAATTCGAAATCTTCATATCACCGGGCTTAACCCAGCCCAGCTTTACAACTACTTGATGAATAAGAGGTGTAATGACCGCAGGCAAAACAAAACAGATAAGCACCAGTCCACACCAGTCTTTGGGAGTAATGGAACCTTTTGTACCGGCAGCAATGTCTTTGATCCATCCGGTATAAACACCCAAAGGTCCAACAAATCCGCAGGTTCCCATTCCCGATGCTACGGGAGCCCCGTTCATCTTGAGTCTGAAAAGACAGGTAGCAATGGGGCCTGTTATAGCTGATGTGACGATAGGCGCGATCCAGATCCTGGGATTCTTTACAATGTTTCCCATCTGGAGCATTGAAGTACCTATGCCCTGAGATACAAGTCCGCCGAATTTATTTTCCTTATAAGAGATAACAGCGAATCCGATCATCTGTGCACAGCATCCCGCAACGGCAGCTCCGCCCGCAAGTCCGGTGAGTGAAAGCGCAGCGCAGATCGCAGCTGATGATATGGGAAGAGTAAGTGCGATCCCTACGATAACGGAAACGAGGATTCCCATTAAGAAGGGCTGAAGATCGGTTGCCCACATGATTAGCTTTCCTACGGATGATGCGGCAGTTCCGATGGGAGGTGCGATAAGCCATGACAGGAACATTCCCACACCTATGGTAACAAGAGGAGTGACAAGAATGTCAATTTTGGTCTCTTTTGATACGGCTTTACCAAATTCCGCAGCAATGATTGCTACGAAAAGAACCGCCAAAGGTCCGCCTGCTCCGCCGAGAGCATTGGATGCGAATCCCACGCTTATCATACTGAAGAGAACAAGCGGCGGGCACTTAAGTGCATAACCGATAGCTACGGCCATTGCAGGTCCGCTCATGGCTTTTGCCAATCCGCCCACGGTATAATCCACACCGCCGATAGTCGCAACGGTTGCCATCAGATAAGATATTTGGAACTGGGTTCCCAGCGTGTCGATGATGGTTCCGATCAGCAGTGAACAGAAAAGTCCCTGCGCCATCGCCCCCAGTGCATCGATCCCGTATCTCTTAAGCGAGATCTCAATGTTCTTTCTCTTCAAAAACTCTTTCATGTCTTTCTCCTTATCAGGTGACAGCCGGGACGATGAAACAGGGGGACGGTTCTGGCGTTCCACATGATTCTTGTGGAACGCCAGAACCGTCCCCCTGTTTCACCGTCAAACCGTCACCAAAAATCTCATTATTCCGGCATAGCCAGATAATATCCCTGATAAAGATCCACTCCCATTTCCACCAGCATATCGAATTCCTCTTTCCTCTCTATGCCTTCGGCGACAACCATTATGTCTCTTGAGTGGAAATCCTGAACAAGTTTAAACACATTCTCCTGCTTTTCAGGATGTGTGTCGATGTCACTTAAAAGTGTCCTGTCCAGCTTTACGATCTTGGGAGAATACATATCCACAAGATCCATATTGCTTAATCCCACACCGAAATCATCTATTGCGATCATAAGATTCTTTTCGGCACAGGCTACCTTTTTGTATTTGCAGGCATTCTCGGATATATAAGGATACTCAAGTATCTCTATGATACCCACTCCGGAGAGATCTCCGAAATAGTTGTTGAATGCTTTCGACTCGGACATGGTAAAAAACTCCGATGGAAAAGAATTAAGGCACACGTGCTCCGTATATCCGCGGATCTGCCAAGCCTGCATGGCACCGAAGAAGGTAGCCACCTCGAGAACATGGAGCTTATCTTCCTTCTCATACTTATCGATAAGATCCAGAACACTCATCTCGGTAGGTCGCATGAGCGCTTCACGGGCAAATATCGTCTTTCCGTCCGGTTTGAAGATCGGCTGAAAAACATAGTCTATGGACAACTCACCCAGCGCTTTCAATATGTCACTGTCTAACGGTAGATCATCAAAATAGATCATTATTTTCCCCGCCTATAACTGTTGTTACCTAATTCTATCATAGCCATATATTTAGTCAAGATAACAGTGGGCCCACTGACTGAGCCATAAAAAAACGAGTCAGAAGGAACCGTCCCCCTGACTCGTTGTCATCATTATAAGCTATATCAGAACTTCTCTACCTCGGGTGCTCCGGCAAACGAACTGAAGGTTGCGGTTGCATTCTTCATATAGAGAACCTCGGTGTTATCATCGTCTGCGGAATACATTCCCTGAAGATTGGGATACGCTTCCAGCATGGAAACCTTGGCTTCTCTTCTGTCATCTGCCACAAGCTCGCATGCGACTCTGAGCCACTCACCGTTCATGAATGCACAGATCTCAGCCTTAGGATTGGCGTGAAGCTGCTTGCTGACATCTTTCTTTTTACCGGTCTGAATGTAGAGCTTGCCCTCGAACTCGTTGATGGTTCCGAAAGGTCTTACTCTGGGCTGGTCACCGTCTACGGTAGCCAGATAATAAGTTCCTGCTTCTTTTAAGAATTTAAGAGTTCTTTCCACAATAGATACCTCCGTTAAATAATTTATCTGTTTTCCAGTCTGTGGTATTTACCTTCTTTGATATGTCTTCCGTCATTACCCAGTTCAAGGCAGGGAAGCGTGCAAGGACCTTCATGCTTGTCAAACCTGATGGTGGTTATGCCGGTAAATTCCAGATGGAACAGTGCGCACATATAAGGGAAAGGAATATTGAGGATATGTCCCATTGCTGCCGCAGATGATCCTCCGTGTGAAAAGAGAGCGATTGTGCGGTGTTCCTCCTCTTCTACGGTATGACGGTAGTAAAAGCCGTCCCTTACATATCCGAATGTGGCAAGCCATTCGTCGATCTTGGGTGCGATTCCGTCGACTATTTCAACTACGCTGTTTGTTTTGAAGAAAGGAGTCTCTCTCCAGTTCGGATCGTTTAAGTTGATGTTCTGTCTTGCCATCTCATCAACCATATTCCAGGGATGTCCGTCGGAATAAAGCGGTGTTTCGTCCATAGGCCCCCAGCTGATCTCTTTCATAAAATCAAGTGTCTTGATGGGAAGTCCGAGCAGCTTTGCAGTTGCCTCCGCTGTCTGCTGCGCTCTTCCCATGGGTGAAGCATAGATCTCTTCTATGCCCTCATCCCTAAGCCTTTCTGCGCAAGCTTCCGCCTGGATCTTACCCGTTTCGGTGATGCAATCCAATTCATAATTGGGCTCACCATGTCTGATAAATAATACTCTCATAGTTTAAAACCTTTACTTTCGGTTGAAATACTCAACTATTATAACACTGTCATTCCGATTCAACTACAAATATAGTGTCTTAACCCTTCCCCTATGATAAAATCATACATGTATCGTTATGTAAGAACCCCCATATATCACTATGAAAAACGATTTAAAAAACGACAAACTTTTTCTTGAGAAACTTTCAAAACACGGCATCACTTCCGATGCTATCATCCTCTCAAGTCCCATCGATCTTTCCGAAGACGGAACCTACATCAGCGGTTACCTGTTCGTAACCACCGATAAGGTCGGTGTGTGCACGGGAAAGCTCCCCGATAATTACATCAACTGTTTCAAAGGTATCGATACCAAGGATCTCGAAGTGCTTGATCCCACGGATCTTGAGATCATGCTTTACGAAAACGCAAAGCTCGCTCATCTTCGCCTTGATGCCTATATCGGATCAAACATCCTTTCCGCAGAGTTTGACGGAAAGCCTGTTCACATTGCGGCTTTTACCAACAGATATCAGGCCGAGATGAATGTACTCTTCAGAAAGCTCCGAGTCTTCCTTAAAGAAGGAATTCTCCCTTCCGAGGAAAATAAAGATGAAGACAGTGATGATCAGGATACGCTGACCAAAAAGAAAAGCAAACGAAACATCTTCTTTCGAACCCTCAGCTATTTCCTGCGCTACAAGCTTCAATTCATCGTTTTGTTTTTAACCTATATGATATCGGCTGCAGTAAGTATCGCATGGCCTTATCTGACGGGAACCGTGCTCTTCGACAAGATCCTTGCCAAGGACGATCTCTTCCTTGCGAAGTTCGGACTTGCCGGAAAATATACCCTTGCCCTCCTTTTCACCGCACTGGTGATGATAGGTGTAAGAGTTCTTCAGGCCGCTTCCAATTTCATGCAGATCTTTGTCATGGCCAAGGTTGCAAGCAGCACCGTCAAAGATATCAAGACCGATGTCTTCGATTCCATGAGCAGACTTTCTCTTAATTTCTATGTCAACAAACAGACCGGCGGCCTGATGACCAGAGTCTTAAGTGACTCTGAAAGAGTAAGGGAATTCTTCATAGACGGTCTGCCCATGCTGTTTGTTCACAGCGCCACCATTATCGTAACATTCACCGTAATGTACAGGCTCAATTGGAAGATGGCGCTCCTTGCATGCATACTTCTGCCTCTTCTCGTATTCCTCACCGTCAAGCTCCGTCCGGGGCTTTGGAATCTTTCCGGCAAAAGACACCGTGCGGAAAAAGCAGTCTCCGCAAAGGCTGTCGACAACCTGACCGGAGCGCGAGTGGTCAAAGCATTCGGTCAGCAGGATACGGAGATTGCGAAATTCATCCATCCCAGCGAAAACCTCCGGGATGCGGAGATCAATATAGTAAGACTCAGGAATAAATTCGCAATCCTCTACAATATGGTCCAGGAAGTATCCAGTATCTGGATATGGATCGCAGGTGTCTTTTTCGTTATTAAAACCGGCGAGATTGAGCTTGGTGTTCTGATAACCTTCGTCGGATATGTAATGCAGCTTAACGGCCCCATGAATTTCTTTTCTTACGTATTCAGACTTTGGGCCGACAGCATCAACTCCGCGGAAAGACTCTTCGAGATAATCGATGCCATCCCCGAGATCAAAGAAATTGACAATCCTGTCAGATTAGATCACCCCAGGGGCGAGATAGATTTGAATAACGTGACCTTCGGTTACAGAGTCGGAAGACCTGTTTTGAAAAATATCGATCTTCATGTCAAAGAAGGCGAGATGCTCGGTATAGTCGGAAGATCCGGCGCAGGCAAATCAACTCTCGTCAACCTCATCTCAAGACTCTACGACGTTAACGAAGGTGAGATCAAAATCGACGGAACAGGCGTTAAGGATCTTTCACTTTCGGATCTTAGAAGAAATGTCGCAATGGTCTCTCAGGATACATACATCTTCATGGGATCGGTTGCCAAAAACATTGCTTACGGCAATGAACACGCTACCAAAGCAGACATTATAAGGGCTGCAAAACTTGCTTCCGCACACGAATTCATCTCCAAGCTTCCAGACGGATACGACACCATCATAGGTGCATCGGGCAAAGACTTATCCGGTGGTGAAAAACAGCGTATATCCATTGCCCGTGCAATCCTCGCAGATCCCAAGATACTTATTCTGGACGAGGCAACCGCAAGCGTGGATACCGAAACAGAGAAAGCAATACAGCATTCCCTTAAATTCCTTGTTCAGGGAAGAACCACTCTTTCAATCGCCCACAGACTATCAACCTTACGGGATGCCGACAGACTGATAGTCATCGATGGAGGCAGGATCGTGGAAGAAGGAACCTGGGATTCGCTTCAGAAAAAAGAAGACGGCATCTTCAAGAACCTCTTAGACCTGCAGAACAAATCACTTCAGCAAACCGCTTCATTTTAGGAGATAGATATGTCCGAAAATACTCTTAATATCTACGAACAAAAAGCCGAGGAAATGACCGCGACTCACATCATCCCCACCGATGCTAAGTTCTCCGCAACGGAAGGTGGCTTTGTAAGCCTCGATCATAACGGCAAACACTATGACAGAGTCAGGATCGTAAGGCTCTTTCCATTTACGGATGCGGATAAATATCTCTCCATAAGAGAGTATGAAGGCTCCGGCAAGGAGATCGGCATCATAGAAGATCTTCAGGCAATGCCCGAAGAGACGAAAAAGATACTCAAAGCTCAGCTTACACTTTGTTACTTCACGCCCGTTATCAGTAAGATCTACAGCATCAAGGACGAGTACGGATATGCATACTTCCATGTACTGACCGACAAAGGCGAGTGTAAATTCGCCATAAACATGGGCTCAAATGCGGTAAGTAAACTATCCGATACCAGACTCATCATTCAGGATGTAGACGAAAACCGTTTTGAGATAAGAGATACCGATGCTCTTTCCCAAAAAGAAAAGAGAATGCTGGATCTGTTCATGTAACTAATAGGTAGAAAAATGATCTTAAAATATAACCTTCCGAAAACCGCAGAGAGTAAGATAATTCTTAAAGAAGATGAGCGTATATATTACGCTGTTCCAATAGATATCGACGCAGAGGGTAATTTTACCGGCGACTCCTACTTCGTAGTAACAACTTCCAAGATCTGCATTATCCGCGGAACTGATTTAAAAGAATATCCCATCAAAGATCTTGAGAAAGCTTCCGCAGAGCCCGGAATAGGCGGAGGTATTCTTACCGTACAAAAAAACGGATCGCATCACGTTCTTGCTCACTACTCATCCAAGCATTTAAGCAGATACGCTTATATCGCAAGAGGGATCAACATCCTTATCTCCGGAAGATTCGAAGAAGTTATCAGTCCCGAATATGAAAAGATGTGCCCCATATGCGGACGTGCCATTCCCGGTACCAAAACCTGTCCCAAGTGTTCCGGTCAGGGCGGATTCTTAAGCGTATTTATCAAGATGGCAAAGCCTTATAAGAAAGATTTCCTCGGAATCTTCCTCGTAATGGTAATGGTTGCGGTAACAACGCTTCTTAATCCCGAGATTCAAAAGCACCTCATTAACGATGTGCTTAAAAAAGGTGGTTCGATGCAGACCGCACTCGTGTTTCTCGCGCTCATGTTCACCTTCAGCGTGGCCATAGTCATCCTTAACATCATCAAAAGTAATGCCTCGGCAAGACTGGGGTCCAAGATCGCCGCGGATCTAAGAAAACAGCTTTTTGAGAAATATCAGAAACTTCCTTTGAGCTTCATTAATGACAGAAGGCCCGGAGAACTGATCAACAGGATAATCAACGACACAAGATATATCAGCGATTTCATGGCAGATGTATTCTGTAATCTTTTTGCCATCTTCTTTATTTTCATATGGGATATCATCTTCATGATGGTTCTTAATCTGAAGCTTGCTCTGCTCACCTTCATACTGGTGCCCTTTGTCTCCGCCCTTATGATAACCTTCCGTAAGACAATGAGCAGAATCTTCGGACTCCAGTACAGAAAAAACGATGATGTCTCAAGCAGCCTTCAGGATGTCATCTCCGGGATGAGAGTCGTTAAGACTTACGGCAAAGAAAAAGATGAATCCGAAAGATTCAAATCGGTTGCCGAAACCTTTGCAGTCATACAGAAAAAGAATGAAAGATTCTGGGGAATGTTTGATTTTCTGGTAGGTGTCCTTATGGGAATGGGACTTGTAATAGTGGTGTATTTCGGAGGAATGGATGTACTTGGAGAAGAAATGACCATCGGTGAACTCTATCAGTTCATTGCATATACTCTCCTTCTTTTCCAGTACATCGGATGGATGGGAAGACTTCCCAGAGAATTATCAAGACTCACCAGCAGCCTCGAAAGAATATACGATGTACTCGCTCAGGATGTTCAGGAAGAACCGGAAACCGTTCATGACATTGATATAAAGGGAGAGATCACATTCGACCATGCAACCTTCGGATATAAATCCTACAGACCTGTTCTCGAGGATATCAATGCGGTGATCAAGCCCGGTGAGATGATCGGAATCGTCGGAGCGTCCGGTGCAGGCAAATCAACTCTCATCAATCTCATGATGAGACTTTACGAAACCGATGACGGATCCATACTTGTTGACGGAGTCGACATGAAGGACATCAGCCGCAGGTCATACCACTCACAGCTCGGCGTCGTTCTTCAGGAGACTTTCCTTTTCTCCGGAACCATCCTGGATAACATCAAATTCTCCAAACCGGATGCAACCGTCGAAGAAATAATAAAAGCCGCAAAGCTTGCAAATGCTCACGATTTCATCTGCGCACTTCCCGACGGCTACAATACTTATGTGGGTGAAAAGGGATACACATTGTCAGGTGGTGAACGTCAGAGAATCGCCATTGCAAGAGCCATCCTTCCCGATCCACGCATCCTTATCCTCGACGAAGCAACCGCAAGCCTTGATACCGAGAGTGAGTTTATGATCCAGAAAGCTCTCGAAAGACTTACAAGAGGCAAGACCACCTTTGCTATAGCGCACAGGCTTTCTACACTCAAGAATGCCGACCGTATCATGGTAATAGATGACCACCGCATCGCCGAGTTCGGAACCCACAAAGAACTCCTGGACAACAAGGGCATCTACTACAACCTGTTTACAGCACAGACATCATAAGATGACAGAGGGGACGCATCATTTTTGTCACCCGGTGACAAAAATGATGCGTCCCCTCTGTCGTCTCAACCCTTATACTTCTTCAGCGCCTCATCCATCTTCTTATTCTCCGCCTTCTCCTTCAACCTGCTGAAGCATACTCCCGCAAGTGAGCAAATGGCGAATGACACAAAGAATCCGACCCATGCCATTGCATCATAGACCGGAAACCACTTGAACGCCAGGACGAAAATAACGATTGCGCAGGTTACCGATACAAACATCAGGATTATCCTGATTGCGATGGACATACTCTTGATCACTCTGTCTGTAAGAAATAAAGTCTGCAATATGATCACGATGACAGACAGAACAAGGAGCTGAAGTATGGTGCTCATTGCAAGACCCTT
The DNA here is from genome assembly GCA_016291475.1 of Lachnospiraceae bacterium. The sequence goes on along the minus strand of JAEEXJ010000012.1, from coordinate 23,470 downwards.
CGCCCCGAGAGAAAAGAGTGTGGACATTTCCGAGGCATCATTCCCAACAGCCGAACCTATTATCACGTGGATCAGTATCACCACTCCGAATACAGTAAACACCTTGGATATATAATCAAAAATACTCTTGTTGTCTTCCATATCACTTAACTCCCAATCTCTTTCTCAGCTCATCCGAATACATTCTCGATACGACTATCTGCTCATCGTTCAAAAGTGTTACACGTATCTTGCGATTAATGTCTGACCGCAGGCTCTTAACCTTTCGCAGGTTCAGGATGCTCTGCTTACTGATCCTGATGAAATCTTTCTCCGAAAGTTGCTGCTCGAATTCGTAGAGCTTAAGCGTAGATTCGTAGGTTTCTTTTTCCGTATATATAAATGTATTTCTCTCCACGGCTTCGATATACAGGATCTCTCCCACATCAAGAAGCACCGTCTCATCGCCATTCCTGACCGCGATCTGCATGTCCATCATCCGCATCAGTGAAATGATCTTCTCCACCTCCGGCGTGAGGCTCGGCACGTGGATATCAACACCTATATCTTCGTATTTTGAATCAACATCGATATTGATCTTCATGGAATTAATTACTCCAATCCCTTCTTGTGGTACGCCAGTGAAAATAAAACGATAAAGAGTGCAGCGTTAACTATAATGATCGCAGTACCCGATCTTCCAACCCCTTCACTTCCGTTTAATATTATACCATCCATCAGATTCATGATCTGTTTTGTATAAAAAATTTTTGAGATCCGGGCTACTGTATCGTTGAAGATTGAAATCATTGGAACGAATGAGAGCACCATCATGACAGGCATCACAAGAGATGTTGCGGCCATCTGATTCTTCGCAAAGATACCGATGCAGGAACCGGCTATTATAGAGATCACAAACCCCACAGCCATAACTCCCAGGAATTTCGGAACATTCTCTGCAGGAATCCCGCTTGCCATAACCCCGGCTCCGATCATGCATATGCTCCATACGTAAAGCCCCACTCCGATGATATACTCAGCCGGTTTTACGTTAGCCATCATAAGTACTCTGAGTGTGTTTCTTTCTTTTTCCTCAGATATAATTGCAGCCGCCGATGTAAGAGGAGCCATTCCGATATACATAACGGAGAAAAGCCTTGTAAAGAAAAGCTCGGGCATATCATTCATGGTAATCGTATTTTCCATGATGATCGTCATTAACGGGAAAAGAATAAATTGTATCAGGATTGTTTTGTTCTTGAAGGTATCCTTTATCTGTTTTCTTATCACTACTGAAATATTTCTCATCATCCTGCCTCCTGAAGTCCTCTGCCGGTAAGTTCCAAGAACACTGTCTCCAGTGTGGGTTCCGTGGAATGTATTGTTTCAAGTCTTCCTTCAAGTAAAAGATCGCTAATCCTTGTTGCCGATTCTCCACCCGCGCTGAGTTCCATATCACTTCCGTCGGTCAGATGTATCCTGATCTTCTTAAGCCTGTTGTATCTTCTGCAGATATCTTCGGGCTTTCCTCTTTCCACGATCTTGCCTTCGTTCAAAAGAAAGATTTCATCACAGAGTTTCGACGCTTCCTCCATGTTGTGGGTGGTAAGGAAGATCGTGCAGCCTTCGGCCTTCTTATCCATGATGATCTTATGGACAGATTTCATTGACTGTGGATCCAGACCGGATGTGGGTTCATCCAAAAATATGATCTCAGGCTTTTGGATAAATGCCCTGGCAAGTCGAAGTCTGGCTTTCATTCCTTTTGAAAGAGCTGATGCCGGTTTTCTCTTGGCATCACCCAGTCCGATATCATCAAGTGCCTTACTTACGGTTTCTTTTTTCACTCCGTATATATCCGCATATATCATCAGATTATCCATACAGGAAAATCTTTCATATACTCCGAAGTTATCCATCATGATCCCGAACTTCTTCTTATCTTCTCCCGTAAGATTCTTTACATCCTTACCGAAAACCGTAACACTCCCGGATGTTGCATCAAGCTGACCTGTCAGAATTTTAATCATTGTTGTTTTACCCGCACCTGACGGTCCGAGCAATCCGACGATACTGCCCTTTGCAATCGTCATGTCGATTCCCTTCAGAACTTTTTTATCCTCGAAGCTTTTACATAATCCTGTGCATGTGATCATATTGTTTACCTCCTGTCTGTAACTGCACAATAGCAGGAGGTTTTAGGCAAAACAATAGGCCATGACATAAGTTGCCATGGCCTTAACATAAGTTGCACAGATCCCGAAACAATGTGCTGCTCATATCAGTGTAACATAATCGATATCAGGCTCTTCCGCTTTTTGTAATTCGGTAACTCTGCATACGGAGATATCCCTCTTCATTTCCTCGTCGTATTGAGTTCTCATGATTCCGTTTATTTCCACCCACTCCCTGTTTTCCAATTCGTATGCCTTGGGATATCCGCATATGATCCCGGTAAAAGACATATCGGCAGCGCAACAGGTCATGATCTGCCTTCCTGCAATGAATTCCAGATCTCCTCCATCCAGCATCTTATAGACACATGCTTTAAAGTGTACCTTCTTTCCCTCATATGCCTCGGGCCTAGCCAACGAATCCATACTCAATACGGCGAAATCCGTATCACTCAAATCCAGTTCATCGCAGTTGATATCATATGGCAGGTTTTCCTCCGGATCCAATATGATGTCTCCGTCTTTTCCTCTGAAAACAAATGCAGCGGAGGCGTTGATGGCATTGATGTTTCTGGCGTATGATGCGAGTTTATCCCTGACTTCATCTGCTTTGTAGAAAACCACCAAAGCAGCATTTCGTACCTGTTCGGCTACGAGAGAACGCATATTGTCCGAATACAGTTTAAAAGTTGTTGCATCAAAGACGGATACTTCTGTCGGATCATCCCAATACCAGGGGAATTTCAGTTTTTTCCTGTCCCACATTCCGTTGAATTCCACTATCACTCTCTCCGGCCTGTATTTCTTTTCTATGGAAGAGATTATTTCTTCATTAAAATCCTCTTCATTTTCGATCACTTCCACAAATGTATTCAACGCTTCGAGTTCTTTCCTGTTATATTCTCTCTCCCCTTCTTCACACAATAATATCAGAGTCTTTCCGGATATCCGGAAAGACTCTTTGTTAATTAAATCTATGATAAATGATGTTTTTCCTGCTTCCAGGAATCCGTTTACAAAATATACCGCTTCCATTATCAGCCGGCCTCCTCTATGCATTCATACAAGAGTCTAACGATTTCTGATTTCTCATACCCTTTGCCGATAAACACCACCTGATTACATCTGTCTCCGTAGGTCTCATCCCAATCATCCTTAAGATCCGGGAAATCACTGACCACTTTATCCAGTTCCTCATCGGGCCACGCGGATACCCACTCCGTAAGCTCTGTGATAGATGCATTTCTTCCGGCCTGTTCAAACAACTGTATGTGCTTCCAATCATCGGAGAACCATATATAACCTTTGGATCGGATAAGTGCTTCCGGATATTCCTCTACCAGTTTGTTGAACGCGTCACGGTTGAATGGTTTCCTTTCTTCAAATACAAAAGAGGAAATACCATACTCATCAACACATGCTTTTTCATCATCATGCTCACAATTGTTCAATGCTCTTTGTACCGCACTGTATGCTTCAACTTCATCAAAGTCAAAATCTTCTCTGTTCAAAAGAACATCAAGATCCACCTGACCGTTCACACACTCTATCATTTCGGCTTCCTGCTGAAGGGAACGAAGTCCGGTCTTCACTTCATCAAGCTGCTCCTGAGTAAGAAGATCTGTTTTATTAAGGATCATCAAATTGCAAAATTCTATCTGATCGATTATGAGATTGATCACATCTCCGTCCTCAGTATCTTCCTCAGCCGTAAGAGTATGAAGAAACTCCCTGTAGATCCTGTCCACATCAACAACCGACACAACAGTTTTGAGGTATCCTCGCGTATCCTCTGCCATAGCTTCATAATTAAGAAATGCTCCTGCTATGGAAGAAGGTTCACTGATTCCGGATGCTTCTACAAATATGGCTTCGATGCTCTTGTCGCTAAGCAGCCTCTCAATTTCAGCCATAAATTCATCACGAAGGGTGCAGCATATGCAACCGTTCTGCATCTCCACCATTTCCAGCTGAGCCACCTGATTTCCTGTTTTATTCAGGATCGAAGCATCTATATTGATGCTTCCCATATCATTTACGATCAGTGCTATCTTACGCTTTTCCTGCTTTAAAATATTCTGCATAAGCGTTGTTTTTCCGGATCCGAGGTATCCGGTAATCACTACTATAGGTACTTCTCTTTTAGACATATGATTATCTCCATAATAAAATACAAAAATGCAACACGGTTGCATATTACACTCCGGTTGCATTTTTTGTCAATATGATTTGCAAATTTGTTGCATTTTTTATTTTTTTCGCATACGCCTGCACTTACTGCATTTTCCGAGAATAACGGTTTGTGAAGAATCAATGTAAAGCCCGTATTCTTTCTGCATATCATCGGAGAAAGACTTCACAAATGATTTATCCAGATGAAATACCTTACCGCAAACGATGCATTTTGCATGCATATGCTCGCTGCAGTGTTCATGATCCGCGGAGTATTGATAACTCCATGCATCCTGATTAGGCTCCTTGAATCTGAGAAGTTCACCGCTTTCACAGAGACGATCCAGATTACGATACACGGTTGTCCGGTTCATTTCCACATTATCACGACATACGGCATCATAGATCTCTTTGGCGGTAATCCTCTGCTCCGCGTGATCCTTTAAGAATGAAATGATCTCTTCTCTTGCTTTTGTCTTATATGGATTCTTCATTGGGCTTCACCGTGAGTCACTCATAATAACCTATCTCAGTTGCCAGTTCTCTTATATCTTTCTTGTCATCCGAACCGCCCATTATTACAAGGTACGTATTGTCAACGCGGATCATCAATCTATAGATCAAGTCGTCTTCCGCTTCTACTACGCTGTAATTTCCGTCAGTCATTCTTGAAACGGTACCGGCACTTTTCACTTCATTTTCAAATTCATAATCGCATGCTTCCGAATCTGTTTTGAAATCCCAGAATACAATTTTCCAGTCACAGGTCAATAACGTATCGAGCTTTTCGGTTCCCTCGATCTCTCTTACTTCCCTGCATGTATCATCGTAATAACCATGATCCTCAAGAATTCCGACAACCGTCTGCACATCCGTAGCCTTATACTTGCTTCCGCATCCGCAGAGCATGGACAGTGTCATAACACATACAACCAGTAACGAACAGAATCTTTTCATTTCATACCTCCGTGACTCACATATCCTTATGATAAACTGCTCTTTCGCCGCCTACATACTTGGGTCTGTGACGGGCAGCCAGTACAAATGCTTCCCCGATATGTCTCTGCTCAAGTCTCAAAGGTACAACAACCGGGTGAATGTGCATTCCGATCATCACTCCGCCGATATCCATTCCCGCATCGGCTTTCTGTCCGATGTTTTCTACAACAACGGGATCCGGCAGACTTCCGTAATGCTTGACCGCAAATGCGCCACCTGCATGAGGCTGTGGAATTACGTTGACCTCTTCGAATCCGTACTTTTCGGCAACACTTCTGTCACATACAATGGCGCGGTTCAAATGTTCACAGCACTGAACCACAAGGTCGATCTTCCTGTCAGCCATTGCTTTTGAAATCGCACCATATACGGTCTCAACAACCTGATCCGTCTCTCCGTCCGCGGATGTTCCCATAGTGTTTCCGATAATCTCACTTGATGAGCATCCGACCACAAACAGATCGCCCTCTTTAAGATTGGTCTTCTCAAAAATCTCTTTCAGTACTTTTTCAATATCATCCTTAACCATTTTCTACTCCCTGTATTCCCAATATCCTAAATCATTGATTATCACCGAACCGTCTTCACTTCCGTCAAAATAAATCCTTATGGAGGTTACTTTGGTGAAATCAAAATTTTCACTGTCTTCAAACATCTCCGGTGTCACCGTCACCGTCTGTAGCTGATGCTTATATTCATATGAATTAAAGATCACATCCTGTCTGTAGAGCTGAACCGCAAGTGTATGATATACAAACTCGGGATTTTCTGTCTTGACGGTATTACCCATCAGATCTCTAAGTTCGATGGTATACCCCAGTCCTTCACCGATCTCCTCGGTATCTTCACTCATATCTGCTATACCGAAAGAAAGACAACCGCTTAAGATATTAACCTTGGGGAATTCAATTCTGACAACAGGTTCGTTTTCTTCTTTCCATCTGCAGAAAAGGGTATAATCTTCGCCTTCGACTCCTCTGCCTCTGTCATACTCTTCAAGAGTCCAGGTTCCGATCCCGTAACACGATACGTTCACTCTTCCGTCATAGTTGCTTATATTTGTCGAATCCTGAAAATCACATATACTTACATAATTCGAATCACGGTAATTGGTTATATAAACCGTATCGGGCAGATAACTTGTATAGGTAGAGTAATCCGATAAAAGTGAAGCATATGTATCATCAATATCCAGCGTCGTATCAAGGAATGCCCTGATATATGCTTTCGCAATAAGCTTCTGATCCGCTTCATCCAGGAAATTGTAAGTGTTAAGGTAGCAGTTGGTAACAGCCATCATATCATATCTGCCCCATCTGCTGTTGAACTGTCCGTGATTCGCTCCGAGTATGTAAACAGAAGATTTTAAATTAAACTCTTCACTGTCTTCGGTAAACGTTACATTATTATACTGCTTCTCCCCGCACATACTGCTTACATCCTGATCGTTCGATCCGTGAATAAGCAGATAGTTAACATCGGAGATCTCAACCGGATGACCAACCGGCATATACTGATCCACTACCGGAGCAATGGCAACTATCGAAGTAATGTTAAAGTGATAATCAAACTTTATATTACCGTCTTCAGGATAAACCGTCATATCATTAAACAGATATGCGGTAGCAACCATCTCACCGCCTCTGGAATGACCTCCGATGACGATACGTTCTTCATCTATCAGATCATGAATCTTACTCTCTTCATCCTCGTTAAGTTCAAGAATCCGCTTCATGTTGTCGAGAAGAAGGATCGCACGCTTATCATTTCCTTCGCCCGTCGCATTGATTATATTTTCATCTACGGAGATGACCACATAACCGTTGGAAGCCAGATACTCTCCCAGGTAATCATATCCGAGATATGAAGGCACGGAGGAATCATGATTTCCGTGAACCATAAAAAACACAGGACAATTCTTCTCTCCCTCCGGATACCAGATCTGTCCTTTTACGGGAACCTTATCAAACTCATATCCGTGAAATGAATCGAAAAGAGTATCAAATCCTCCTCTGTCTGCAACAGAATCAAATCTGGTGTAATCCAGAGTTTCCGTAACGATGTCATTATCTTCTTCAGGACCGTAGGAAAGTGTTGCAACAGTGCAAGGGCCGTTTTTCAGATACTCATCAAAACCGGAAACCTGCTCCGAACTATCATCACTGATTCCGGTATAAAATGCGATCCTGCTCTCTCCAAAGGTATCGCTTGCCAGAAAATAGCAGTAAGCGCCAACATATGCCGCCGAGATAACAAACGCAAGATATCCGAATACCTGTTTAAATCTGTGAGTTTTGATAAATGCCCAAAGAATTCTTCCGAGAACGTCAACGCTCAATACCAGCGCAAAGCTCATTAAAAACGCCTGCGGCATCAAATTCCCCTGAGTTCCGATGGAATTTTCCATCATAACGCAGATCAGTGCGCCCCAGAAATATACCTTGCACCTCTTGCTTCCGCCGACAATTAATTTAAGAAGAAAAGCTGAAATTTCGGCTATCACAAAAAACAGCACAGCGACAATTAAGTAATTCGCCCACTCGGGAGTTTTCCAATAAGTCGTGGATCCTATGACCCATCCGGTGAAAAGAATACCTAATGCAACCTCAAGTATCATCCCCCCCGGGCGTCCCGCCTTCATAAAATCTCTCGCCGGAGCGGTTTTCCTTTTGATAAAACCAAACGGCTTTTTTATCCCACTCCATAACTTCTTGAAAAACTTTTTCATGTGTCAACGACTCTCTTTCAATTTCTTAAATTCTTTTATCAGTTTTTCCGGGCTCTTATTACACTCGTCAAAGTATAAATGCTCGGTTTTCTCATAATTTTCTTTATATATGACTTCCAGGAATTTTACCTTGGTAGCATCCTGTTCACGGCGAAGGGGATTCTTTCCTTTTCTGCCGAAGGCAAGCATGCCGCCCATAAGTCCGTCTGTCCAGTGTTTGGACTGCTTTTCGGTTTTATCCAAAGACTGTGCGGAATAATCAATCGAAGTTTTATACGGAGCATCAATTCTGATATCATCGATCTGATCAAACTCGATAACATAATGATCCTCAAATGTTCCGTCGAAATTATCTTCCGATATGAACAGATGACCCGCAGTCAGTCTGATGATAACCCTGCAATCGGGAATATTTTTATCCGTGGAATAGATCTTTGCAGTGAGCATTTCCACAACTTCTTCAGTCTTGTACATTTCCATATATTTACCCTCAATCAATCCCCATCAATATCTCTACTTTAACGGGGGCATTAACAAGTTCCGCAAATTTCGCTCCATCCTCCGGGCTTCCTACGATACTTCCGTAGTGTGTCGGGATCGCAATCTCAGGTTTGATCGTATTAACAAGCTCTGCGGCGGCCTTGGTATCCATGGTATAGAATCCGCCTATCGGAACAAGAGCGATATCACATTTAACCGCCAGCGCTTCCTTGGTAACATCCGTGTCACCTGCGACATAAACCCTCTTTCCATCAGCTTCGAAAATATAACCGACCCAGCCGGCAGATTTCATATGGAAAGGTTTCAGGGTGTTGTATGCCGGAATCGTCTCAAGGACTAATCCACTAATATCCTTAGTTTCTCCCTGAGCAATAGTTTCTGTCTTCCCCACGCTTTCTCTTACCTTATCGGTTTTATCCGCCATTTTCTCGGGAACTACCAATACTGTCTCCGCCTTGGCAACCGCAGCTATATCACTTGGAGAGAAATGATCGTAATGATCATGTGTTATCAGGATATAATCCGCATCATGAGGGGCCTGTTTCATTTTAAAAGGGTCGATATATATTGCCTTGCCACCATTTTGAATCCTGATGCTGTTGTGGGTAAATACCTTAATATTTTCTACCATAATAGCCCCCTTATTCATATACGGAAAAAACAATATAACAGCCCGCGACTCCCAATTCAGGAACCACGGGCTTTATTATAGCATTTTTGAACTAGTGATTAAAGAAGAGCTACAAGTTATATGGGATAGTAGATTGTGGCTAAAATACCTCAATTCCCTCGAGATCAGGCCATATTTCATACCAATCTATACCCGCTTCGTCAGCTTTTTCTTGCATGTCCTTTGACACCCTCAAGTACTTAACGCCAACTACGCCAATAAAAGTAGAAGGCTCCATCAAAATTGGATCTGATATATCCTGATAAGAAATCGTATAGACACACATCTCTGAAAATTCAAGTACACTTTTCTCTTCATTATCCGATAATTCTATATAGTTCTGCATTGAACACGCCCCTCCGGATCCTCCGGGGATTTGAGAAGATAAACTAAACACTATGTGTTCAGCTTTCTCGACAGAAAGAGAGGCCACAGCATTCATATATAGAGTAATATTTTCTGGAGTAATGGATTCATATGGTGCATAGTACTCATAATTAATGGCGCCGTCATATTGTTGTTCCTTCCCAAGATAGCGAAAGGTATCACCAATAGAATCACAGATAAAAGTTGATAATTCGTCGTCCGGTTTTACCGCTTGATAACTATCAAATCCGCACCCACATAGCAAGAGCGCACCAATTACCATCAATAATATATTTTTTTTCACTATTTCGTCTCCAAAATGAGTCTTACTATATACTATCAATAATTACAATTTCCTCGAGATCAGGCCATATTTCGTACCAGTCGATTCCACTTTCTATGGATTTTTTCTGGAGCCAATCAGGAATTTCCGCATACTTTATATTTTCAAATGGTACGTATGTCTGCGGTTGATCAAACGGAGCCCACATATGATTACATCTAACTTCCATATAACAGAATCCACTTTGATCATAATCGTCATCGTCTGTATTAGCATAATTTCTCAGAGTAATTTTCGGCGTAATCGCTCCCGAAGGACTATCCGCAATCCATATTATAGTTTTGCAGTCAATCAAATCATAGTGAATATTTACCGAGTGAATCAGTTTTGCGACACTATCGGCATCATTTGTATTTAATTCAAATTTATAAAGAACAATTTCACTTCCTTCGGAATCCATATACAAATAATCATCACCAACATCCGACATTACTTTTTCCGAAAATTCATCATTGGATTCATACTCATCAATAACCTCATAACTCGGGTATAACCATTCAATATCCATAAGTTTGAATTTCCATACGCATATGATCACCATGCAAAGCACACCTAAAGATATTATGAATGCTCTGATTTCATTTTTCATACTGTTTCGCCTCGTATAATAAATCAAATGTCATATGTAACAATTGTTGTCGAAGCACTCAGATTCGCCGAATATTCGTCGTTTGGATCTTCATATACATACTCCCAAAGACAAAACTGTACCCCAAAAGGTCACTTAATCAATAGTGACATAATTTTGTTGATTTCATATTCAGTTCAAACTGATGAAAATACTATAGGGATGTGACCGGCATCCAAAAGAAAGCCTGTAACACAGGATAAATAAGCAGATCTTAGATTAGCAGAAAAAACTGTACCCTTTGGTTTTATCATATACATTCCCCTTATGATAAAACCCCCTATCGAAATACGCCTCTTTAAGAATATCACTTTCTGATCAATTTCTTCAATGACAGAATATTTAAGAATATATTAAAATGAGTCAGCAGGAACCGTCCCTACTGACTCATTTCTCTGTATTCCTCGAGAAGATCGTATATTCCGTCTTCGGATAACACGCCTCTTTTAAGATCCTTGGGGATGAGTCCCTCTTCATCTGCTTCGAAGTCTTTCTTCCACTCATAGCTAAGATAGTATTCTTCAAGCTCCCGAATCCATCCCTGAAGCTTTTTGGAGTTTCTCGCATCAGGGCAAGCCAGGGCTTCCTTCGCTTTATCCATTATCTTCTCGTACTTTGAGATCCTCTCGATCGAATATCCCGAATCCCACTGATATCTCTTAAGGTCTACCTTGCCGTCTTTTACTTCGATCCCTTCCTCCTCAAGAAGTTTTGCCTGTATTCCCGCTCCACCGAATGCAAATTCTCCCGACAGTTCTCCTTTTGAATTAACAACTCTGAAGCATGGAATGTTATCGGGATCCGGATTATTGTGAAGGGCATTTCCAACGGCGCGTGACATCTTCTTATTGCCTGCAACCTCCGCAATCTGGCCGTAGGTTGCGACTTTTCCGTAAGGGATCTTTTTAACGGCTTCGTAGATTTTTCTCGACGGGCTGTATGATACCAGGTCATAGCTTTCCGCGATCATCATCTTGATATCTTTATCGGGTATGCTGCCGTCTAAGATCACCGTATTCCAATTATCCTTATTCTGGTGATAACCGGGCATTACCGACTTATATCTATCCCGCCAAAAGAAAGCCTTCTCCGGACCCACCTTTACATTGAGATTGATGAAGCCGTCTTTTTCGTATGTCCATAGGAACGCTTTCTTATTGCCCTTATATCTTACAAGCTGCCAGTTATCATCATGAAAAGGAGCATCCTGATATGCTCCTTCAAAAGACAGTCCGTATTTTAATGCCTCTTCACGAGTTTTCATATCTTTACTTCCATTGACTCTTATTTATTTAACTCTTGAATCTCTTTAAGAAGTTCCTGCTGCTTCTTGGCATCTTTCCACAGTCCGTAATAATACAAAGCAGCTCCTATTACATAAGGAATGGTAAAGGATCTGAAAAGTTCAAACCATCCCTTTGGGGTCACCGGGCCAAAAAAGCATGTTCCGATAAGAACTGCGATCACGCACAGTACACAAGCCACTATGTACTGAATAACGATCATCGCAAGAGGGCTGAGCTTTTCGAAGAACTTATGAATAGACAACACAAACACCGCAATATTACAGAAGATAAACATCATGACAACGTTAACGTTATTTGTTTCCGTTCCTGCGATCATGTTTATGATTGCACCAACGACGGAGATTATCGTATAGGAACAGCACAGTTCCAACAGATAAGACTTTATAAAATCTTTCATCACGACATCCTCCTCATTTTCTGCAGATACTCGGTAAAACTCTTTTTATAGCTTCTGTTGATACATATCCTCTCACCGTTATCAAAGGAAACATATACCTTCATGTTGATGTCGGGCTTGAGTTGTTTGATCTTATATATATTTACGAGATTGGATTTGGATATCCTCACGAATCCGTATGGTGTCAACTGTTCTTCCACAGATGAAAGTGTGGTCATCAGTCTGTACACACCTTTTTCGGTATAAGCAAAAAGCTTTCTTTCCACATGGTCGAAATAATAAATATCCCCCGGATCGAGGAAAATTTCTTCTCCGTCGTCCAGGTCTTCATCGGCAGGCCGCCCTTGCAAGGACGGCCTTTCCGATTTGATCGTATCAATAACCTGCTTAATGACAGGTCTGACTTCACTGCAATATATGTCTATGTGCTCGTCTGTAATCTTCTTATCTTCAAAAAGGTTGATCTTCATCTAATCCTATTACAATCCGTAGGATCCGAGGAAATCCATAACTCCGTCCATATATCCTTCGGGATCGTCGATAACTCCTTCAATATGTGCACTGTCTACGCTCATAATGGTCTTCTCGTCAGTGCCGATATTATTGTACACTTCCAGAACCTTCTCGGGAAGACATGTTTCATCTTTTTCCGAAACGACGACCATGGTAGGAAGCAAATCATTAGCTACAGCCGCAACGGTATCTCCGTCAGCAAAATCAACATGATAGATAAGTTTGGTCGCAATCTTTCCTACGAAGATCATATAATTGACAGATGAGGTATAAAAATCTTCTTCATTATCACTCCCTGCGAAAACGCTGCGGATCATGTACTCCATATCGGGAACAGGAGAATCGCAGATGACTGCATCTGCTGCATTTACCTCTCCGGGAACTACATTTGAAGCGTAGATTGCTACAGTCTGTCCACCCATTGACTGTCCGTGTACGATAACCTTGTCAGCGCCGAGTTCTTCCCTTGCATATGCAACCATTGCAGCTACGTCCAATGATTCGTGTATTCCGAATGTTACTTTTCTATCCTGATTATCTCCGCATCCTCTCTGATCGATTGAGATAACATTGTATCCTCTCATAAGATACTGCTCGGCAAGAGGGTATACACTTACCCTGTCTCCGCCTGCGCCGTGAACGAGTATCACAATCTCACCATTATCTCCATCTGCATTAAAGTAGGTTCCTGGAACTACATTCCCGTCTTCAGCTACCGCACTGACTTCAATTCCGGTATATTCAGAATAAAATCTGTCGAGATCATATCCCCAGCCTTCCTTAAGCTGTCTCACGCTGGCGCCCTTAGTATCTGTTCCGTCGTTCTGATACATAATTCCGTCCGCAACCATCTTACCGATCACTCCCGAAGCGATGAGTCCGAGAACCGTAAGTACGATGATCACTGCCACAACAATCTTTAAAGCTTTCTTTTTCATAATGTTTATCTCCTTTTGTTTTCCTTGATGAGCATACTTTATCAAAGAAAAATGCAACCTGTGGGCAAATACGCACAAGTTGCATTTTGGGATGTATATGTTGCATGTGACAGTCATCTGTGGCTTATAAGCCTGGGCACCATTACCGATACCAGCGCAAACACCGGAATACATGCAAATACGGGCCATACTACGAATTTATAACTGAACATGATCATACCGCCTGCAAGAAGGTTGACCAGGAAATAGTTAAGAACCATTCCAACAGTAAGAACCAGAGCAAAAGTAATGATTATATGTATAAATCCTTCACTCTCCAGCATCCTTACCATCTGTTTTCTCGTCATACCGACCGCCCTGAGAACTGCCAGCTCATTCTTACGCTCATGGATGGAGGTATATGTAAGGTTTATGAAGTTCAAAAGACCGATAAGTGCCAGTATCGCACTGAGTGCACCGCCTACTATAAGGAACATTCTGACCAGAGTACGGAAATCTTCGAGGAAAAATGTCTTTGATCTGTATCCGAGAGTAGGTCTCAATTCATCACAATATTCGGTCAATATTTCATCCGCTGCAGCCTCATATTCGTCATCGACATTGAAGAATAACTTCATCGCACCTTCAAACTCTTCATGACTTCTGAATTCGGAAGCCGGAATAGTAAAGTATACATCAAGGCTGTGAGTATGCTGAGGTCCCATGGCATATGCAACATCACCGATAGCCATTACCTCATATTCTTCTTTACTTCCATCGGAAAAGCAAACATTTACTTTATCCCCAATCTCATAGAAAGCATAATCTTCATCGTGATCGCTTCCATTTACGGAGGATGATACGATCACATACTTTCCGCTTTGGAATTTCTCCCAATCAATTGTTCCTGCATCAATCGCCATTTCATCAAAAACGATCTTATCTACGCCATAGATATGTGATGTAATGGTTTTGGCCTCATATACGATCATATCATAATTGGGCTTATCGCTTTCTGACCACATATAGTATTCAGGATGTTCTTCATACAGAACAGTCAGCCTGTCATAACCGTTACCTTCCATATACTGAAGTGATTCCTTCATATATATGGCACCGATCTCGCTGAGTCCGGGAATATTGCTCAGTTCCTCAATATCCTCATCCGTTACTCCCTCATAATTCTCACCTTGGATCGAACCTCTGGTAAAAAGAGAACCATCCCCAACAAAAAAGTCCGTTACGGTGTACTCTCTTACATATTTATCCTTGTCGAAACTTTTTGTAATAGATACGGTCACATTGATCATAAGGACGCTGAGCGCAAGTGACAGTATAACAACCGCTGACTTTTTTCTGTTTCTTTTCAGATTCTCACCGGCCATGGTAAAAGGTGTGACTTTCCTGATCTTCTTATTGCTTGCGAGATTGCTTCCGGAATACTCATTGTATCTTACCGCTTCAACGGGGGAGACATTTCTTACAACCTTGCAAGGTTTAATGCAACTGATCCTTATGGTGATCCATGAAAAGAAAGCACTGAGGATAAAGATCCAAATATTTGCTTCAATTTTACATGCGTCATCCAACATCGACTCTGCGATGAGAGGGAGAACTACTATTGAAACCAGATATCCAAGCAAAAGTCCTATCGGAATTGAGATAAGCGCGAGAGCGGATGCCTGTTTGACCACCAGCCTCTTAAGCTGCTTGTTGGTTGTTCCAACGGTTTTAAGAAGTCCGTAGTATCTAATATCCGATGAAACCGCAATGTAGAAGATGTTGTAAATTATCAGGTAGCCGGATCCCATTATGAGAACGAGCAGGAATACTACAAGGATTACGGATGTAAGATCCACACTCCCTGCCAGGTAAGCCCAGTTGGTTCCTCCGCTTACATTTTCTCCAAAGCCAAGTCTCGTGGTAAGATCTTCAAACTGTTTATCAATATTTACAGATGTTCTGAAACTAAACGAAGAATTTATTGAACCCGAATATGAATTTAAATCATAATGCTCCTGTCTGTCTTCATCGCTCAACCAAGCGGGGGCATATTCTTCCTGGAACTCTTTGGATACATATATTTGATTTGCCATTGTAGAAGCGGGCTTATCCCAGTAACCGCAGAGGGTAAAATCTCCTTCGTATACTTCAGATCCGTTCCAAATACTCAGGTGAACAGACTGTCCGATTTCATGAGATACTCCCAGATCATCAAGAACCCGAGTACAGGTTGCCACTTCATATTTCTCCTCGGGGAGTCTTCCGACTTCTGGGAGACTGAAGGATGAGATCGCACCCTTTTCCGTGGTGAATCTTATTTCCGTATAATCTTCGTAAAATTCGGGATTCATAACTTCCCCGATTATGATATCGTATGACAGATTTCTTATGAGCAGATCTTTTGAAAGGAGATCGTACTCTTCCTGTGTCATGAATTTGTATCCGGCATGATCCTCTGTACCAACCTGATACATGGTTGATTTCTGTACGGATTTTAATATGCTTCCGCCGACAGTAAAAAGAGTAGTCAACATGACGGTGGATAGAATAATGGCAAAAGCAAGGATTACATTTCTTCTGACATTGGCGAATATACTTTTTTTGCACAGATTATCTATGCACTTTTTATTCTTAACATTACTCATTCTTCTCACCATCCTTTGAGATCACATGTCCGTCCTCGATATGAATGATGCGATCTGCCATTTGGGCTATTTCTTCATTATGTGTGATCATTATTATGGTCTGTCCGAATTTGGCTCCGGTTGTCTTAAGAAGCCCGAGTACATCCTGGCTTGTCTTCGAATCAAGGTTTCCGGTAGGCTCATCCGCAAGGATAAAAGAGGGCTTTGTGGCAAGTGCTCTTGCTATGGCCACTCTCTGCTGCTGTCCTCCCGAAAGCTGGTTGGGCATGCTGCTTTTCTTCTCTGTCATACCAAGGATATCGATGATTTCATTAACAAACTTCTCATCTACATCGTTTCCGTCGAGCTGTATGGGAAGTACGATATTTTCATACACATTAAGTACCGGAACAAGATTGAATGCCTGGAACACAAAGCCGATCTTTCTTCTTCTGAAGATCGTTCTTTCCTCTTCGTTAAGTCTGAAGATATCCTTACCGTCTACAAAAACCTTACCTTCCGTCGGAGTATCAAGTCCTCCGAGCATATTCAGAAGTGTGGACTTACCGCTTCCGCTGGTTCCGACGATTGCCACGAACTCACCCTGTGCTACGCTGATGTTTACTCCATCTATTGCCTTAACAGGTGAAGCACCCTGCTCGTAATATTTTTTCAAATTCTCAGTTCTTAAGATTTCCATTTCTAACCTCCATAAAAATATGCTAAGCACCTTTGATGTACTTAGCATAACAATCCAATCTAACCAGATTATTTCCGAAATATTACAGTTTTGACACATTTGGGAAAAACAGCTCAAATGTGCTTCCCTTGCCCGGCGACGACTTAACCTTTATATATCCGCCCTGTTCCTCCGTGAGTTGCCTTGCAAGGTACAGGCCCACGCCGATTCCGTCATTATCGCGGACTTCGCTGCTTCTGTAGAATCTGCCGAACAGCTTGGGGATTTCCTCTTCGTCGATACCGATCCCGTGATCCTCGACGCTTATACAGGAAAACATTTCAAAAGTATTTATCCGAAGCTTGATCCCCGTTCCTTCGCCCGAATACTTGATCGCATTATCGATTATGTTAAAGACGGCTTCCGTCGTCCACTTGGTATCGATATTTGCCTTCGCATCCGTATCTTCCGAAAGAACAAGTTTTATATTCTTAAGCTTTGCCTTGGGAAGAGCCTGCTCATACGCTCTTTTCAGTACGGTCAAAAGAGAACCTTCCTCAGGCTGAAGTCTGAAGATACCCGTTTCAAGTCTCGACATCTTGACCAGTGCGGTTATGAGCTCTTCGAGCTTTTTACTCTGTGAGTAGATCTCGTTTGCATACTCTTTAAGCTCTCCGTCCGCCTTTTCACCGAGAAGCTCGGAGTACATCATTATATTGGTAAGCGGAGTCTTGGTCTGATGCGAGATATTGGTAATGAGCTCCTCGATATCTCCTTTTTCCTCACGGAGTTTCTTCTCGGACATTGAGGAAGAAGTAAGATATCTCATAAGCTTGCTCTGGAGCTTTGAAAGTTCGCTTTCATCAAAATTGTTTTCGGAAAACTCCCCACTTATCGCATCATCGAGCATCTTATTCAGGAGTTTGTATTCACCGGACATAAACATATTACTGCTCCTGCTTAAATACGTAACCTATACCGTAAACGGTATGAATGAGTTTCTCGTTTTTATCTTCTATCTTATTACGAAGTCTCTTAACCGAAACCGTAAGTGCATTCTCGTCGACAAACTGCTCGTTCTGCCATACATATTCAATGAGCTTGTCCCTGGAGAGAGTCGTTCCCTCATTTTCCGTAAAGCATCTGAGAAGCCTTATCTCCGTCTTGCTCAGTTCGATCTCATTTCCGTTCTTCAAGAATCGGAGTCCGTCAAAATCAAGGCTGAGGCCATGCTTTTCGTAAGCAAATGTATTTACGCTTCTACCGAGAAGCTTCTCTACCCTTAGTCTGAGAGCCATGAGTGAGAAAGGCTTAGTAACGAAATCATCCGCACCGAGGGACAGTCCGGTAACTTCATCCATCTCCGTATCGTTTGCAGTGGCGATCAGAACGGGAACCTGCGAAGTCTTCCTTAGCTTTTTAAGGAAACCAAAACCGCTTCCGTCCGGAAGATTAACATCCAGGATTATCAGATCTGCTTTTTCAGGATCCTTAACATCTTTCAGACAGCGAAATGATGAGAAATCATACAGTTCGCTTCCCAGTGATAATTCTATTCCGTGATTGATCGAAGGATCGTCTTCAATTATGTAAATTCTTTTCTTCATTTCCAGTGTCTTGCGCTGCCTATCCGGCCGTTCTCTTTCCGGTACTTAAAGTCCGTATAATCGTCCTCACAAGGCACAATTATAGCACATAAATGGGGATCGATGGGGACGGTTCTGGTGGTCCTTGAATCTTGGACCACCAGAACCGTCCCCATCGGTCCCTGTTATCAAAATGAGGAAATATATAAAGTTGTAAATCACTTATAGTAATCGGGATTTACATCCTTATCGAGATGTCCGAGTATGGGATACTTAGCCTTCTGCTCAGCAATCCTTACGGGAAGGGTCAGATCTCTGAATTCTGTAGGCTCGATATACCATACACCCGCAAGATCGTTGTCGGGATTTCTTTCAAGTGCGGCAACATATGCCTTCTCATAAACAGGTCCCTCGATGAGTACTTTTCTGGGAATACCTTTTATCTGATACTCCGTTGCCCCCTGTCCGTGGAATACCGCCGCAACCTCTTTGTCATACCAAAGGCTGTAGGTGAGGTTCTTGCTTGTCTGCGATGTTTCGAGAAGCTCATGCACTACGAGCAGTCCGTCTTCATAATGAAGAGATCCCTTGAATGCAACATTTACTCTTCCGTCCTTATCCACGGATGCAAGCACCTTTTGGGTTTCTTTTGCATTGATCACATCTATTACTTCTTGTGTTAAAGTTACGCTCATATTATCCCCCTTACCAATATATTCTTCCGATGTCCGTATTGGGATGATTACCGCATCTTCTGTAATCATCGAAATAAGGTTTAAGGTTATATTTTACATTTATCTCGTTAAGTCCCTTGGCAAGAGCGACATAATAATCAAGTGAAGGGACAACCTGATTATGGAATATTCCGCATACGCCCCATACGATGTACGCGATCGAAACACCGTGCTTTGCAAAATCCTCAGCCTCTTCAAGATATGCCTTAAGGGCCTCTTCCTCGGTCTTAAATCCGTTAGGCTGAGCAAGCTCAACGCCGCCTACTATTCCGGAGTTTACATTGCCCTCTCCGAATACCTCAACAGCATCGAAGATTCTCTTTTTCCACTCATCATATCCGATATGTGCTGCCTTTCCGGGGCAGATCCACTCGAAGAGTTCTTTGTTCATTACTTCGATATCCGAAGTATATCCGATGATTCCGGTAGCTTCCTTGAGTCTCTTGAGCTGCTCCTTATCATATGCGGATGCGATCAGCTGAACCTTAAGGTCGTTTGTCTTGAAGATGGGCTTGATCTTTTCAAATGCCTTGATGATCTCATCGACTTCATCGTCAAAGACCTTCTCACCGGTAAGGATGGAACCGGTTGTTACCATGATCATTGCAAAGCGGCCCTTTTGCTTAACCGCCTCTGCAACAGCTTCCGCTACCTCATCATAATCGAACAGATCGGGGATACCTTTCTTAACAGAATCGATTCCGTTGATTCCGACGTTACAATATTTGCACCCTTCACCGGGCTTATCCCAGAAGTGGCATACACGGCTAATTGCAACATTAAGTCTCTGAGGTCTTACATTTACGACCTCTCCCATGGGAGTGCCCTTGCTGGTCTTTTTTCTATAGAAGTCGGGCTCTCTCCAGAACTCAACCTCCTCATAAACCTTGCCGTTATCAGTCAGGAAAAACTTTCCGTCTATATCGTCGATAACATAAGGATCTCTGATACCGTAGTTTTCGTAATACCCTCCTACGAGTGATGTTCCGTCACGGAAAACAAGACCGATGGGAATCTTATTTGTTCCTTCCTTCTTGCCGAAGATGGTGTCTGCCTGGCTCTGATAATCTCCCTTGTTAAAAAGTTCGTGAGCCTTTTCCGTCAGGATATATCCTCTTCTGTGCACATCCGTTTTAAGGATGACAAGTTTGGGTATTTCGGGATATTTTTCGAAGACAGCTTCGATGGGTAATTCCTTCTCCCTCCAATTTGCTATTTTTGTTTCCATTTCAACCTCCATTTTTAAATTGCATAATCTACTTCGTGTTCGTTGTCTTCGAAGAATTCTTTGTAGATCTCTTTGGTGTAATATGCGAAATCTTTGGATCCTCTGATCTTGGGATAAGCAAGATCTATGTTCAGTATCCTCTTGATATGTCCGGGTCTTTCCGAAAGGATCACAACCTTGTTGCTCAGATAGACCGCTTCTTCTATATCGTGAGTTACCAGGATCATCGTCTTGTTTTCCTGTTTCCAGATCTTAAGGATCTCACGCTGCATATTTATCCTTGTCAGCGCATCCAGTGCACCGAAGGGTTCATCCAGAAGTAAGATATTGGGGTTTGAGATAAGAGCTCTCGCTATACTCACTCTTTGCTGCATACCACCCGACAGCTGTTTCGGAAGTGCATTTTCAAATCCGTTAAGCCCTACCATTGCGATGTATTTTTTGATCAGTTCATCTCTATCCGACTTGGGCACGCTTTTATCAAGTCCGAATCCGATGTTCTTATATACATTCAGCCAGGGAAGAAGTCTTGCTTCCTGAAACGCCATCTTACATTCGGGCGCCGGTCCGCTTACTGCCTTGTCATTTATCAGGATCTCACCTTCTGTTATCGTCTCCAGTCCCGCGATCATCTTAAGCAGTGTACTTTTACCGCATCCGGAAGATCCGACTATCGAGACGAACTCTCCTTCTTTCACATCGAAATTGATTTCGTTAAGGATCTCTTTGGTTTCTCCGTCTATGGTGAATTTCTTATTCACATTTTTTATCTGTACTATCGTTCCCATATCCGTCACCTGTACCTGAATAAATATTTCTGAAGTTTCAGAACAAGAAGATCCACAACCAGTCCGAACAATCCGATCTCGATAATTCCTACAAACAAGATTCCCGGCATCGCCATATTTCTCGCATACATGATCCTGTATCCGACTCCTGCGGATGCTGCGATCATCTCCGCAGTTATTACGAATCCGATGGATGAAGTGATGCCGATCCTGATTCCCGTATATATTGAAGGGAATGCTGCAGGGAAAACAATCGACTTAACGATCTCTTTTTTACTCTTTCCGAGATTGATCCCGAGTTCTATCAGCTTTTTATCGACACCTTTTATTCCGTCTATTGTATTGATCAGAAGTGCCCAGAAAGTTCCGAGTGCGATGACCATTACTTTTGATTCTTCACCGATACCGAGCCACAGGATAAAAAGTGGAATAAGTGCAATGATGGGAACCGGCCTGAAAAGTGCGATAAATACTTTTGTGAGATTGTCCACTACAGGGAGCATTCCTACCAAAACACCGAGTACGATTCCTACGCTCGCTCCGAGGGCGAAGCCTTTCAATATTCTTGAAAGGCTGCAGAGAGCGTCCTCGACGAAAATGTTTTTTTCAAGCAGATAGGAAAGGGATTCTTTGACAGTCTTCGGTGCAGGGATGATGGAAGCTTTGACCCATCCGAATTTGGTCGAAAGAAACCATAACAGGATAAGTGCTATCGGAAAGAAAGAGAATGTAAGCAGATCAAGTATTCTGTTTTTACTTGCATTTGCACTAAGCATCTTTACTCCTCATACAATCCGACCGCCTTTACATAGCTGTCATCATAGATATCTTCAACATTTACCTGAACCGTGATAAGTCCGTTGTCATACATGAATCCGATATATCCCTCAAGATCGGATGCGATTTCGTTATTTCCGTGATTGTTGTAATTCTGTACGGGAAGTGCATTTCTGATAATGTCGGGATCTGTTCCGTAATAATCCGATGCTATGCGAACCGTCTCTTCAGGATTCTCTTCGATGAACTCGATTGCTTTTCCGAAGAGTGCGACAATGTTAAGTACGATATCGGGATGCTCAGCAGCAAACTCATCCTTAACGGTAAGAATGCTCTTGGCGATTCCGAGTCCTGTTGCATCTGCGATGATCCTGAATTCCGTTCCGTTGTCCTTGGTTGCATTGTCAAAGATGGTCTTATATCCTACGGATACTTCTACCTCACCTGCTTCAAGCACCGTTGCTGCGGTGTTGAAATCAATATTGATAAGCTGAATATCATCTACGGTAAGTCCGGCTTCTTCAAGTCTCTTGATCAGGAAACTGTGTCCGTTGGATCCGATGGTTACCGCTACCTTCTTGCCCCTAAGATCTTCAACGGTCTGAATATCCGAATCTCCTCTTGTCACGAGAAGGATATTCTGCTCCGCATCATCTATAAGGCTTATTGTCTTGATATCAACTCCGTTAGCTGCGCCGGATACTGCAGGCTGAAGGCCGAGCTGTGCAAAGTCAATGGCACCTGCAGTATATGCTTCAAGCATTTCGGGTCCGTTATTGAACTTTGCGATATTGATCTTGATTCCGTAAGGAGCAAACACTTCATCAAACCATCCCTTTTCCAGAATTATGGGAACAATGTAATAGCCCTGCTCCGCAATGGTTACCTCAATATCTCTTGAGGTAACTTCTATTCCCGTAAAAGGAACTCCCGCAGCTGAATCACCTGGTTCCTGCGCAGAAGCTGTGATCGTAGTGGAGGGAACCGAGGCTGTTTCGGATCCCGATGATCCGCATGCGGTAGTAAATACCAAAGCTCCGAGTGCTGCCAAGGTAATAAGCGCCCTGCTTGCTGTTTTAAAACTTATCTTTTTCATAATCATTTCTCCTCATAATTTATTTACAGATACTTCTTGATTTCATCGACCTTATCGAGGTGTTCCCAGGGAAGGTCGACATCCGTTCTTCCGAAATGTCCGTATGCCGCAGTCTGCTTGTAAATAGGTCTGCGAAGATTAAGTGCATCGATGATAGCGGCAGGTCTGAGATCAAATACCTTCTCGATGATCTCTACGATCTTTTCATCGCTTACCTTGCCGGTTCCGAAAGTCTCAACTGCGATCGATACAGGCTTTGCA
>JAEEXJ010000100.1 GCA_016291475.1 Lachnospiraceae bacterium | reverse complement strand
CGGTAAAGATGTAGGGAGCCATCTTAGGGTTCCAACGTCTGGTCTGATGTCCGAAGTGTACACCGGCTTCAAGAAGCTGCTTCATAGAAATAACGCTCATTTTAGATCCTCCTTATAAATGTTAATCATCCGACCGTTTTTTAATGGATCCAAGCGTTAAAGGTCCAAACCCGCTGTGGGACCCTTTCGGGCACACCCTCACGGTAAAACAGCCGTGTTTTATAGTTACAACGTTCGAATTTTATCATATGAAGTCCCTCAATGCAAGAAAAACTTCATGTATTCGCAATTCTCAGGTAATAGCCTTGGCTATATACTCATACGACGCCCCTAAGGGTATCTCAAAGGATCCGACACGAATACGGTTTGCATATCCGTTAGTCACAAGATATGCATCGAATTCCCTTGAATTGGTAACAAGACCAAGTTCTTCCGCTCTTCTGGCTACGGTATCCGAACTGTTACCGCTGTATACCGTAAGGGTTACGTATACCAGATCCGTAAGAAGCGGATCGTTATCGGGATCGGATGAAGGAGAAGTAACAGGCGAGGCCGAGGGTGAAGGTACGGCAGACGGTGAAGGTTCCGGCTCGGAAACTTCCGGCGAGGGTGCTGAAGTCATTACCGGATAGGGAGGCTCTGAAGTATCCGGTGAGGGTTCTGCTGTCATCACAGGATAAGGAGGCTCATGAGACGTTTCGGGTGAAGGCACATCCTCCGGCTGAATTTCCGAAGGCTCTGCTTCTGCATCCGAAACACCGGTTGCCTCGGTAAGAGTCTGATCACCGCTTTCGATCATGCCGAGGGCTCTGGCTCTTGAAATGATCTCCTCATCGGTTATATCCGTCTTTGTATTCAATCTTGAAATGCTCAATATCAGAGCACAAACAAGTATACCTACTCCGATACCTCTCATATAGTATTTATTCTTCCTGCTCATATGATCACCTGCCGTGAAGTCCGAGGATAAGTCCCACTTCTCCGACTCCCATCTTAAGCTTTCTTGCTATCTCTACAGGTTCAAGTCCGGAATCCGCAAGTTCTATAACCTCTCTGTTCAGTCTCTCACGGGGACCTTCAATGACATTATCCGGTTCTCTTCCTTCTTTGGCGGCTTCTTTCTTTTCTGCCTCATTGGCATCATTTACTGCAAGGGATGCCCAGTTAAGTGTCCTGACTTCCTTGACGGGTTCTTCTTCCGGCAAGCTCTTTATTGTCGCTTTCGCTTCTTCGGCTTCAAGCCCGGAGAAGAAATTAACGGCCTTCTGAGACGTAAGTTTAACAGGGCCCATGGCCTCTGTATTAAAAGTCACCTCACCTGCGGAAGGAGTTACTTCCCTGCTTACAGACTTTAATTCTTCAGTGGTCTTCTGAACCTCTTTGGCAGCCTCACTTGCTTCATTTACGGTATTCTTGAGATTCTTCTGTTTATCATTGAGCATGTCATATAAGAACATGACTTCCTTATGATTCTTATTTATTTCATCAAGAACCGTATCAGAGTACTCATTGACTGCCATGATCTTCTCATTGGTAATACGCTCCAGAGTACGCTCTGTTTTTTCCTCGGCATAAGAAACAGCCTCATCCACAACATCCTCAACATGTCTGCGCATATTTTCGGATTCTGCCTCGATGCTGGCTTTGACTTCATCACGAACAAGTGAATCTATATTTTCGATTGAAGTGTTATCTTCTTTTTCCGGGAAAAAAAAGCTTGCCGCGATTAATAGTGCGCCTGCGGCAAGCAGGATGATCTCTAGACTAGTCATCTCCAATGTCCTTTCAAATCTTGATGTCAAAAGAAGACGATGCGCCTTTAATGACTACCTTATCGGTGTTATCTTCCGATTTTTTCTTACGATTCTGACCGCCGTCTCCGGAGTAAGAATTTGAATGTCCTCCTCCGTCATCAGCCTTCATTTCTGTTTTTTCCGTATCGGATACCTGAGAATGAGAAAGCTCGGTTTTCTTCTCATTCTCATCGAGAACCTGACTCTGAACAAGTGCAGAGTGCATATCTTCGTGCTGTTTGAGGGATGCATAATCGATCGAAGCGGGGATCTGCATTATCTCAATTCCTGCCATACATCCTCCTTACAACGGCGCCATCTTCACGTCGCCGGCCTGTCTGATAAACCTGCAATACTTATAACTGTCTTTAACATTCATTGAAAGATCACCGATGATAATAGTGGTACCGGGATACACTTCTCCTGTAACTATGACCTCGGATTTCTTATCGGGGTCGAATATCTTGTTAAGCTCCTGCATACGGGCATTTTTTTCCGTAAGAAGAACCTTGTTTTTCTCGAGATTTTCCGCGGTCTGCTTTACATAGTTAAGCTGGTCTGCGGTCATTCTGACACCCTTTGCTTTCTTTTCCATAAAATTCTGGATGATGGGCTGGGCATCTTTGATTGCTTTTACTATATCCGCAATCTCTTTCTGAGTTCTTGAAAATTCGGATTTAAGTTCGGGATTTGCTCCGACCTCGATAATGGTCTGCGACCCCATTACGGCACCGAGAGTTTTGGCTTCAACCTTGGAATCGGCCTGAACATGACCACCGGTAATGAATCCGTGTTTTCCGGTAACGTTAACCTCGGTTCCGGCTACGACTTCGCTGTGAAGAATGGACTCGGTGTTTACATATCCGCCTGCTTTAACTTTACTGTTCTCGATGAATTTGGCGATAACGTTATTGCCCGCTTCAAGAACACCTTTGCTCATCCCGTTGATGCCTCTTGCGATGACGATATTTCCGCCGGCAACTACATGAGCTCCTTCTACCACGCCGTAAACAATGACGTCGCCCGTAGCTTTTACTTCGAAGTTTGTGGCTATATTACCGTTTACCTGAACGCTTCCTGTAAAGTCGATATTTCCCGTTGAAGTATCTACATTTTCAACGGTATAAACATTTGATACGAAAACAGCACCGTCAATGAGAGAAACCATTCCGTCCACATTGCTGGTTATGGTAAGTCTGTCCTCGGAGAGGGTTATGTTCTTGCCGAAATTGTGACGGAGCTTTTTTACTTCGCGGGGCTTAATGGGAGCACCTTGAATGGTCATACCCGGATCTCCCGGATCTTCCGGAATAATGGTAGCCAGCTTATCTCCCGCTTTTATATTGTTTACGATACCGAGATGGAAGTAGTCTACGGAACCATCATCGTTCATCCGGGGCTTTGCATGCACATCGGTATTGAAATAATATTCGATCTTCGCATCGGTACCGTGTCTTGCAGGTTTTCCTTTTGCAACGATAATATCGGTACAATAGATTCCGGCGCTTGCAAAGATCTTCTTGAGGAGCTCTTCCTGAATGCCGAATTTGATCATTCTGAAAGACATATCCTTGATGAATTCATCATAAGTCATCCTCTCTCCGGTTTCCGAAGGAGGGGTGAATCTTGCAATGGCTTTCATATTATCTTCCGAAACGGAAAAGAGATAATTCTCCCTGATGGGCGGGCAGGCACCTGTTCCAAGTTCAAGAAGCTCGTTCTGTCCCGAAGCACAAACTTCTTTAACCTTATCAAGCTGGTAATCCCTGATACCATTGTTATCAAGGTAATTGATAAGCTCCTGGATCCTTACGGGTTCTCCGCCGTCAACGGGTGCATAGATCTGCAATCCGAAACCCGAGGGGGTCTTTACTACTTTATAAAATCCGTTTCTCATACTGCATTATTTCCTGACTTAAACTGATTGGGTAAATATATCCATATACGGACCGAGCTTATCCTTCATCTTCTTGAGAGCTCTCGTATGAAGCTGGGATACTCTGGACTCCGATACATCCAAAACCTGTGCGATTTCTTTGAGGGTCATCTCCTCATAGTAATAGAATGTAATGATCTGCTGCTCTTTATCGGTAAGATCCTGAAGTGCTTCGGAAAGCTTTTCAGTAAGTTCCTTCTTATCGATATTTTCCTCAGGACTGAGGAAATGTGTAGTTGTTTGTGATGTGGGTGATGATGCCACATCGGCTCCGGATTCCACAAACTCATCAAGGCTGACGAGTCCGGTTATCTTCATCTGGCTCTGCCATTCGGAGAATTCATCTTCGGTAATACCCAGTGCCTGAGCAATCTCATCATCGGTTGCGGCGCGCCCTTTTGTGATCTCGATCTCGTGCATTACCGCATCGATCTTTTTCTGTTTCTGCCTGATGGTTCTGGGTATCCAGTCCATCTTTCTTATCTGGTCAAGAATGGAGCCCCTGATTCTTAACGACGCATAGGTTTCAAACTTGACATCCTTAAGGTTGTCAAATTTATCGATAGCGTCTATAAGTCCGAAAATGCCGTAGCTGCAGAGATCTTCAAAATCGACATTGTATCCGAGATACATCGAAAGTCTTCCCGCAACAACTTTAACCAGAGGGGCATATTCGATGATCAGTTTTTCTCTGACATCCGCTCCTCTGCTCTTCGCATATTCGTCCAATAATTTTTTTCTGGAAGCTTCATCCATATATACGAAATATACGGCCTCTCAAAACCTGCAGCTTAGTGCTGCTGAGCCTGACCTCCTTCTGCTGACGTTTCGATAACCTCGCCGTCGGCATCTATCTCTACAACATCATCTTCCAGTTCAGCGTTTTTCTCATTGACCTTATCAAAATGATCAAGAGCATATACGATGACGGAACCGATGATATAAAAGATCAGAAATACTATCAAAAGACTGACAAGTTTATAGATAATACTGCAGCCCCTGATAAAAGTGATAATTACTGTAACAAGTCCCGCAAAAAGCATCATGGCGAGCGGGAGCAGTTTTCTTTTTTTCATCAGATGGTCTTCTCCGGCTTTCCTACGGCTTTGATGATATAATCACCGGTCTCGGGATAAAATACAACAGTTCGTCCGAAATTCAATCCCGTATCTTCTGCCAGTATAGGAATGCCAAGCTCCTTAAGTTTCTTCTTGACCGCCTCGACATTTCTCTCGCCGACGTTCATACTGGCTGCCCTCGAGCTGACTGCGAACATGGTTGCGCCGCCCGCTATCTTGGCTACAAGATTTCTTTTATTGGCGCCGAGCGCTTCCATTTGACGGACTAGTTCAACAATACCGGTATCGGCAAATTTCGCGATATTTGTATTGTTTGATATTACGGATGAATCGGGAAGCATAACATGTGCAAGTCCGCCGACTTTACCATTCTTGTCCCTCAGAGCAACTCCGACGCAGGAGCCGAGTCCCAACGTGGTTATTCCATTTGGAGGAACGCAGGTCTTAAGATCTGCCATTCCGACCTTAATAATCTCGCTCATCAAAATCTCCTTGGATCAAACACACAAAATATTTTTACCTCGGGTTCTATACGGATAATCCAAGCGAAGTAAGTATTTTCTTATACGATTCCATATCGGGAACCAGAATGAAGTATCCGTCGATCTGAACTTCATCAAAGAACTTCGACTGGATCATAAGAATCTGATCTCCAAATATTCCGAATTCAATAGCCGGAACTGAAAGGATTGCCCCTGCCATATCCACCGTAAGTGCGGGAGGTGAAGGGAATATTTTGAGATTGGTGAGTGTTGAGAGCGAATTGAGATATGCTCCGGTAATGATATTACCGACTTCCTGCATCGCGGAAAGTTCCATTTCGGTAAACTCTTCACCGGGATCTCCCATACCCATCATTACTTTGTTGATAAGAGCCTTGGCACTTTTCTGCTCTACAAGGAAAAGCATGGATCCGGTAATATCTCCCTCAACTCCGAGGAATACACCGACCATGATCTGCTCTTCACCGCCGATAGCCGCACCGACTTCGGAGAAATTAAGCAGCTCGACCTGAGGCACTCCCATGTCGATCTTGCAACCGAGCATCTGGGAAAGTGCGGTCATGGCATTACCGGCACCGATATTGCCTATCTCTTTAAGTACGTCATAATAATTTTGTGTAACTTCAGTTAAGCTTAAATCGCCCATCTGTCATCCTCATTTTTAATTATCATCAAGGTTGATCGTATTGATATCGAGAATAGAGATCAGCTGGTCCCCATTCTGTCCGACTGCGCTTACGAATCTTCTGGACTCGGGAGAAACATTCTCGCCGGTAGTAGATTCGATCTGATCTTCACTCAATTTGATAACTTCTCTTACTTCATCGACCAGAACTCCGACACTTCCTTCGGACTCTATTTTGAGAATGATTATTCTGGTATCTCGTCCGATATTATCCTCTTCAAGTCCCATCTTGAGCCTGAGGCTCATTACGGGAATAACTTCACCTCTGAGGTTGATAACACCCTTGAGGTAAGCAGGCACCTTGGGCACTCTGGTAATCTGCTGCATACGAAGAATGTTATCGATATAATTGATATCTATTCCGAAATTCTCGTCACCGAGCTTGATAACGATGTACTGGAAAATCTCTTTGATGATCTTGGTTTCGTCACCGCTCGCCGGAAGATTCTTAAGCTCATTACTTAATTCCATATTAACCTGCCTTTCTGCTATCAAAGAAGCGCATTGGTATCAAGGATGAGGGCAACTTCGCCATCACCGAGGATAGTAGCACCACTGATGAATTTGACCTGTTTAATATATTTTCCGAGAGACTTAATAACTATTTCCTGCTGTCCTCTGAGTTCGTCAACTACGATACCTGCCATCTTATCGCCCTTCTTGACGATAACAACCGTAAGGTTGCCATCATCGGGTGAAGCGGACTCGACATCGATGAGCTGATTGAGTCTGATAAGAGGAATAACGGTTCCGCGGAGGTTAATAACCTCTTTGTTCTCGACGTACTTGATATCCTTCTCGGGAATGGTCTCGATGGTCTCGATGGATCCGAGTGAAATAGCATACTTTTCTCCACCCACAACAACCATGAGAGTCTGGATGATCGCCAGTGTAAGAGGAAGTCTGATGGTCCATGTCGATCCTTCGCCAAGCACGGACTTAACACTTACTTCACCGCTGAGAGCTTCTATCTTAGACTTAACAACGTCAAGACCTACGCCTCTTCCGGATACATCGGTGATAACCTTAGCGGTAGAGAATCCGGGATGGAAAAGAAGGTTTACGGCATCCTTATCAGCCATAGCAGCTGCCTGCTCGGGAGTAATGACACCTCTTTCGATTCCCTTTGCTTTGACTGCTTCAACATCGATTCCGTTACCGTCATCTCTTACTTCGATGATGACGTTATTACCTTCCTGATATGCATCAAGGAAAATAGAACCGGTCTCGGGTTTTCCGCGCTGAGCACGGACTTCGGCAGATTCGATACCGTGGTCTGCGGAATTTCTGAGCAGGTGCATCAGAGGATCGCCGATCTCATCGACAACGGTACGATCAAGTTCGGTATCTTCACCGGTCATGTACAGTTCCATCTTCTTGCCGAGTTTCTTGTTAAGATCTCTGATCATACGAGGGAACTTCTGAACGGTATTTTCAATAGGTACCATTCGAACCTTCATAACCGATTCATGAAGATTGGTGGTTACACTTTCGAGATATTCGATCTTCTCGTTAAAGTCATTGTTGGAACCTGCACCTGATTCGGCAGATGCGGAAACAAGGCTGTTCTTTGCGATGATAAGCTCGGAAACAAGGTTCATGAGTGAATCGAGCTTTTCGATATCGACTCTGATGGTTCTGTTTACAACAGGCTTGCCGGGCTTCTTCTCCGCGGGCTTGTTTCCGGCCGCCTGTGCTGCAGGCGCAGCAGGTGCTGCAGCTGCAGGTGCGGGAGCTGCGGGCTGTGCAGACTGAGGAGCAGCTTCCTGCGCGGGTGCGGCAGCTTCTTCAGCTGCATCATCATCTTCGGTATGAACCTTATCAAGATCTATGGGAGCACCCACAACCTTATCGATCTCGGATACATCCGAAGCAGCTTTGATAAGATCATCGATAGGACACTCTGCAATAACTATAAGTGTAAAATCAAATTCGAATTTTTCATCTTCGATATCCTGTGAAGAAGGATCGGAAATAATGATCTCTCCGCCCTTTTCCTCAATGGCTTTGAGTACAAGAAAAGCCCTGGCAGCCTTAAGGATGCAGGATTCTTTAACGAAAACGGTAAGTCCGTAAACTTTCATTCCGGACTTGAGTGCTTCACTTATTACTTTGATCTGGGAATCATCGATCTTGATCTGATTCCACTTTTCATTGGAATCGGCAGGAGCGCTTTCCGAAGCGGCAGGTGCTGCAGCTTCTTTGGCTGCGGGCGCAGAATCGCCGGCTCCCTTGCCGTTAAGATAATCATTGAGAAGTTTGATGAGGGGTTCGTTGTCGTTGGTTCCCTCATCGGAAGAATTTTTGACGTTATCGGTGTATTCCTGAAGTGCATCGAGGCACTGGAACAAAGTATCGATCATTTCGGGACCGACCTTAATATTTCCGGCTCTGACTTCGGAAAATACATTTTCCATGTCATGGGTGAGATTCTGCATTCTCTTGTATCCCATGGTTCCCGCCATACCCTTAAGAGAGTGTGCGGCACGGAAAATCTCGTTAATGGTGTCCGAATCCTCAGGATTCTGCTCGAGGTTTAGGATCTGTGTGTTCAGACTCTGCAAGTGCTCGTTAGTCTCATCAAGAAAGATCTCAAGATATTGACTGACATCCATAATTTATCCCTCCATTTTGTTTTATCAGATGAGTCAAAGGTCAGCTGAGACCAATTCTCATCGATATCTCTTCCGCCACTTTGTCAAGAGCCACAACCTGATCCGATAATCCGGCTGCATATACGGCTCTCGGCATACCATAAATGGTAGATGATGCTTCATCCTGGGAGATCACGAATGCTTTGCGTTTTGCCTTGAGATTTTTGATACCTTCAGTTCCGTCAGCACCCATCCCGGTTAAAACGCAGCACACGATGTGATCGAACTTGGAATCTATCAGGGACTCATACATATAATTCGCACAGGGTTTAACACCCTCTCTGGTAGGTTCGTCGGAATAATGTATGACGTACTTACCCGCACCCTGTGCCTTAACGTTCATGTGCATACCGCCCGCAGAGATATAAACATGTCCCTTTTCAAGGACCTGACCTTCGGCAGCCTCACAAACGGAGATCTTCGAAGTTGAATTAAGTCTCTGAGCAAGCGTCGCGGTGAAACCTTTAGGCATATGCTGTACAAGTACAACAGGTGCATCGAGGTTCGCGGGGAGTAATGGAATCACAGAAGCAAGAGCTTTGGGACCTCCCGTGGAACTTGCTATTGCCACTATCTTGGAACCGGTGATCTTGCCCGAAGATTTGGACAAAAGATTGATAAACTGATCGGATTTCTCCTTCTTGATTCTCTCTTTTGACTTATCTTCGAAAACAGGCATTCTTGAAGAAGCAACACCGCGAAGAGTCTGCAGGAACGGACGTGTGAAATCATCCTCGCGACATGCATTGGCCTGATCCGGTTTATGCACGAAATCAAGTGCTCCGAGTTCCAGAGCATCCATGGTGGTCTGTGCGCCTTCCATGGTGTCCGTGCTGGCCATCATTACTCTCTGGGGCATATTTGCTTTCTTAAGCTCAGAGAGGAACTGAAGTCCGTTCATCTTGGGCATATTAACATCCAAGACAATGACATCATATGTAGTTTTCTTGACGAGTTCCAAAGCTTCCAGACCGTTAATGGCCCTTCCGGTTACTTCGAAACCATCATCCGAATTGATTATATCACAGAGCACTCTTCTCATAAGTGCAGAGTCGTCAACAACCAAAACTTTTTTCTTCATATGCATTTCCCGCCTTGAATTGTTTGTTTTATAACTCTTATTATATCAGAACTTTTACCTCTTTAGGTTCTTTCTTTCTTCTTCGAAAATAAATCTTATAATCTCTTCTCTCGCACCGCGTTCCATATTTACATACTGAACTCTGTGCTCATATGTTCCGGCTCTGTTCTCAAGTTCTTTGACCAGAAGAACTTTGCCGATAAGCTCGTATTTCTTGCGTTCTCCTCCGATGAGAAGATTATAGCTGATGTAGAGCATGCTTCCGGGCTCATATTTCTGATTGGACATGAATCTGAGTCCGCCTCCGGAGATGTCTACTATTACGCTTCTCTTAATGGGAAGATTGGGCTGCAGATAAAGAGGGCTCTTGTTCGCAACCGCATTTACTTCTTCCTCAACCAGATTTCTGGAGCACATCTCAAGAGCACAGCTGAATCTGTAGTACTCTCTTCTCTGATATTTTCTCAGGTTACTGGTAAGTTCAAGGACCAGAACGTAGATGTTGTTGGATTTGTATCTGTCAACAACTCTTACAAAACACTGATAAAGACCTGCCCCTGTATATACGATCATATTGAACTCGGCGTCAACGGGAAGGAGTATCAGCTTTGTCTGCTCGATAGGCATCTGTACCTCGATGGAATCTTCCGAGACGATGTCAACTATCTTGGTTTCGTAAAACTTGGAATTATCGTTTTTATCCGAACCGTTCAATTTACGATCCACCGCAGTGAGCTCAACCCTGTCTCCCGGTGAAATAAAATTGTTAAGCATAATAAATCCTCTCCCTTAATCATCTTCTGGTAACTATATGTGAGAAAAACGCCGCCATACCTCTGGCCTTGGATGCGCCGGTTTCTTTTTCATCAAGCAGACTTCTCGCTATCCTCTCATATGCCTGAGAAGATTTGGCCGCCGGATTCTTAAGCGATACCGGCATCTGCTGCATGACCGCATCGGATAATTGCGAATCATACGGTACACATCCCAGATATGTAAGCGGCAGTTTCAGAAATCTCTGTACTACCGAATTCAGCTTTTTATAAAGTGTCTGTCCGTCAGCTTCCTTGCTCACACGGTTAGCTATCATTCTGACCGTAGTCTCCTGAGGATTATACCTCGGATGTCTGGCAAGTGCTTTAAGCAGTGAATATGAATCGGTTATGCTGGTGGGTTCGTGAGTAGTTATCAGAAGTATCTCACCGCTTGCCACAAGGAATTCCAAAACCGCATCCGATATTCCCGCTCCGGTATCGACTATTATTATATCAGCAATTGAGTCAAGCTCCGAAAGATTCTGAATAATATAGTTCAGATAGTCGTTACTCAGATTGGACATCCCCGCGATACCACTTCCGCCGGATATGAAACCGACTTCTCCGGGTCCCCAGGTTATGATGTCTTTTATGTTTTTACCCTGATATATCAGATCACAGAGATTATGTTTGGGAACCGTTCCGAACATTATCTCGATATTCGCAAGTCCGAAATCCGCATCCAGGATAATTACTCTCTTGCCCAGCTTTTTAAGCCATATGGCAAGATTGATCGCCGTATTAGATTTTCCGACTCCGCCCTTGCCACTGGTGACCGTTATGACCCTTGCAAGAGGTCTTGCCTGTCTGCTGGCTTTTATGATACGGAGTGATTCAGCCTGATCCATGCCTTACTCTCCTCCCAGCAGCTGCTTAACGATACGCTGTGCATTAAAAGTCTCTATATCATCCGGAACATTTTGTCCGCATGTAACGAACGCTATAGGCGATTCGGAATAGCACCTTATATTATACAAGCTTCCGAGGGTTGATGTCTCGTCAAGTTTTGTAAAAATGAGCTGAAATTCCGAAACTGTCTTATAATTGTCGACAATTTTCTTAAGATCCTTATATTTCGTTGTGGCACTGACCACAAGAAAGCACTGCTTGGTAAAGGTTTCGGGAAGGCATGCCATGTAGGCTTTCTGCCTAGCAAGAAGCTCTTCACTCTTATGGGAATGACCGGCGGTATCAACCAGGATGTAGTCACAATCCCTGAAATCATCACACGCTATCAGAAGTTCATCTTCCGAGTAAATAACTCTGAAGGGAACTTCGAGAATACTTGCATATGTTCTGAGCTGATCAGCAGCGGCGAT
>JAEEXJ010000099.1 GCA_016291475.1 Lachnospiraceae bacterium | reverse complement strand
ACGGAGGGTTTGCAGAGCTTCTCGGCGACAACAATACTAAGGTAAGCATTGTTGAGGGAGCAGTCGGAAATGAAGTTCAGCTTATGGAGAGAGACGAACTTCATCTCATGAACCGTATGCTTTATCCCTACCTTCTCTACAGATCACAGGGCGGCGACATTACTGCGGTTGAACTTTCTGAAGATCCCGCGCCCGGAATCGTAACCATCCTTGTAGCTAAAGATTCACCTTATCAGACCCTCGCAGATCTTAAGGGCGGAACCATCGCAAGCTGGAAAGCAGGATGCCAGTATGTAGCACTCATTGAGCAGACCGCCGAACTCGGATGGGCCGAGGGAACGGATTGGACTTATGCGAATGTATCAAACAATGATATAAAGACTGCTCTTGAGGCAGGTGAGGTTGATGCTATTTCCGTTCATCCTTTCGCAAATATTAACAACGAGATTATTTCCGGCAACTTCCGTGAAATAGCAAATGCCAAGGAGAACGGTGTTTACACCAATTACGGCGGAGCATCCGTTACTTTTGCTCCCACCGAGTTTGCAAATACTCATGTCAACCTGATCAAAGCAGTGCTTAAGCTTCGTCAGCTTGTTAATGCTTATATAATTCAGAATCCCGAAGAGACAGCAGCCGTTCTTGAGACCATTACAAGAGAGCCTGCAGAAAATACCATTTGGTATAACAACAGAAGTGCGGAAACTTTCTATTCGGCTTCGGCTCCTCTTTCAACACTTATTGATGATACCGACAATTATCAGAACTGGCTTATCGAGAATACTGAGGAGTTTACTGCAGAAGGCAGAGTTGATAAGGAAACATTCTTTAATCCTAACTTTTTTGAGTAAATAAAAATACGGGAGAGCATCTTTGCTCTCCCGGGACTGGAATATATATGGCTAGAGAGATAACTGCGGAAGTGCCTGTTAAGCAGGAAAAAATATTAAAAAAATTCACCGGCGATTTCGGTAGTAATGATCTTGGGCCGAGGTTTGTCGCACTTATAAATACCATTGCCGTTCCGGTATTGCTGCTGATCTTGTGGCAGGTTCTGTCCGGATCCGGACTTCTTTTGGAAGTGATCTTACCCTCACCGCTTAAAGTTATTAAAGCACTTTTTAGAATAATCTCGGACGGTACGTTGGGCAAAGATCTTGCGATCAGCGGTAAAAGAGTATTTATCGGATACCTCTGGGGCGCAGGTATAGCACTGATACTCGGAGTGTTCAGCGGTCTTAATAAAGTGGCGGAGAGAGTATTTTCACCTATCATCAATGTCATCAGACAGATTCCCCTCTATGCATGGATGCCTCTCATTATTCTCTGGTTTGGAATCGGAGAAGTATCCAAGGAGCTTATCATCGCAAGAGGCGTACTTATCCCCATTTACCTTAATACTCTACAGGGAATCAAAGGCGTGCAGGTTGAGTATTGTGAGCTTGCCGAAGTACTTGAACTTAAAAGAAGTATTTTCTTAAGAAAGATCATTCTTCCTTCAGCTGTATCCTCAATCTTTACAGGACTCAGGCTGGGAGCCGGAAATGCATGGATGGCCGTTGTTGCGGCAGAGATGCTCGGCGGCCTTACAGGACTCGGATATGCTCTGATGAAATCAAGAGAATTTCTGTGGTCCGATAATCTTATAGCACTCATGATCGTTATCGGTGTTATAGGCGTTGCAATCGATGTAATACTTCGTAAGATCGAACAAAGATCTCTTAAGTGGAAAAGAAAGACCGTCAAGTAAAACAATAAGCGGTAGGCAGGTGTAACTATGAGTGAAAAAAACATTTTGGAAATAAAAAACGTCTCCAAGGTATTTCACACTCCCGATAAGGATGTAGAGGCGATACGAAAGGTTGATCTCAATGTCAAAGAAGGAGAGTTTATATCGATAATCGGTGCCAGCGGATGCGGAAAGACTACACTGCTTAGATTGATCGCCGGTCTTGAGAAGAACTATAACGGCGATATACTTCTTGACGGAAAGAGAGTGGAAAAAGCAGGGCTCGACAGAGGCGTGATCTTTCAGGATCACAGGCTTCTTCCCTGGCTTACCGTAGAAGACAATCTTACTCTCGGTCTTGAAGGATCCAAGGAGGAACTCGGTGAGCTTGTTCATACCTATCTGAAAAAGGTTGATCTGGAGAATTTCGAGAAAGTATACCCCGGACAGCTTTCCGGAGGTATGGCACAGAGAGTTTCCATCGCAAGAGCGCTTATGAGACATCCCAGGATCTTGCTCCTCGATGAGCCTCTCGGGGCTTTGGATGCTCTTACTAAGATGAACATGCAGACTGAGATCGGCAAGATATGGGAAGAGGAGAAGACAACGATGATCATGGTAACTCATGATATCGATGAAGCAATTTTTCTCGGAGATAAAGTAGTGGTTATGAGACCCAGACCTGCGGAGGTCGATCAGATCATCGAGATTGAGATACCCAGACCCAGGCTGAGAAGCGGTGAAGATTTCGCATATTACAGGAACCTTATAATCAATTACTTTAATCACAGTATTTTGGATTATGTAATCTGATGTGAAGATCAAAGAGAAATCCCCAAAACGGATTTCTCTTTTTTACAACAGATATAGCCTGAGACTATAACCTGTTCTTTGTTTTAGGTATTTCCCAACATTATTGGATTTATCTATACTGAATACATCGAAACAAAGCGCCGGACAGTTGATCACTACATATGAGGCATGAGTACAGATGAATTTTAATACGGCACTTCTCCACGGCGGAGTAGACAAAAAGGAAAAATACGGATCGACCCTGACTCCGATATATCAGACAAGCGCTTTCTACCAGCAAAGTGCGGAAGATCTTGAAGGGATCTTTTCTAACAAGACACCGGGATATTGCTACACAAGAGTGGCAAATCCTACCATAGCCGCCTTTGAAAACAGAATTACTAAGCTTGAAGGCGGAGTCGGAAGCGTAGCGACTTCATCGGGAATGTCGGCGATCTTTTGTGCGCTGACCAATATCTTGGAAAGCGGAGATGAGATCGTATCAAGCTCAAGTCTCTACGGAGGTACGATTGATTTTTTCAGAGATCTTGAAGCGTTCGGAATCAAGACTAACTATATCGAGAATAATAATTTCGAGCAGATCGAAAATGCGATAACCGAAAACACCAAGCTCCTCTATGCGGAGACGATCGGAAATCCCTGCCTGGATGTTACGGACATCGATGAACTTGCAAAGATCGCACATTCACACGGTATTCCGCTTATCATCGATAACACCGTGGCAACTCCGTATCTCATCAAAGTATTTGAACACGGTGCGGATATAGTTATCAATTCCACATCAAAATACATTAACGGAAGCAGCAATGCGATAGGCGGGATTCTTACCGACAGCGGTAAGTTCAGGTGGAATAAAGAGAAATTCCCGATATTGAAGGATTATTTAAAATTCGGACCTTATGCATATCTGGCAAAACTCCGTGCAGGACTTTTCAGGAATGCCGGAGCCTGTATGGCGCCGCAGACGGCATATCTGAATCAGATAGGATTGGAAACCCTTGGACTTCGAATGGAACGCCAATGTACGAATGCCGGAAAACTGGCCGAGTATCTGGAAAAAAGATATCCGCAGATATGCGTCAATTATCCCGGACTTGCATCAAGCAAGTGGCACGAAGTAGGCGAAAAACTTTTAAAGGTCGGATACGGAGCAATCGTTACGATCCGTGTGGGATCCAAGGAAAACGCCTTTAAACTTCTCGATGAACTTGAACTGGCATACAGACTGTCCAATATAGGAGATACCAAGACACTGGTTCTTCACCCTTCTTCCACAATAAGTCTTCATTCAACGGAGAAGCAAAAAGAGGATGCGGGGGTTTTCGACGATCTGATAAGGATCAGCGTCGGGATAGAAGATATAGAAGATCTCAAAGATGATTTTGATAAAGCACTTTCCAAGATTGGCTTGGGTGCGTAGGAGGAAGAAATGGCAGATCAGATCGATTATTCATCACTGAAAAAAGGCGGATTCATGAGACAGAAGCAAAAGGGATACTTTTCCTTAAGGCTTGCTGTTGTAGGTGGTAATCTTACCGCCGAGAATATCAAGACCATTGCGGAGGTTGCGGAGAAATACGGACACGGTTATGTACATATGACCTCCCGTCAGGGCGTAGAGATTCCCTTTATCAATTTCAACGATATTGAAGAGGTAAGGGCAAAGCTTCTTGAGGGGGGAGTTAAACCCGGTGTATGCGGCCCCAGAGTAAGAACCGTAACAGCCTGTCAGGGTTCGGCAATATGCCCCAGCGGATGTATCGACAGTTATGAACTGGCCAAGGAATTTGATGAGAGATATTTCGGAAGAGAGCTTCCTCACAAATTCAAATTCGGTGTTACCGGTTGTATGAACAACTGTCTTAAGAGTGAGGAGAACGATCTCGGAGTAAAGGGCGGATACATTATCGATTACAAGCCGGAGAGTTGTATCTCCTGCGGAGTATGTATCAAGGCCTGCCGCGAAGGAGCACTGTCACTTGATGATAACGGCAAGGTTGTTCTCGATACATCCAAATGTAATAACTGCGGACGCTGCGTAAAGAGCTGTCCCGTTGATTCCTGGGATTACGAGCCCGGATACATAGTATCTTTCGGAGGTCTTTTCGGAAATCAGATTTACAAGGGCGAGCAGATCGTTCCCATTATTAAAGACAAAGAAACTCTTTTCAGAGTAGCGGATGCGGCTATCGACTTTTTCGACAAGCATGCAAATGCGGGAGAAAGATTCAGAAAGACTCTCCAGAGAGTCGGTGAAGAGGAGTTTAGAAAAGAGATTCAGGCAGCATATGAAGGAAAATAAAGGAAGGTGATTTAAATGGCAGATATAGCATTTGATGAACAGGTTGATATTACCGACAAGGTTTGCCCCCTTACTTTTGTTAAGGCTAAGGTAACACTTGATGAACTTGATGACGGACAGATACTCGCAATTCGAATGAATGACGGAGAGCCGGTACAGAATGTGCCCCGTTCCATCAAGGATGAAGGACATCAGATCTTGAAGCTCGATGATAACGGAGACGGAACCTATACCCTTTACGTTAAAAAGGTTGGGGACTGATCCGAAACAATTCATACATACAGGAGAATGAAAAATGATCATTACGGTTACAGGTGAAAAGAAAGAATATAAGGACGGACTGACCCTTCCCGAACTTCTCGAAGCTGAGAAGGTTGAGATGCCCGAGTATGTTACCGTTTCTATCAATGAGGAATTTGTAGAGGCGGATAAGAAAGAATCCACCGTTCTTAAGGACGGAGACAATGTAGAGTTTCTTTACTTCATGGGAGGTGGATGCTGATGGCTCTTACAGATGAACAGCTTGAGAGATATTCAAGACATATCATTCTGAAGGAAGTGGGCGCAAAGGGACAGAAGAAACTCCTTAATGCCAAAGTGCTTATCATAGGTGCCGGAGGCCTGGGAGCACCGGCTGCAATGTATCTTGCGGCAGCAGGCGTAGGAACCATCGGAATAGTCGATGCGGATGCGGTAGATCTTTCCAACCTTCAGAGACAGATCATTCATCAGACTGCAGACCTCGGCAAGGCAAAAGTAGAGTCTGCCAAAGAGACGATGAATGCAATGAATCCTGATGTAGTAGTAAATACCTACAGGGAATTCGTTTACTCGGACAATATTCAGGATCTTATCCGTGATTATGATTTTATTATCGACGGTACGGATAATTTCCCCGCTAAGTTCCTTATTAATGATGCATGCGTTATCGAGAAGAAACCTTTCTCACACGCCGGCATAATCAGATTCAAGGGTCAGCTTATGACTTATGTTCCCGGACAGGGACCTTGCTACAGATGTGTATTTAAGAATCCCCCGCCAAAGGATGCGGTTCCTACCTGTAAGCAGGCAGGCGTCATCGGAGCGATGGGTGGTGTTATCGGAAGTCTTCAGGCAATGGAGGCTATCAAATACATCGTGGGAGTAGGTGAGCTTCTTACCGGTTATCTCCTTACATACGATGCACTCACCATGGAATTCCACAAGATCAAATTGCCTAAGGATACTCATAATTGCCCTGTTTGCGGAGATCATCCCACCATCCTTAAGCCTATTGATTATGGGCAGGCGGTTTGTGATCTTAAATCACATTAATAAAAGTTTTAGGAGATAAGATGGGAATCGTAAGAATAGACTATCGTTTCTACGACGATATCGTAAAATATGCAAGAGAACATTTACCTGAAGAGTCCTGCGGCCTTATCGCCGGAGAAGATACACCCGATGGAAAAACGGTAAAGAAAGTGTATTTCCTTACAAATGTCGATCATGCGGATGATCATTTCACCCTTGATCCCAAAGAACAGCTTGATGCGGTTAAGGATATGCGTGCAAACGGTCTTAAGCCTCTCGGCAATTGGCATTCTCATCCCGAATCTCCTTCCAGACCTTCAGAAGAGGATATAAGGCTTTCATTTGATAAGAATGCAAGCTATTTTATCCTGTCTCTTATGGCCGAAAACCCTGTGCTTAACTCGTTCCATGTTGAGGACAAGGTTGTGACCAAGGAAGATCTCAGGATCATATCCGAGAAATATTATTATTGACAGAAAGCGAAGTTATTAGAAAGTGAATAGAAATGTATTTATAAGAACGACCGCCGTCATCACCTCCCTTCTCCTTGTGGCAGGATGCGGAAATTCAGGAACAAGAGTAGAAGATGCTGTTAACGAACAGCCTGCGGTTATATCTGAAGAGAATGCTGATAGCACAGAAACCGTCGTGGATATCGAAACGGTTTCGGATGAAGAAACGGCAGAAGAGTATGTTTTTACCGATGCTCTCGGAAGAGAAGTCACGGTTAAGGAAACCGAAAAGGTAGCGGTACTCCTCGGAAGCTTTTGCGATATATGGATGCTTGCAGGCGGTGAAGTGAGTGCTGCGGTAAGTGATGCTTTCGGAAATTACGATCTTGCGGAAGGCACGATAGATCTTGGAAGAATGCTTGAACCCAATGTAGAAGCGCTTATTGCGGCTCAGCCCGATTTTGTGATCGCAAGTGCCGGTACCGATGCTCAGGTGGAACTTCAGGATACCTTTGAATCCGCAGGACTTAATGTAGCATATTTCGAAGTATCGGATTTTAACGATTATCTTGGCGTGCTTGATATACTTACGGATATCACAGGCAGAAAAGATCTTTACGAGCAGTACGGAACACAGATCGGAGAGCAGATAGATGAGATCATAGCTGCTGTCCCCGATACACACCCCACAGTCCTGTTCATTCGCGCTGCAGCGAGTTCGGTGAAAGCAAAGGGCAGTGAGGGAACTGTCGGCGGAGAAATACTTGCAGATCTCGGATGCATTAATATAGCGGATTCCAACGGCGCCATACTTGACGATCTGAGCCTTGAAGCAATAGTTGCAGCAGATCCCGATTATATATTCGTAACCACTCAGGGTGAGGATAAGGAAGCCGCTCTTGCAAATGTTCAGGATCTGCTCATTAATAATCCCGCATGGTCCGGACTTTCTGCCGTAAAGAACGGACATTATTACGAGATAGAAAAAGAACTCTATAATTCCAAGCCAAATGCCCGCTGGGCCGAAGCTTACGAAAAACTGGCAGTTATTTTGTACGGAGAATGATATGGCATATTTTCCATTCTTCCATGAACTGGATAATAAAATCATAGTTGTAATAGGCGGCGGAAATATAGCTCTTGAGAAAGTCGAAAGACTGACCGGCCTCGGTGCAAAGATCAAAGTTATTGCACCTGAGATCAAAAAAGAGATTTCCGAAGCTGCGGATGTGGAATGTATCATCAAAAGATTTGCGCCGGAGGATATTTCCGGCGCAGATTTTGTAATATCGGCAACAGGTGATGAAGCGGTCGATAAGATTGTTTTTGATCTGTGCAGGGAAAAGAATATTCAGGTCAACGTTGTCGATAAAAAGGATAAATGCGATTTTATATTCCCTTCGGTTATAAGGAGAAAAAATCTTGTGATCGGGGTTTCCAGCTCGGGATCGAGTCCTCAGGTTGCAATCAAACTGAGAAAAGAGATTGAAGAGCTGATACCGGCTAACATCGAGGATATCCTTGATTATCTTGACGGAATTAGACCTCTTGTGAGGCAGAAGGTTTCGGATCCCCACAGACGTCATAAGATCTTGAAAAAGGCTGCGGATATCTGCCTTAATGAAAGCAGAGTTCTGTCAGGGGATGAATTTTGGGAATTATTAAACGATGAAGGATAAGAAAACTTCTGACAAAAAGATCATATATATATCGGGTCTGTTTATTCTTCTTGCTGTGGCTTTCATTGCAGGTCTTTCCTTCGGAAGCGTTAAGGTATCCGTAAAGGATGTACTTGGTGCTTTCTTATCACCGGAGGCTTCTCCCATATCGACCACCATAATAAGGGATGTGCGCCTTCCGAGAGTGATTGCCGGACTTCTTGCCGGAGTGGGACTTTCGATTTCCGGATTGATACTGCAGGGTGTTATGAACAATGCACTTGCAAGCCCGAATACCATAGGTGTGGGATCCGGTGCGGGATTTTTCGTTATGCTGGCATTGGCATTCTTTCCGGAAAAAGTGTTCCTGCGGCCTGTTTTTGCATTTTGCGGTGCACTCTTTGCTACTCTTATGATCTTTGCACTTGCGTATTTTGCGGATACATCCAGGATCACCATAATCCTTGCAGGAATCACGGTCTCAAGCTTTTTGTCCGCGGGGATCAATCTTATCAAAACCCTGGATACCGATATAGCGCTTAACATCAATTCATTCCTGATAGGTTCCTTATCCGGAGTATCCTTTAAGGACATCACCGTGCCCGGAATTCTAATAGCACTCTTTGCGGTCTGTGCGGTACTTCTGGCGGGACCTTTAAATATGCTCGGGCTTGGAGATGAGGTTGCAGGATCGCTTGGAATGAGAGTCCCCGCCGTCAGATTTATTTTGATGATAGTGTCAAGTGTCTTGGCGGGATGTGTTGTAAGCTATGCCGGTGTGCTGGGTTTTGTGGGACTGATCGTCCCCCACATTTGCAGAAGACTGTTCGGAAATGATGCAAAGATCCTGATACCCTGCAGCATTCTTATGGGGGCATCTTTTGTAATGATAT
This sequence comes from Lachnospiraceae bacterium, assembly GCA_016291475.1. The sequence continues at coordinate 3,034 of JAEEXJ010000099.1, read as the reverse complement.
GCGACCTGTTTGCAAGGGTTTTGTTTTCACCCTACGAGATCCCGGCGGGTATAATCATGTCGTTTATCGGCGGACCTTTCTTCATGTACCTTCTTATCATTAAGAAAGGAGGCCGCAGGTTAAATGCTTGAATTTAATAACATTACGGTATCCAAAAACGGCATCACGCTTCTTGAGAATATCGATCTGAAAATAAAACCGGGAAAGCTCACGGTCCTGATCGGACCAAATGCCTGCGGTAAGACAACGCTTCTTCAGACATTAAACGGAAGCAGTAAAGTATCTTCGGGAGAGATTCTTTTAAACGGCGAGGATTATCTGAGTCTTCCACCCAAAGAACGAGCAAAGAGATTGTCGTTTCTTCCTCAGGTGCATTCCGTTATCCCTTCGATATCCGTAAGAACTCTTGTATCCCATGGCAGATTTCCGTATCTGGGATTTTCCAGAAGATCCGGTGATGAGGATAAACGCATAGTAAAAGAGGCCATTGAAAAAACGGGAATATCCGATTATTCGGGAGTGACCGTGGATGCGTTATCGGGGGGCGTAAGGCAAAGAGCTTTCATTGCCATGCAGCTTGCCCAGTGCAGTCCGTATATAATAGCCGATGAACCTACCACATTCCTTGATATTCCGAGCAAAAGAAAGGTCATGGATATCTATTCGAAACTTCGGGATGAGGGTAAGACGGTAGTTCTGGTCCTGCACGAGATTTCCTCGGCGCTGGAAAATGCCGATGAGATAGTTGTCATGAAGGACAGGAAGATAGTTACGGTGGGAACACCTGATGAAATTATTGCATCCGGAGTGGTAGAAGATGTCTTCGGAGTAAAGATCAAGAAATTCTCCGATGAAAACGGAGAATATATAATAACTGTTTGAAATGCCGGAGGGGACGGTTTTTTGTTGGTCAATGATTCACTGCCCAATAGAAACCGTCCCCTTCGGTATTTCAAAAAATGGGGTAATGTAGACAATTTTTTGGAAGTATTGTTTCCGATAATGCATTATTATCACTATCGTCTGATTTTGTGTATGCATTCGACAGGGAGGCAAACATGGATAAGAAACTTAAAGTTCTCATGCTCAACGGAAGTCCCAGGCAAAACGGCAACATAGCTCTTGCGTTTCACGAGATGGAAAAAGTATTCGAAGAAAAGAATGTCGAATACGAAACCATTCTTCTCGGACGCATGGACATAAGAGGCTGCATTGCCTGTGAAACCTGCAGAAAGAACGGCAAATGTGTATTTGATGATATTGTCAATGAAATCTCCCGGAAATTCGAAGAGGCTGACGGACTTGTGATCGGATCGCCCGTTTACTACGGATCCGCTAACGGTACACTTATGTCTGCACTCCAGAGAGTATTTTACAGTTCTCATTTCGATAAAAGTCTCAAAGTCGGTGCGAGCGTTGTGAGCGCAAGGCGCTCGGGATGTACAGCAACCTTTGATGAGTTGAATAAATTTTTTACCCTTTCAAATATGCCCGTTGCGACCAGCTGGTATTGGAACAACATCTACGGCTGGGATCCCGGTGAGGGAAAGGTTGACTATGAAGGTATGCAGGTTATGAGAACTCTTGCAACCAATATGGTATTTCTGATGGAAAGTATAGCGCTCGGAAGGGAACAGAAAGGCCTTCCCGAGTATGAGGACAGAGTATGGACAAACTTCACGAGGTAAAGAGCCTCAAATTATATTGGCTCGGTCAGATGGGACTTATGATCAAGACCGGAACGAAGACCATAGTGATCGATTATTTCGCAACTCCCATGGATTCTAGGCAGACGCCGCCCCCGATCCCTGCGGAGGAACTTAAGGATGTGGATATTTTTATAGGTACCCACGATCATCTTGACCACATAGATCATGAAGCATGGAAGATATGGGCCAAAGTCAACCCGGATGCCCGTTTTGTTTATCCGAGGAAACACAGAACCGCGGTACTTGCCGACGGAGTTAAACCTGAGTATGCGATCGGGATCGATGACGATGAAGTATGTCAGATAGGTGATATCAAGATTCACGCCATTGCCGCAGCACATGAGATTCTCGACAGAGATCCGGGAACCTGGGAGTATTCATGCCTTCAGTACATTATAGAAGTTAACGGATTCAGGATCCATCACGCGGGAGACACCGTCAGATATGAGGGAATGCTTCTCAGGCTCAGGCACTTCGGTAAGATAGATGTTCAGCTCCTTCCCATTAACGGCAGGGATGCAAAACGTCTCAGCAATGATACGATCGGCAATATGACTTATCAGGAAGCGGCGGATCTTGCGGGTGAATGCGATACCGAACTGGTCATCCCGGGGCACTGGGATATGTTTGCGGAAAACAGTGCGGATCCGGAAGATTTTGCGGACTATGTAAATATTAAATATAAGGGTAAGGTACAGTGCCTTATTCCGAGGGTTCTTCAGAAGATAGAGCTCAGAAAATGAAGAAAATTTTTAAATTCAAAAAAGAGATCAGTAACAAAAGAATAGGCATGTCACTGTTCGGAGTTATCATATGTGCGATAAGTGTCGGGATCTTTAAGATCGCGGCACTGGGTGTGGATCCTTTCCAGTCTTTTATGGCAGGACTTGATGCTGCGGTCCCCATAGGATTCGGAACTCTTTATGTGATCACAAACGCGGTAATGCTGGTGTTCGCTCTTGTTTTTGACAGACATTACATAGGAATAGCCACATTTATCAATCTGTTCCTTTTGGGGTATATCACACAGTTTACTTATGAATTCCTTCAGACCGTGATCGTAGATCCTTCAATGCCTGTAAGAGTTATCTGCCTTGTTGTGGGCGTTGTCATCATCTGCTTCGGTTCGGCATTTTATATGACCGCGGATCTTGGTGTTTCCACATATGATGCGGTGGCACTTATTATCGTAAATACTTGGAAAAAGGGTAAGTTCCAGTATGTCAGGATCATAACGGATCTGGTCTGCGTTATCATAGGATGCATACTTTTTGTGATCGCAGGCGGTCAGATTTCACAGATTCCCACCATAGCAGGCGTGGGAA